>CAUZHN010000010.1:0-54406 GCA_963579625.1 Gemmatimonadales bacterium UBA6960
TCTGGCCAGTTATGAACACTGTCTCAGACCAGCCTGCTGCGACTGCCTCAAGAGGAGGCATAGACGAAAACGCGATATTTGGAAGAACCGGAATGATCCCAACCCGACCAATCGTGATCAATTCTCCAGACTCCGGATCCAACTCCCTCTGAGCCGCGGGAGTCACGGGCAATGTGATCCGCTGGCCGTCCCGCTCCAAGGTGAGCTCAACCTGGAGCTCCGGGCGGGCCCTTATGGCAGAGACGAGCTGCGGCCAAGTCGTGATCTCCAGGTCGTCCACTGCCAGCACTCGATCTCCACTACGAATGCCCGCTTCATCAGCCGGAGTGCCCGGGGTCACCATCTGGATGACAGGATCCAACCAGTAGTCCATAGCCCCGAAGACCTGCTCTCGGAGTTGTGACCCAGTAAGGTCGACCTGAACCTCTCCGGTCGGCTCCTCGAACACGATCGACGTCGGTCCGTCGGGCGCGTCGAGAATCGCCTCCCGAACCTGGCCCCAGTGACTGGTCGGTCGGTCGCCGACGCGAACGATCGAGGCTCCCGCGGGAATGTCCAACAATTCCTGAGCCTGTAAGGGTACCACCTCCACATTGAGGATTCCAAGTCGCGTGGTTTCCATCTCGGGACCACCCCATCCCCCCGCGACGACCACATAGGTGACAAAGGCGAACAGAATATTCATGATCACACCCGCCGAAATTACCCAAGCCCTGGCCCATACTGGCTTGGAGTCGAATCCATCTGAAGGATGCGTCCCTGCTGCTGGCCGTGTGAGCTCCTCCTTGGAAGTTTCACCCTCTATAGGCGTTCTCTTCTCTCCCCCCTCTATTACCTCCATTACTTCATCGTCCATACCCCCCATCTTCACGTATCCACCGAGAGGAATCAGACCCAGGACGTATTCGGTATCGCCTCGGGTGAAACCCGCGATGCGGGGACCCAGACCGATGGAGAAACGCTCTACTGGGATACCAACAGATCGGGCAGCCAGGAAGTGTCCCAGTTCATGTACGAAGATCAAGACACCCAGTACCACAACAGTTGAAAGAATGGTCATCCGTTCAATCCCCTCACGGTGGATCGCTCGCGTTGAACTAGTTTGCGGGCTATCTCCCGCGCTTCTCCATCTGCCTCTAGCACTTCTTCTAGATGCGTGACTGGCCTGGTTTTGGCACGAGTCATCACCTCTCCCACCACATCAGCAATCATGCGGAACGACAGATCCCCAATCAGGAACGCTGCCACAGCCACTTCGTTCGCGGCATTGAAAACGGCTGGAGCAGTCCCCCCTCTTCGTCCAGCCTCGTTCCCAATCTGGAAGAGCGGGAAAGCATCCAGGTCAATCGGCTCGAATGTGAGCGGTGACGACTTCACCGGATCAAAAGTTCGCAGCTCTGGATCAGCAAGCCTCTCAGGATAAGTCAGCGCGTACAAGATCGGGAGTTCCATTGTGGGAAACCCCAACTGAGCTATGACGGATCCATCGACAAACTCCACAAAGGAGTGGACGATGGACTGGGGGTGTACGACCGCCTCAATCCGATCGTAGGAAATCCCATACAAGAAATGGGCCTCGATCACCTCCAACGCCTTGTTGGCCAGCGTCGCCGAGTCCACCGTGACCTTCACACCCATATCCCAGGTCGGGTGTTGGAGCGCATCTTCGGCTTGAATGCCGGCCATCCGTTCGGCCTCCCACCCTCGGAAAGGTCCTCCCGATGCAGTGAGAACCACTCGCGCAACTGAGTCTCTTTGCTGGCCCTCTAGGCACTGCATAACAGCAGAATGCTCCGAGTCGATCGGTACAAGTTGTCCTCCTCCCTCTCGGAGAGCCGTGGCCATCAGTTCCGCGCCCGCCACGAGTGATTCCTTGTTTGCGAGGGCAAGCCTCTTTCCGGCCGCCAACGCCCTAAGGGATGGCTCGAGCCCCGCGAACCCGACGAGCCCATTCACCACTACGTCTACATCTGACCGGGTCACGGACTCGATCAGACCGTCCCGACCCCCTACCCACTCCGCTCCCCCTCCCGTGTATCGGTGGTATGCCGTCTCGTCGCAGACGATAACCCGCCTGGGTGTGTGACATTGGGCCTGCGCCTGAAGTGCTTCAACAGACCGATTTGCTGCCAGAACTGTCACTTCGAACCGCTCAGGATGTCGTTCGATCACTCTCAAAGCGCTGACCCCAATCGACCCCGTAGATCCCAGAATGGCAACCCGGATACGCCGGTCGTCGACAGATACAGGGGTAGTCAGCTCATGATCATCGCAGTCTCCTCCCGGAACCAACGGGCGGGTATTCATGGCTCGAGCAGAAAGTGGAAGAGCGCATATGTGACGGGCAGGCTGAAAAAGATAGAGTCGAATCTGTCCAGAACCCCCCCGTGGCCCGGGAACAACGTCCCCGAGTCTTTCACACATGCCTCCCTTTTCAACAGTGATTCCGCAAGATCTCCAACCTGAGAGACGCATCCGACAATCAGCCCGACCAGAGCAGCGGACAACCACGGGAGAAGGGCTCCCGAGTGGGGGTTGATCAGAAAACCCGCGAAGAGCGTTGCCGTGACCATTGCTCCAAGAAGCCCGCCTATCGCCCCCGCGACCGTCTTCCCTGGACTCACTGACGGAAGAAGTTTGGTCCGACCCCACCGGTGGCCTGAAAAATACGCTACTGAATCACCTACCCAGGTAACCGTCAGGGGGAAGATCAGGATTAGCGCTCCATCCCATCCTATCCCGCCATCTGCCACGCCCGGAAAGCCTCGAAGGTGAACAGCGAAACTCAGGGTAACCCCAACGTAAACCACGCCGAGGACCGTGGTGGCAACCGAAGCAAGCGGTCGATCGGCTGGTCCCCGACAGAAAACTGCGCTGACCAGCGCCACCAGACTCAGACCCAGGACAATGGTGACGGCAGCAATACTCCAAACGGCCAGTTGCGCCGTCAAAGCAGCACTGAGGACGAGCAGTGCGGATGCTATTATCCCCAGCGACTGGAATGGACGCCCCCCGGACGCACCTGCGATCAGATAGACCTCCCTCACACCAATCGCCGCCACGATCGAAAGAACCACACCTACAGACCAGACGCCCAGATAGACAACCATTACCCCGCAGGGAATGCCCACCCCAGCAACCATGAGGCGTCGGCCAAGATCGTTTCCGTCCATCAATCGGGGATCCGGAGCAGAAGAAGAATCAGGAGGAAGAGATCCGGCCGAATCGTCGCTCACGCCGCTGGTATTCGGTGATAGCTTCCAGCAGATCGTCACGTGTGAAATCGGGCCAGAGTACCTGAGCGATGTATAGCTCCGTGTAGGCAAGCTGCCAAAGTATAAAGTTGGAGAGTCGGGACTCTCCCGACGTCCTGATCAAGAGGTCGGGGTCCGGCAGGTCCCCGGTCAGGAGGGTCTGGGACATCGTCTCTTCATCTATATCCTCTGGCTCCAGCGTCCCCTCCCTCACCCGCCGGGCGAGTTCGCAGGTCGCGTTCAAGATATCAGCTCGCCCTGAGTAGGAGATCATGAGATTTAACCGCATCTTCTCTCCTTCCTTGGTAGCTTTTTCGATTCTCTTTACTGCATCAAGCGTCGGGCCATCCATGCGAGAAAAATCCCCGAAAACACGGACTTCAACTCCGCGTTCTCTAAGTTCGTCCTTCTCCTGTTCTACGTAGAGCTGAAGAAGTGTCATCAGAGCGATGATCTCCTCTTCAGGACGCTGCCAGTTTTCGGTCGAGAAGGCAAATAGGGTAAGAATCTCAACTCCGGAGTCCATGCAACCTAGGATGATCTCCCGGACGGCCTTCATCCCTTCCCGGTGCCCGGCGTAGCGTGGAAGACCTCGATCGGCGGCCCAGCGTCCATTGCCGTCCAAGATCACAGCTATGTGCCGAGGAACAACTTCATCAAAGGCGGAGGGGGTAATTTGATTGTGACTCATGAGAAGGAAAATGGCCCGTAGGGACAAAAACTGTCGAAACGGAAATACCTGGGCAACAACCTGAGCAAACCACCTGAGGGAGACTCGATCAGACGGACATGACCTCCTTCTCCTTAGCTGCCAAGAAAACGTCAATCCGTCCAGAATATTCGGTCGTGAGGTTCTGAATCGCCTCCATCTCCCGGTAGCCCTCGTCGTCGGAGAGCTCGCCATTCTTCATCTGAGACTTCGTCTGATTATTCCCCTCGCGCCTCGCATGGCGAATCGAGATTCGACCCTCCTCAGCCATCTTGTGCAGGAGCCGCACGTACTCCTTCCGGCGTTCCTCATTGAGCGGAGGGATCGGAATTCGCACGATCTGACCATCATTGGAGGGGTTCAGCCCCAGATCGGCTTGAAGAATCCCCCTTTCAATCTCACCCATGAGAGAGGAGTCGAATGGCTGTACCACGATGAGGGAGGGATCGGGCGTCGAGACCGTTGCGACCTGGTTCAGAGGGAGACTCGAGCCGTATGCATCGACCCGGACGGTATCCAAGAGGGCCGGTGTTGCCTTACCCGTCCGGACTGTCGAGAACTCTCTCCGGACAGCACCCAGAGCGTCTTCCATATTCCGCTTCACCTCTTCGTCCGTAGGCATCTCTTCTCCCTCGTTCAGAGTCTTCCAGTGCGGACCAACAGACCCCACCTGGGGGCCTTGTGGCGTCGCAGCGCCCTGGACCGATATCTGGCCCGCTTACGAAACGAGAGTTCCGACCGACTCACCCCGAATCGCCGCTCCGACCGCACCTATCTCCCTGAGGTTCAACACAATAATGGGAAGGTCGTTCTCCCTGCATAGCGAAACCGCCGATGAGTCCATAACTCCCAGCTCCCTGGCTACGACTTCATGGAAGCTCACGGTCGGCAAGAAGGTCGCCTCGGGGTCCTCCTCGGGATCCGTTGTGTAGATGCCCGAGACTTTCGTGGCCTTGATGATCACGTCGGATTCCATCTCAATCGCCCTAAGAGCTGCCGCGGTATCGGTCGAAAAGTACGGGTTTCCAATTCCGCCCGCGAACAGGACAAGTCGTCCCTTCTCAAGGTGACGAAGGGCACGGCGTCGGATGTAGGGTTCCGCAAGCTCTTCCATTCGGATTGCCGTCATCACCCGTGTTTCAACACCCTTGCGCTCTAACATATCCTGGAGGGCCATCGCATTGATGATGGTGGCCAACATCCCCATGTAGTCTGCGGTGACGCGGTCCATGCCCCTCTGCGAGGCAATCGTCCCCCGAACGATGTTTCCGCCCCCAACAACCAAACTGAGCTTGATTCCCATGTCATTGACGAGCCTCACCTCGTCAGTGAGTCTGTCGACTACGGGAGGATCGATGCCAAACCCTCGCTCGCCAGCGAGTGCCTCCCCCGACAACTTGAGAAGGACCCTGCGATATTTCAACTGGGAGTTGTCCTCCGTCATGGTGACCGTCCTGGCGAGGGTTCGATGAGGGAGGGGTGGCCGATGCACCAGGAACCTGAAACCTGGTCTACCCCATCACGCCCACCTCCAGTCTAGAGAAACGGGCAACCTGGATCTTCTCCCCTGTCCTAGACGAAATCTCGGTGATGAGATCTTCGATCGTCTGTTCCGGGTTCTTGACGAATTTCTGCTTGAGCAAGATCGACTCCTCGAAGAATTTTCTCATCTTTCCCTCGACGATCTTGTCTTGAATCGCCTCTGGCTTCCCCTCACCTCTTACCTGCTCCAGGTAGACCTTACGCTCCCGCTCAAGCAGGTCCTCCGGGAGTTCTTCGGGTCGCACGGCCAAGGGATTGGCCGCGGCGATGTGCATCGCCAGATCTCGAGCGAGATCCCGGAACCCCTCGGTATTGGCGACGAAGTCCGTCTCACAATTCAACTCCACGAGCACTCCGAGTCGAGCACCATGATGCAGATAGTGGCCAATCGTTCCTTCATTAGTGACCCGGCCTGCCCGTTTCGCAGCCTTTGCCGCCCCTTTACTCCGAAGTAGGTCGACAGCGGCCTCGAAATCGCCACCCGTCTCTTGGAGAGCCCCCTTACAATCCATCATTCCTGCTCCCGTGTGATCCCGGAGAGCCTTTACCTCTTTTGCGCTCACACTCATTATATAGATTCTCCACCTCCACAACTTGCGAAGGTCCACTCGTGAAAAAAGGCAGAAGGGACAGGGATGAGGTGGGTCCTGATTCCCCGGCCACCTTCCGCCATCCGGCTACCGCCTCTCGCGTCTCCACATTTGGGCGCAACAACCGCGACTGTCTCTCCTAAAAAAATGGTGGCCTCAGTCTTTGCTATCTACTCCCTCAGCTGGAGTCTCTTCTGGGCTGCTGACCTCTCCAGCCTGAGGCTCCGCCTTCTTCTGTAGCTCAGCAATGACCCCTGGGCGAGGCCGACGTCGTCGCCGAACCCGGCGCCGAAGCGCATCGTCCGGCGCCGCTGACTTCTCTCCGGTTTCGGTCGAGTACGTTGTGGCTTCAAGTTCGTCGGCCCTCCTCCGTTCCTGTTCGGGCACCTCTCTCCTCGCCTCTGCCACTGTGTCAGCGATCGCCTTCGTGATAAGACTCACAGACCGGATCGCGTCGTCATTGCCTGGGATCGGGAAATCAATGCGATCCGGATCTGCATTCGTATCTGTGATGGCAATCACCGGAATGCCAAGGCGATTCGCCTCCTTGATCGCAATCGCTTCTCGCCTCGCATCAATCACGAAGAGGATGCCCGGGAGGCGGCCCATATCTTTCACACCAGAAAAGTACTTATCCAGCTTGAGTCGCTCACGATCCAGGAGTAGTTGCTCCTTCTTCGTGTAGAACTCGAAGGCGTTTTCCTCCTGGCCTCGTTCGAGTTCCTTCAGTCTCCGAATTTGTTGACGGATCGTCTGGAAGTTCGTGAGCATCCCACCCAACCACCGCTCAGTCATATAATAAGCCCCGCACCGCTCAGCATGCTCTTCAACGATCCCACGGAGTTGGGGCTTCGTGCACACGCAGAGGAGGCGATCACCTTTCAACACAATCTCTCGAGTGATCGCTGTAGCCTTCTGCAACCGGTCCAGGGTCTTTCGCAGGTCGATGATGTGAATCCCATTACGCTCAGTGAAGATGTACTTCCGCATCTTCGGATTCCATCGCCGAGTCTGGTGCCCGTAATGGACCCCTGCCTCAATCAGCTGATTTAGATCGATCTGATTCTGCTCTTCCAAAGTCCTATCTCTTGCTGAACTGGAAACGCTTCCTAGCCTTCGGACGTCCTGGCTTCTTACGTTCGACCTTCCGGGAATCCCGAGTGAGGAGCCCGTGGCTTCTGAGAACTGGCCGCACCTCCTCGTCTTTCTTGAGGATGGCTCGAGCCAGTGCCAACCGGACCGCGTCAGCCTGACCAGTCATCCCACCACCCCTCACACGCACGGTCACATCGAACTGACCATCGTAATCCGTGATCTTGAAAGCTTCCTCCGTTCGCTTCCGATGGAAGATCCGGGGGAAGTAGTCCTGTAGGCTCCGGTCGTTTATCAACCACTCCCCTGTCCCAGGCCTGAGCAGCACTCTCGCGGTGCTCGTCTTCCGACGACCGACCGCCTGATACTGTTCAGTGGGCTCTGCAGCCATGGACTCGCCTTCTTTCGGGTCGGAGGGTCGCTCTATCTCGAGCGCTCAGATTTCCAGCGGCTGGGGATTCTGCCCCTGGTGGGGATGCTCACTTCCTGCATAAACCTTCAGTTTCTTCCTCATCGCTCTACCGAGAGTATTCTTGGGGAGCATGCCCTTGACCGCCAACTCTATTATCCGTTCGGGGTGGGTCTGTATCATGCGACGGAACGGGATATGCTTTTGTTTTCCGATCTGGCCAGAGTGCCTAAAGTAGGTCTTAGTATCTGCCTTGGATCCAGTGAGCCTAACCTTCTCAGCATTCAGGATCACAACGTAGTCACCAGTGTCCAAATGCGGCGTGTAAATCGGCTTATGCTTCCCGCGCAGAATCCGAGCCAGTTCCGTGGCAAAGCGACCCAAGGTTTTGTCCGTGGCGTCTACGAGCCACCAGTTGTGCTCAATCTCGCTCGCTTTCGGAGTGGGTGTCTTCATGTACCTCAGCAATCCGAGGAGCCGGCCAACCTGTGATGAATAGACAACACGAGAGCGTTAAAGGATATTTCCCCCCTCGACGAGTGTCAACGGGGTCAACCGCCTGAAACACCCTTATGCAAAGCGGAATTCGGGCCCCGGCATCAGTCTCTCGTCGGGTTGCCTAGTGAAGGTTCCCAGAAACTGGGAGTAGGAGGCGGAGAG
This sequence comes from Gemmatimonadales bacterium UBA6960, assembly GCA_963579625.1. GTDB lineage: Bacteria > Gemmatimonadota > Gemmatimonadetes > Longimicrobiales > Gaopeijiaceae > JAAXGI01. The sequence continues at coordinate 8,257 of CAUZHN010000010.1, forward strand.
GCTTTTGGGATACCTACGAGTGCCGAGTTCATCTGTCTGCCTAGCTTCAGCTCGTTCACTGGGTCCAACCTAGTCCCTCAGAGAAGCCTGACACGGAACCGCTCTGGGGAGAAACTTTGGTGACCAAACCTAGCGGACCAGCCCTCCGATCCGATCCCATCGAACTTCACTGAAAGGCGATAATCCATCCGCTTCCTGTGGCTCTGAGGAGTAGTAGACCACCCATGGGCGTCCCTCGATCGCTTCCCGCATAATGAACCCCCAGTACCGAGAATCTTCCGAGTTGTCGCGGTTGTCGCCCAGCACGAAGAAGCGCTCGGGCGGCACCACAAGGGGACCCCAGTTGTCCCTAGAAGGGCGATATCGACCCGGAGCGTCCCGGTCCCGGAGATACGGCGCCTGCCAGGACATGCTTGGGTGCACGGCGTCTCCATCCGGATCCAAGTACCTGACATAGGGCTCCAAGATCTTTTCCCCATTTACGAACAAGCTCTTGTCCCTCATCTGCAGCAGATCACCTGGCAACCCCACAAGGCGTTTTACGTAGTGCTTGTCGGGTTCATGGGGTGGGTGGAAGACAATGATGTCGCCACGATCTGGCTCCGAGAGGGCCGGAAGAGAGAGACCGAGGCCCGGGATCTCCGCACCGTACGCTGCCTTGTTTACGAGGAGAAAGTCGCCTGCGAGCAGGGTCTCTTCCATCGAGGACGTCGGGATCTTGAAGGCCTCGATCAACACCGATCGCACGAGGAAAAAGAACATAATGACGAGCGCCGCTGAGCGAGCCAGCTCCAAGACGCCTCTGACCCAGCTTCGACGCCGACCCAGCTGGACAATCGCTCCGCCAATCGGCTGCATGTCCTCGGTCGGCGGCGTCACCGTCTCGCTTTCGTCAGGTGCGCTCATACTTGGTCCTGTGGCAGATTAATCCGGAAGGAAACTCACCTCGGTCTTCCTCATTCAGCAATCCCAGTAGCTTGGCAACGGCCAAGCGTGGCAGAGAGAATCCCTCGTCACCATCAATTCCAGACTCACTAGGACCCGGTCTTGAGCGGGCTATTTCGCAGCAGGGTGTACCGAGGACCGTGACGAGAGAGCTGGCTTCTCATCAGATCTACGGTGTTAGCTGGCACCCTCCCTTGATACGTAAGCTCCGCTGACAGATCGTCCAACCCTCGAAACGCACCCGCCCCCTCGCTTTCCCCCGCCCTTCCGAGCGTGATATGGGGATGGAACGCCCTTGTTTCGGATTCGAATCCGTGATTTGCCAAGCCCCATTCAAGATCCTGCTTCAGGCAGCGTAGAGCGGGAATGGGGTCTATACCGACCCAAAGTACCTGGGGTCGACGGATCGTCGGGAAAGCACCGACACCCTCGATCGTCAGAGGAAATGCTCCTGTCTCTCCCGCCACTCGGTCCAGCACCTTCTCAACCACAGCAACCTTATCGGACCTTACATTGCCCAGAAACTTGAGGTTGAGATGATAGCTTTCAGAATCCAGCCATTTGACTGGAAGCCCCATCGTCCGCAGGGGCTCTGTGGCCTGATGGATCCGGTCTTGCTCCGCTTTCGGTAGATTCAGGGCGATGAAGAGTCGCATCTATCCTAAGGGATGAGAAATAGGCCTGGGGGACATGACCCCCCATCAGAGAAGTCTGTTCCAATCGCTCGCTGCCACCCGATCGACAGTTGATTGAACTGACGTGCTATCTCTGGTCCAGACTGGGGACGCCCCTAGAAGAAGAAGAAGAAGAAGGAATTGACAGGGCCGAGGCATGGGCCGATCAGCCAGGTCTAGTCCCGGAGCGATACCCCAACCAGCGACTCCAACGCGGCAAACGACATGTGGAAGTCGTAGACCGCAGATATCTCATTCCTTTCGGCCTGGGACAGATTCGCCTGAGCATCCACGACCTCGATGGAGGAAGCGAGGCCCAGACGAAAACGCTCCTGCGCCAGGCGGAGTTCCTCAACTGTGGTCTCTCGGATCCCGGCCTGAAGCTCCGCCGTCCGCAGGGCCGTTTGGAACGTCCTCAGAGCAGTCTCAACATCCGCCCGCAGCCTGAGTTCCTCCACCATGACTTGTCGCTCCGCATTGTCAGCGGCAACGCGGGATTCCTCTATCTGCAACTGCCGGGAGAATCCAGTGAATAGGGGCACTGAAACGTTAGCGGATACCGACATAGGTTGTGAATTATATCCAAACGGAAAGCCCTGATTTCCCTGCATGACCTGGGTTCGTACCGCTGATTCCACCAGTGGATCCGAGACGTCGAAGCTACTGCAGTCGGCCGGAGAGTCCCCTAGGAGGCCCAGAACCCGATTGTTTTGAATGCAGCCGTCAAACTGCCCGGACACCTGCAGAAGTCGGTTGGACATCAAGGGGCCGAGCCTGTCAGCCTGGAACACGGAACCGGACCAGTTAACGGAGAGAGAAACTGAAGGCAGGTACTGGATTTGGGCTATTCTTGTCTGGGTCCGAGCTGCTGCAACCTCGCTTTGGCTCGCGCGGAGAGCCGGATTCTGAGCTAACGAGAGTTGAAGGAGATCAACCGTTTCCAAGTTCGACTCAAAAATCTCAAATCGGGTGGTGAGGGCCACATCGCGGCTAACCTCCGTCCCAAGGATCTGCATGAGCGCGAGTCGGTTCGTGACGACTGAGTTCTGGGCCTGCAACAGCTGGACCTCGGCCTGTCCTTCCTGCGTTTCTGCTCGCCGGATGTCCAGGGGAGTGGCCGCTCCGACTGCCACCTGCACTTCAGCCTGACTTACGTGGGCCCGTGTCCGCTCGATTTCTGCTAACGCCTGCTCTAGCTCCTCGTCAGCCTGGAGCGTCCCCAGATACACCCGGGTGACCTCCTCTACTAAGCCAGCCAATGCCCCATCGACCTGCGCGCGCGTGGCGTCTTCCTGCGCGTTCACCACACTGGGCTGCAGGAATAATCCGCCACTCAGATCGAGTGAAAGTCCCAGATTATAGCGAGACGAGGCGAGAGCAGGCTGAGTACCGAGGGTGAAATCCCCGAACTGTCTCTCTCCCCCGGCTGTGTACCCGAAGAAATTGGACAGCGTAGCTGATGGGACGAAGCTGGCCCAGACCTCACGGCGCCTCCAAGCCAAAGTCTCTAGGCTGCTGGCCTGGATTTGGTACTCCGGGTTGTAATCGTGAGCCATCCGGATAGCACTTTCGAGCGAGAGCACATCAACGGGGGAAGATCTCTGGGCGGCCGCGCCCACAGGGCATATGGCTCCAAGTGCCATGAGCCACGCGAGAACGAATGTCTTGAGGCCAATCTGTGGATCTTGTTGCACAATCGTGTACTCCGGTTCGATCGTGAGAGTCGGGGGTGGGTGGCTCCTGTCTCATACGCAAGAGAGAGGTCAAGAGATTCATCCTGGGACGGCGGAAGGTTTATTCGGTTGCTATTGGACCGCGTATGCCTAGGTGTTCAGGAGAACAAGGGAGGCCGGAGGAGATGGTAACCAGTAGTTTCCTGAAATACCCTAGCAACCTGCAGAGCCTCGGCATCCTTCCATAGCCCCCCCACGAACGAGATACTTGAAGGAGTGCCGTCTGCACGGAATCCGTTAGGGAGCGCAACTACGGGATGGCCCGAAAGGTTAGTGGCTAGCACGACGTCATTTGCCAGGGTCGGCGTTACTACGACATCTACGTCCCTCCAAGCCTCATCCAGAGCCGTGATCAACATCGCCCGAGCTCGGTTGGCCTGGATGTACTCCACGGCAGGGATCAAGCGGGCAACTCGAAAGGTGTTCGGCCAGTTATCCTCCTCCTGCTCCAAGAGAAGATCGTCTCTTCCGCTTCGGGTCAGTGTGTCGAAGGAGGCAGCGGCCTCAGCTGAAAGGATCAGGCGAAGCGCCGTCAACGGAAAGTCCCCGGGGAAATCTACCGGCTGGAGTGCCACGCCCGCAGCTGAAAGGGACTCCAAAACAGCAAGATCCCTTGCCTGTGACTCCCCCTGAAGCTCGAAGGCCTGTTCGAGATATCCTACCCGGATGCCGTCCAAACCCCGATTGGCTTCCCACACAAAGGGGATGTCCCTTGCGCACCGATCGAGTCCGTCGGCCCCCTGAATCTCTGAAAGAACCAACGCGCAGTCTTCAACTGAGCGACAAATCGGGCCTATCTTGTCCATGGTCCAAGACAGGGTCATCGCCCCATAGCGACTCACTCGCCCAAAGCTGGGCCGAAGTCCGGTGGCACCACAGCGGGCCGAGGGTGAGACGATCGATCCCACCGTCTCGCTACCGATGGAGAATCCCACTAGGCCAGCAATGGTAGCCGCAGCAGAGCCGGCGGAAGATCCACTGGACCCCTCGTCTAGGTCCCAGGGATTGCGCGTTCGCCCGCCAAACCACCGATCCCCTCTGGCCAGCCCCCCGAGCGTGAGCTTCGCCACCAGCACCGCCCCAGCCTCATCCAACTTCTGCACCACGGTCGCGTCCCGATCCAATCGCTGATCTCGGTAAGGATCTGCCCCCCAGGTTGTCGGATATCGGCTCGTAGATAGCAGATCCTTCGCTCCCCACGGGATCCCATGAAGCGGCCCGCGACTGCGTCCCTCATCTAATTCTCGGTCCGCCCGGGCAGCCTGTTCGAGCGCGAGTTCCTCCGTACGTGTCACGACACATCTGAGATCCGAGTCGAAGCGGCGCAGACGATCTAGGTAGAGCTGCGTGAGTTGCACCGAGGACAAGGATCGTTCACGGAGCAGCGCACCGAGTTGGCCCAGAGAAGCAAAAGAGATGTCCGTGGGCTGGCTTGGGCCCGGAAGCGACCTCGGCTCAGAGGGTTGCAGGACGGAGGGTCCTTCGGGAACGCTGCGTCCCTGAGGCGTAGGATCAAAGTAAAATGCGGGCGCAACCTCGTCCGAAATCTCGAGTTGTCTAAGAGCCTCGAAGGATCTCCGGTTCCCCCGTAGCTGCTGGACCATCAGATCGCGTTCCTCCGGCGAAAAGGACATCCCCACGACCTTTTCAGCCTCAGCGACAACCTCGGGGGTCACCTCGGTTGCATCTTGGGCCTTGGCCCAGAGGACGCCGGGGAAGAGTCCCCCAGATACGCCCATGGAGGAAAGTACAGAGAGGAACCGCCTCCGCGGAATCACGAAGCAATCCCGGGTCATCGTATTCTCTCCGGTGCCCCTCGGTAGAACCTGATCGTCAGAACGGATACATGGCTGGACACCGACACAACTCCCATCTTGGTGGTTGTACGACAGCGGACGAGCCTGTCCCCAGCGGGCTTGAACGATGGGCAGGGAGCGAGATAGGCGCAACCCGAGCCACAGCTGACCCTCACGTCTTCATCTGACGCAGAGAGCGACTTCACAGCCAACCATTGCCACCAGCCACCGTGGTCCTTATATACCCTCGCCATAAGCCGGGGCTGTTCTTCGCCACAGCCTCAACCGTAGTCATTAGACCACTTCTTTTCTCCGGGAGTCGAGACATGCGCGTTATGGTCCTCGCGGAGAAGCACGCTCGGGAGCGCCGAGTCGCGCTGACCCCATCCCACGTTTCCGCGCTTGCCGATGCCGGGTGGGAGGTTTGCGTGGAGTCAGGAGCCGGTGCTCGTGCGGGATGGAGCGATGAGGAGTACCGTCAATCGGGTGCCCGGGTGGACGCCGACCGAGAGGCTCTACTCAAGAACGTCCAGTGCATCTTAAAGGTCCGACCTCCGAGTTTCGGCTCCGACAACGGAAGCGAAATTGGCAACCTTCCATCCGGAGTAATCCTAGTAAGTTTCCTATCGCCTGGCGAGTCTCCAGACCTCCTCCAAGAGCTTGCGAGCCGCGGGGTCTCCGCGATTGCAATGGAGCGTATTCCGCGAACCACAAGAGCCCAGAGGATGGACGCCCTCTCGTCACAGGCAACCGCTGCTGGCTACCGAGCCGTGCTCCTCGCCGCAACCCATCTGCCCCGGTTCTTCCCGATGCTCACCACCGCAGCTGGGACAGTCCGACCGGCCAAAGTGATAGTCCTCGGCGCTGGTGTCGCGGGGCTACAGGCCATTGCGACTGCAAGACGCCTGGGAGCAATCGTTCAGGGATACGACATTCGCGCGGCAGCGGCAGAGCAGGTCCGAAGCCTCGGCGCCACTTTCCTCGAGGAGGACGAGACGCTCCCCGAAGAGGCCGAAGTCGAGGGCGGATATGCACGAGCCTTGGGGGAGAGCGAGCAAGACCGACAGCTGGCCTTTCTCGCCAGGCACATCCCCAAGGCCGACGCCGTCATCACTACGGCACAAATCCCTGGGAGGAAGGCTCCTGTTCTGGTCACTCGTGGTATGGTGGAGGAAATGACCTCCGGATCAGTCGTCGTTGACCTAGCTGGCGAGACCGGAGGGAACTGTGAGTTGTCGGAAGCCGGTAAGACGGTGCTACACGGGGGAGTGACGATTGTCGCCCCAGTCAATCTGGCGTCAGGTGTCGCCCAGCATTCGAGTCAGATGTTGGGGACAAACATCTCCGCGCTCCTCGGACTCTTGGTGCAGGATGGAAATCTCACTCTGGACCTCTCCGACGACATCGTGGACAGTGTGCTCGTGACCCACGAAGGAGCAGTCCGTATCTCGGATGGAGGGAGTTAGACAATGGGTGAGTGGCTGATCGGAATATACGTCTTTGTGTTGGCAATGCTCCTGGGTTTCGAGCTGATTACTCGCGTTCCGCCTACCCTCCATACCCCCCTCATGTCGGGAGCGAATGCCATCTCTGGAATCACAGTGATCGGTGCTCTCCTTGTGGCCGGAGGCGAATCCGACCGCCTAGCGGCCCTCCTTGGGGGCGTGGCAGTCGTGATGGCGGTGATCAACGTCGTCGGGGGATTTCTGGTGACGGATCGCATGCTGAGGATGTTCAGGAAAGACTGAGTCCCCAGACAGGTGGAGAAGGCGTGCCCTCATTTATAGTAGACCTCATCTACGTCGTTTCGGCCGGCCTGTTTGTCTTCGGCCTGAAGCAGCTTGGCTCGCCAGTTACCGCGCGCCGGGGAAACGCCCTTGCCGCAGGGGCGATGCTTCTGGCAATCGTCGGGACACTACTCGGCCGCGGAATCGTCACCTGGGAAATTATCGCAACTAGCCTCATCGTAGGTACGCTGATCGGGGTCGTGCTAGCCCGAACCGTGAAGATGACGGCCATGCCCCAACTGGTCGGCGCTTTCAACGGACTAGGCGGGGGAGCCTCGGCTCTGGTAGCAGCCGCGGAGCTGCTAAGATCGGGGGGCCAGGTCGAGGTGAGTATGGCAGCGGGGGTCACAGTAGCGGCGGGGATCCTTGTAGGCTCGGTTACCTTCTCGGGGAGTTTCATTGCATTCGGAAAGTTGCAGGGGTTCTTGCCCGGCCAACCGCTGACTTACCCCCTCCAACGGACTCTGAACTTCCTCCTTTTCATCAGCCTCCTCGTTGCCTCCGGATATCTCGTTGCGTCGGGAGACCACCTGACAGCCACGGCAATTCTAGCGGGCCTCTCGCTCCTTCTCGGTGTCCTCCTGGTACTCCCGATCGGTGGGGCGGACATGCCGGTCGTAGTGTCTCTCTTGAACTCTTACTCCGGGCTGGCAGCGGCCGCAGCGGGATTCGTTCTGGGAATCCCGCTCTTGGTCCTAGCCGGAGCCCTTGTTGGTGCGGCAGGTCTCATTCTTACCCGACACATGTGTAGGGCTATGAACCGGTCGTTAGTGAACGTCGCCTTCGGAGCATTTGGGAGTGGCGACAGTGGGAGTACGAGCACGGATGAGGGAGACAAGCCCGTGCGGCGCACTACGGTAGAGGAGGCGGCCCTCCTCTTGGCGTATGCGCAGAGCGTGGTCATCGTGCCGGGGTATGGCCTCGCGGTGGCTCAGGGCCAGCACGAGGCCAAGAAGCTCGTTAATCTACTCAGGGAGCGCGATGTGAGGGTGAGGTTCGCGATCCATCCGGTCGCGGGACGAATGCCCGGACACATGAACGTGCTCCTAGCCGAGGCAGACGTGCCGTACGACCTCCTCGTGGACCTGGACGACATCAATCCAGAGTTTTCCCGGACAGATGTCGTAGTGGTCGTTGGGGCCAACGATGTGGTCAACCCGCTGGCGAGGGACCCATCCAGCGTGATCGCCGGGATGCCAATTTTGGACGTCGACAGGGCTCAGAGCGTGATCGTGATCAAGCGGAGCTTGAGTTCTGGATTTGCAGGGATCGACAATCCACTCTTCTACCTCGACGGTACCATGATGCTCTTTTCTGATGCCCGCGAGGCTTTGTCTGAACTCGCTCGGGAGGTCAGAGAAGTTTAGGAGCCCCGTGAAGATTTCCCAGGTGGCGCGTTCACTGCGGCAGTCGACCAGGCGCCTCCTTACCTTCGCGGATCGTGAGTAATGACAGTTCATCCCAGGCTCCGGCAACCTGCTCTCGAACCTCAGCTAGCAGTTCGGGTGTCGGGGCACCCGAGACCCCTGTACCGTGGAATAGGTTAAAGAACAAGGTGTCGGTGTGCCCTACACTCGCATACGTCACTCCAAGGTCAATAAGACGGTTCAGCTGAAGCAAGTCGCGGAGACTCACACGGGCCGACCCCCCTCCCGGCAGTAGCGTGTAGAGGAATCGGAGGAGGACTCTTCTTAGGATTTGCACTTCCTCGACAGCCTCCCCGGCAGCCAACCCTCGGTGGGCACCCAGGTTTCCGTAGAGTTCGGCCGCCTGCTGTAGGATGGCCTCAACCTGCTCACGGAAAGCGCCCAACCCGGGCGCGAGGACGGAGGTGAGCAGATGTAGGAAGTCTCCGATCAAGAGGAGAAGTTCGCCGTCGATATCCTCCGAACGGGACTGAACCTCCAATAACCAGCGGGCCGCCATGGCCTCCTGTTGCTCATCCAACCAGCTGCTCAACTCTGCGGGGGTCAAACAGTCCTCCTGGGCCTTCGCAGATACCAGAGGCCCCGCGGCACTCTCGCCTTCCGAGAAGAAACGATTTGGTCGCGACTCTGGCCGATTCGGATGGAGTATCCCGCCACTCATGGATTCAACTTATGGCCTACCCGGGTATCCGTCACCCCTAACCGCGGTGGGAGACCGGACCATAGGAGACGCTGTTTTCTTGATCTACGGGATCATCCAGCTGTGGATCAGGGTTCCTCTTCCGTTTCACTTTCCGCCTGCACTCTCCCGTCACACGACCCCATCAACTGCCGTACGATCACAAGACCGAGTCCAGTTCCTCTGAAACGGGTAGAGAAGTGCGGCTTGAAGATCCGGGGTATGACTTCGGGAGAGATACCCCTGCCATCATCGATAAGGCTCAACTTGACTTCCCCCCAGACTTACTCGACCTCGATTCTAACCTCTCCGCCTGTGGACACGGCAGCCCTCACATTCTCGAGAGGGTTCATGAGCACCTCCTTTAGCTCTACCGCCTTGGTCTGGCCCGCGAAAATCTGATTGACCTCCGGGCTGGTGACCGGCACGGCTACGGGAGCTGCATTAGTTGCATGGACCGACTTAGACGATGAAGATGCTTGTGAGACTGCGAGACACAAAACCCTGAGGATCATAACCTTATACCGGGGCATGACACCTGAACAAGTGATTGAGTACATTGGGCTATCGGGCTATGAAGAAAGAATCCACAATCCCTTCAGCAGTGAAATATACCCGGCGGGTGATGACACCTTCAGGGTCCTCTTATTCTGTAGTTAAACACAAGCCAACGGCAGCTTTACCTCAGGCAATGAGTTGATACTGCTTATCTTCAAGAACGGTAGCCAGGACAGTTGTGGGTGGACGTACTGGGAAAACACGGCGTCGGAGTACAACATCCCAATCCACAATCGGCAAGAATCCCCACAATTCTTTTTCGGAAGCGCCGTTTCAGTGACAGAGAGATACAAGGCCCAGGCGTAGCAGTCGACTCACTTACCTCAACTCTACGTCGGTGGGAAAAAACCACGCTGGAAGATGAATCCGACCTCAGAGGGAAAATAGGGGACCGAGGTCAAGCACCCCGGGGTAGCCAACTCATCCAGGGACAGATCAACGATATCCCCAAGAACCAACCGGCAGGCCTTATGAGAGTTGAGACTATCCAAAATCCTCTCCAACTTTTGACATTGACCATGCTGGCTTTGATGCCTGGCGTCGTGGCCGGTCAAAGCGTAGTCGTCGATGAGGGTATCTTTGAGATTTTGATTAACGGACGACGAGCTGGGACGGAGGATTTCATCATCCGTCGGTCCGGTGTCGGACCCAATGTCCAGATGATTGCAACAGCCGAAATCACGATCACCACTCCCGGGGAGCGGCTCGATTTGAGACCAGCGCTTCAGGTGGTGGGGAGAGTGATGACCGTCTCCGCCTATCAGATAAAAATCTCAGGTAGTCGAAAAGAGGAAGTCTTCGTGACCCCAGGAAATGGCCGTTTCCTACTGAGAATGCGGTCAGACCGTGGCGATCAAGAGCGAGAGTTGCGCATGGCACCTGGAACCTTCCTCCTAGACACGAACGTTGCGCACCAGTACTACTTCCTTTCCCAACGACTCCTAGTGACAAATCGGCCTCTTCCAATCATCGTGCCACGGGAGGCGCGACAGTATGAGTTCGTGGTCACCGACTCAGCCCGGGAGTCGGTGCAAATCGCCGGCCAGACAGTCGACAGCCGACACCTCCGGCTCTCGGTCGGCCAAGAGATTCGAGAGATCTGGGTCGACCTGAAGGGCAAAGTGCTCAAAGTCACCGACTCCTCTTCGGGCTATACGGCAGTTCGAACCACCGTGCCGTGACACCCGGCCTTGAAGAGGGTCCCTGCGGTCGTTCATAGGTAAGAGCGTGGAGGCATTCCAAGATCTTGTTTACCTTTTTCCCAACCGCAAGGAGCAGCTTCTTGAAGAGGCTGCCGCGGGATTCTCCCCTTGGAACCCATGAGGACTAGCGAATGAGTGGAGGTCGAAAACTCATTGTCGGAATCGTGATTTTTGCGATTATCGGTGCGGTCGCATGGTCCAAAATCCTGAGGGCTGATCGCGGAGTAGAGGTCCGCGTCGAAGTGGTCCAGAAGCGCAATCTCATATCCACGATTACAGCGACTGGACAGGTACGGGCGCGCCGTCAGGTCAACATTTCGTCCGATGTGATGGGCCGTGTCACAGACCTCACCGTCGAAGATGGTGACGAGGTCGAGGAGGGACAGATCCTCCTCACGGTTGACCCCAGCCAGATTCGGGCGGTGGTCTCTCGAGCCCGGGCAACCCTCAGCCAGGCGGAGGCCCAGGTCGCTCAACAGCGGGCCAACTTTCTGCAAGCAGAGCGCGAATTGGCCCGCCTACAGGGGATCGTTGAGCGGGATCCGGATCTCGTCAGCATACAGGCTATCGAAGAGGCGCAGACTGCTGTCGAGGTTCAGAAAGCGCTAGTGAGATCCACCCTGTACGGGACAGAGCAGGCAAAAGCCGGGCTTGAGGAGGCGGAAGACCAGCTGTCCAAGACCACCATCCGCGCACCGATCTCAGGACGGGTCATCCGCCTCAACATCGAGGAAGGGGAAACCGCTGTCGTTGGCACCATGAACAACCCCGGCAGCTTGTTGCTCACGATCGGAGATCTCTCGACCGTAGAGGCTGTGATGGCGGTTGATGAAACCGATGTGCCTCAGATCTCGGTGGGTGACTCGGCCATCGTAGAACTCGACGCGTTCCCTGGTAAGATGTTTTCGGGTCGCGTTTCCTCGATCGGGAACTCCGCCATCCAGATCAACTCGCGAGGGGGCACGGCCCAGGCCACTGGTAATGTCGACTTCGAGGTGATCCTCACTCTTCTAGATACGCCGGCCGCACTGCGCCCAGACCTCTCCGCGAACGCCGACATCATTGTGGACCAGAAGATGGGAGTTCCTACGGTCCCTATCATTTCCGTCACAGTCCGTTCCGCAGAGAACGCCGATCAGATCCAGTTCAGTAGACCATCGGATGAGGAAGACAACGAACCGACGGGCCCCATCGGACGCATGCGGGAATCACGCCCCTTTGAAGGTGTGTTCGTCGTCCACGACGGAGTTGCAGTCTGGACTCCCGTGACCCTTGGGATCACCGGTCAAGAGCACTTCGAGATCCTTTCGGACTCTTTGGTCGGTGATACCATCGTGAGTGGTTCGTATCAGACCATCCAGGATCTAAGCGACGGTGATAATGTGCACCTGGCCGTTGACAATCAGCGTCGATGACGACCGGCTCTTTGTGCAACTGACTTCATGCAACTCCACGAAGGGATTCGTCTTGGCCTTCTACAGATCCGTCAGGAGAAACTAAAGAGCGCGTTCAGTCTCTTGGGTGTGATCATCGGCGTCATCTTCCTCATCATCGTGGTCAGCGTCGTCGAGGGCATGGATCGGTACATCACCGAGGACCTGTCCGAAGAAATCTTTGGGATCAACACGGTCCAGGTGCGCCGGGTCCCTCAGATCCAGATTGACACCGACCCCGCTCAGCGGCGGGAATGGCGTCGCCGACCTCGCCTCACCTTCGACGATGCCGAAGCAATCCGGGAAGGCTTGTCGGTATCGGCGCTGGTAGGTGTGGAGTCCGGAACATCGACCGAGGTCCGAGTGCCTGGCGGCCTGGAGATCCAGAATGTGAGGGTGAGGATGGTCTCCCCTGAGATCCTCGAAATTCGAGACTACATTGTGGAGCAGGGGAGGCCGTTCTCCCCGCAGGAGGCAGAAAGGGGTCTGTCGGTCGCGATCCTAGGAACCAGCGTAGCCAAAACGTTGTTCCCTAACGGCAGTCTGCTCGAAAAGCGTATCCGACTCCGAGGCTTTCCATTCAGGGTGGTCGGCGTCCTGGAAGAGCAAGGAAGCATGCTGGGACGGTCTCTGGACAACATCATCCTCGTGCCTGCCCGATCCGCAGCGTCACGGTTCGTGAGCCGTCCAGGAACCGTCAGCGGCATCGTGATCCAAACGCGCGATCCAGACCAGCTCAACATCGCCCTGCTGGACGCTGAGGCCGCTCTGAGGGTCCACCGGCGCCTCCGTCCAGCGGAGTCCAACAGCTTCCATCTCCAGACGGCCGAAGACTCCTTGGCCTTCTGGGACCGGATCTCGAACATCCTATTCCTGGCACTCCCGGGACTGGTAGGAATCTCACTCGTAGTGGGCGGCATTGTGATCATGAACATCATGCTAGTCTCAGTACTCCAGCGGACGAGAGAAGTGGGAGTCCGAATGGCACTCGGTGCACGTCGCGTGGACATCGTCACGCAGTTCCTCGTTGAGGCGGCCACCCTCTCAGGAAGCGGGGCCCTCATGGGAGCCACGATCGGAGTCATCCTTACGGGAGTGGTTCGGTGGACCACTCCACTCCCGGCCGCAATCTCCGTTCAGTGGATTTTCTTGGCCGTATTCTTGGGATTGTTGGTCGGTGTGAGCGCAGGTGTCTACCCCGCCCTCCGAGCGTCCAGGATGGATCCTGTGGAGGCGCTGCGGCATGAGTAGCAGACAGAAAAGGACGACTGGGCCGAGACTCCGAACACTCATAAACCTGGCAGAGGGTCTATGGGTCGCCGTGGATTCCATCCGTGCGAATACATTCCGTGCGGGGCTAACAATCTTGGGGGTCGCGATCGGAGTCGCCGTAGTCGTGATCATGGCCGCGCTGATCACCGGAATTCGGAGCGCCGTGCAAGAGGGGATCGAGGCCGCGGGTCCCCGGAACTTCTTCGTCACCCGGTTCGATCTTTCAGACGTGCAGCTGATCCCAGATGGCAGTGGACGCCCCCAGTGGTGGAACCGGATACCAGTGAGCATCGACGAAGCACGGCGGGCCACAGCGCTCCCTGCGGTACAGAGCGCCGTCCTCAGCATCGGGCTACAGGATCCCTTTGATTCTGGAGGGATGACCCTCGAGTATGAAGGGACACGGATTACGGGTGTGATGGGAGCGGCCGAGTCGGCCGAGTGGCCCGAGTATCGGCTCGTCGAGTTTATCGAGGGACGAAACTTCATATCGATAGAGGTTGAGGAAGCACGAAGCGTGGTGGTCCTCACCGAGAGACTGGCAAGGGATCTGTTTGGAGACCAAAGCGCCGTCGGAAAACGGATTCGCGCCAACGGAGGCGAATCTGTACAGGTACCTCTCACGGTTGTGGGAGTCGTGAGTACGGGGGAAAGTCTGTTCGAGGACCAGATCGCTCATATCGCCGTACTTCCCTTGACTACTGCGATTAGGCGGATGGGGATCTCCGATGAGTGGGGTCAGATGATCGTGGTCCCCAGGTCCGATGTCTCGATGGAGGTCGCTGAGGATCAGGTGATCGGACTGCTGAGGAGTATGCGGGGCTTGGACCCAGGAGAGGAGAACGACTTCTCCGTCATCCGCTCTACGCAGCTGCTGGAATTCTTCGACCGATTCACAGCGGTTTTTTTCATCGTAATGCTCGCACTGTCCTCGGTTGGGCTTCTTGTCGGAGGTATCGGAGTGATCGGGATCATGCTCATCTCGGTGACTGAGAGAACCCGTGAGATTGGGGTCCGTAAGGCACTGGGAGCCACGCGCCTCGGAATCCTATGGCAATTCCTCGTGGAGGCGGCTGTACTGACATTCTCCGGAGGAGCCGTCGGCCTTGCTCTGGGAGGGGGACTTGCCTGGCTGACCGCTTTCGCTACCCCTATTCCCGCAGTCGTCCCTCTCTGGGCGGTGGTGGCATCTCTGACCATGACCGCTATCATGGGGATCTTCTTCGGCCTTGCCCCCGCGGCACGAGCTGCTAGGATGAACCCCATTGACGCTTTGAGATGCGAGTGACCCATCTATGACCGATCCTCTCGAAATTCTTGCCGTTTTCGCCCATCCAGATGACGCAGAACTCCTCGTAGGCGGATCCCTCATCCGCAGTGTTGACCGAGGAGAGCAGGTAGGAATCCTGGACCTAACCCGAGGAGAGAAGGGCACTAGGGGTAGCGCTGAGATCAGAGAGAGAGAGGCACAGGAGGCAGCGGACCTGCTCGGCGTGACGCTTCGCCGCAATGCCGGCCTTCCGGACAGCAGTCTAGACACATCAAATGAGAGTAAGGTTAGGCTGGCAGGACTGATACGGGAGCTCCGACCCAGAGTGGTCGTGACTCACTGGCTGGAGGGCCGTCATCCGGACCATTATGCCGCAGCTCGACTAGTGCGGGACGCCTCCTACCTGGCCGGCCTAAAGAATCTTGATGCGCCAGGGGAGGCATTTCGCCCTACGAAGATTGTCCACGCGATCGCTTACCGGGAAGACGCCCCAGATCCCTCATTCATCGTCGATATCACCGATCAGATCGATCGTAAGATAGAAGCGATCGCCTGCTATTCGAGCCAGTTCAAGGGAGTGAGCGGGATGGGTGAAGTCTACCCCGGCGGTGAACGCCCCCTCACGGTTCAGGTCCGGATACACGCAGCTTACTGGGGATCGAGGATCCGAACCGCCTACGCCGAGCCGTTCTGGACCAGAGAGTCACTGCAGGTCGACACCCTCGGGGGGCTGGGCGTCTCCACCTTCTGAGCCGAAGGACGTCTCAGGTCAGGGGCAGCAGACCTCGAGGAGGAGCCTTCGCCAACTTGGGGTGTCCCGTCCTCCCACTCTTATTGCGATTGCCTTGGCAGTTCCACCTTTGAGCATCCATGGAGCAAGCCACCGACCGATTTCCGGGGGGAGGTGTCCAACCGGGTCGCCCGTTTGCAGATGCACCCAGACCTCTGGGCTCTCATCGGTAGTAGGATCCGGCATCAGGGTCAGGTCATCTCCTTCACAAATGTGTTCCAAGTGGCGGTCGCGGTCAGCGAATACGGTTCCATGGACGGTCGCACGAAAACTCCGGGGACAACCCTGTGGAAATGCTGGGGCGAGCACATGGCTCATAGACTATTGAGTTAGAAGAGTGTTGAGGATACGGTTACGAATCTTACGGATCGGTGGCTAACTTACGCCGATCTCTACCGCGGGGAAAATACTTTGCCCCGCGAACAACTGACAGAAGGATTCGAAAAGGAATATGGACTCGATCTACCTGGACCATGCCGCAGCGACTCCGATCCGGCCGGAGGTGAGTGCTGCCATGGCCACCCTGAGGGATCGCTTTGGAAACCCATCCTCGGTCCACCGGTGGGGAAGAGAAGCTCGAGTGGCGCTGGAAGATGCGCGGGAGCGAACCGCGGCCATCCTCCTCACGGGACCTCAGCAGGTTCATTTCGTCCGTGGTGGCACCGAATCAATCAATCTCGCGATCCTGGGCCGTGTCGAATGGGCACAGTCTCACGGCCAGGGAAGTCCGCGTCTCTTCCGCTCGTCCTTGGAACATCCCGCTGTCCGAGAGGCGATGGAAGCAGCCGCCCTTATGGGGTCTGTGGTGGAGGTGATCCCAATTTCTCCGGAAGGTGAGTTGGCGCTCCCGGACGAGAAAGAGCTTCGTGCTCAGGCGGCTCAGTTGGTCTCGGTTCAGTGGGTAAATCAGGAAACGGGTCTGATCCTTCCCATCCCCCAGGTCGCCGATATCTGTAGAAAAGCCGGAGTCTCCCTCCACGTCGATGCCGTTCAGGCCGCTGGGAAGATCCCCCTCGAACTGGACCGAACGCCGGTGGCGTTGCTTAGCCTGTCCGGCCACAAACTTGGGGGACCTCGAAGCACCGGAGTGTTGGTCATTGCTGAAGGTACCGAGATTCAAGCACGCCTTTTCGGAGGAGGGCAGGAGCAGAACATCCGGCCCGGGACCGAAGACGTAGCGGGAGCTGTCGGGTTCACACGGGCACTCGAGCTCTCCGTGCGAAACCTGGAAGAAGAGGCCACCCGACTCATAGCCCTCCGGCGTCGGCTGGAAATAGGGCTTCAAAGCCGCCTCCCCGGACTTCAGATTCACGGGGCGGAGGGCGCTCGCGCACCTCATATCCTGAGCCTCGGAATCCCGGATCTCCCGCGGGATATCCTTCCGAGCGCACTGGACCTGGCTGGCATTGGAGTTTCAGCGGGATCTGCCTGCCGCAGTGGCAGCGTGTCTGTCAGTCCCATTCTAAAAGCGCTTTATGGGAGTGACGTGGAGAATATCGCCCCGCTTAGACTCTCACTCGGTTGGTCCACCACCCAGGGGGAGGTGGATGAAACTATCCGACGGATCCCCCCAATCATTGAGCAGATGTGGAACGCATGATGGAGGCAGGGGTCAGAGCCTGGCCGAACTGTGCTAGCCTCCGTGACTGAAGTCACACCGGAGCGGCCAGGCCAATCAAGTTCACTCCGCCAATTTCAACGGTCTTAAGGAAGAGTACCCATGTCCCAGGTCACGGCTGTAGCGAAGCGAATCCTCGTGGCCATGTCGGGCGGGGTGGACTCTTCGGTCACGGCCGCCCTGCTTGTAGCAGAAGGACACGAGGTGGTGGGTGCAACCATGAAGACTTTCTGTTACAAGGAAACCCCCACCCCCTCCCGAACCTGTTGTGGCTTGGATGGGATCATGGACGCCCGCCGGGTTGCGGACCACCTCGGTATCCCGCACTACGTGTTCGACGTGGAGGAGGAGTTCACGAGAGACGTCGTGGATGACTTCGTGTCCGAGTATGCGAAAGGCCGAACGCCGAACCCCTGCGTTCGTTGCAATTCGAACATCAAGTTCAGGGATCTCCTTCATCGTGGTCGGGCGCTAGGTTGCGACGGGATCGCGACAGGGCATTACGCCAGAATGAGGCATGAACCGGGTGAACCACCCGCGCTCCTACGGGGGGTGGACCGCGAGAAGGACCAGGCATATTTCCTATGGGGACTGTCCCCTGAGCTACTTCCTCTGCTTCACTTCCCTCTCGGCGGTCAGGACAAGTACGAAGTCCGCCAGAAGGCACGGACCCTGTGTCTTGTTACGGCTGACAAGCCTGAATCGCAGGACATCTGCTTCGTTCCAACGGGCGACTACCGGAGCTTTCTGGGAACGAGACTTCCTTCACTACATCCCGCTTTACAGCCTGGAAAATTTGTTACCACCGCCGGGGTAGTGGTGGGAGAACACCCAGGCTACGCCGGGTTTACCGTTGGCCAGCGGAGGGGACTGGGGGGAGGATTTCCGGAGCCCTTCTTCGTAGTGGAGATCCGCCCCAAGGACCGAGAGGTTGTGGTCGGACCATACGAAGAACTCTTTTCAAGCCACATGACCGTGCAGGAGGTGAACTGGCTCGTTCCGGTTGCTCCAGCAATTGGGGATCAGATCCAAGTGCAAATACGCCATCGGGCCCCAGACGTCAAGGGTAGGGTTGAGCGGATCGACCGCGAACTTAAGATCCAGTTCGAAGAACCCCAGCAAGCGGTCAGTCCAGGCCAGTCTGCCGCAATCTTCAAGGAGGACAGACTCCTAGGTGGGGGCAGGATAACCAGCGCTCGGAGGGCGAAGGTGACCTGCTAATAGCGTAGATGCGAGACCTCAGCAAACTCGCGCATCCGCTCCCTTCCTTCCTCCGATATGGAGTCCGGGACCTCGACCTTGACCTCGACATATTGATCTCCCTGCTTCCCCTTTTTCACTACCCCCTGCCCCCGGATTCGGAACTTCGTGCCACTTTGAGTTCCAGGTGGCATCCTCAAGATCAGGTGCCGACCCTTGATCGTCTTCACACGGATCTTCGAACCGAGAATCGCCTGCGCGACGTTGACGGGAACCGTCACATGGATATCTGATCCCTCCTGTCGAAAGAACCGATGGGACTTCACTTGGAAGGTGAGGATGAGATCCCCGGGCTCTCCCCCCAGGCTGCCCCCTTTGCCCTGACCCGACAGTCGGAGTTTGCAACCTGTCTCCGTCCCCTCAGGTACCGAAACCTGAAGTTTTCTCTTTTGCCGAACTGTGCCACCTCCTCCACAGGACGGACAGGGTGACTCAGGCAGTTGACCGCGCCCCAAGCAGGCCGGACACGGACGGTTCACGGCAAATCCACCCTGGCCGAAGGACACAGTCCCACTCCCTCCGCACTCTACGCAGGTCCGAAGCGCCTGCCCTCGTCTCGCACCCGAACCCGAACAGGTGGCACACTCCTCGGTGATCGGGACGCTGATTGAAATCTTTCCTCCCTTGGCGGAGGTCTGGAACGAAACCTCAACCACATACTCTACATCCTCGCCTCTACGCCGCCCACGGGGTCTCTGCTGACCGCCTGCCTGTGGGCCACGATCGAAGACCGAACTGAAGATGCTGCCCAAGCCGCCCAGGTCTTCAAAAGAGAAGCCAGGGCCTCCCTGGCCACCGCCCGTGGAGAAACCTCCTCCACCAGGGCCACCTTGAGGACTTTGAAAGTCGAAAGCCCCGAACTTCCGCATCTGATCGTATTCTTTACGTTTTTTATCGTTGGAGAGGACACCATGCGCTTCACCAATCTCCTTAAAGCGCTCCACTGCCTCCACATCTCCAGAATTCGTGTCAGGATGGTACCTCTTGGCTAATTTCCGGTAGGCCGTTCGGATCTCGTCCTGGTCTGCCTTTTCCGAGACTCCCAGGATCTCGTAAAAGTCCTTCCGGGCGATGCTCATCGTGAAAGTCTCTTGCGGAGCGGGACCTTCATTGAAACTTGCGTACGCTCACGCGGGCCGGGCGAATGAGATGACCACCGAACCGGAACCCTTTCTGTAAGACCTGATCCACCATATCGTCGTCCCCTTCAGACTCTGCGGGCACCCGAACCATTGCTTCCATTACGTTTGGATCGAAGGGCTCTCCCTCCGGATCCAACTCTTCCAGACCCGCATCTTGCAAGAGCCGATACAGCTTTCGTTCGACCAGGGCCACTCCCTCTAGGACCGACTCGACCGTCGCGACCCCCAGATCAATGGAAGTCACCCGACCGAGGTCATCGAGAGCATCAAGCAGAGTACCTACCAGACTCGCCTGAGCCCTCATGCCAGACTCCATCAACTGCACCTGGGACCGTCTGCGATAGTTGTCGAACTCCGCTGCCAAGCGAAGATGCCGATCGTTGATAAGCTCAAGTTCCCGACATAGCTCTTCGACCTGCACCTTCAGATCAGGCTCCTCTACGTCTGCCGGCGGATCCCCATCCTCAGCTTCTTCGGCCATCTCCTTATCTCCCAAGCCAAACTCACTCATTTATCAGTTTCTCCCTTCGAAGCTACCTGGAGGAGGAGTCTCAAAGCGTATCCAGCCGCAGACTCTCTCACTGCTTCGCGATCGCCCGGGAACCGGGCCACCTCTCGTATGACCCTCCCGGGCATGGACAGTGCAAACCACACCGTTCCCAGTGGCCTCCCCGGAGAAGCTCCGGTCGGGCCGGAGATACCGGTAACGGCAAGCCCTACGTCAGCCCCGAAAGCTCCAGCCGCACCCACTGCCATCTCAGCAGCCACCTTTTCTGAGACCGCGCCGTGCACTGTGATTGACGCCTCGTCTACACTCAGCAACTGAATCTTCGCCTCGTTCGCGTAGGTGACCACACCGCCCCTCAGATACCGTGAACTCCCCGGAACATCGGTGAGTAATTTCGAGACCAGTCCGCCAGTGCAGCTTTCGCCAAGGCCGACAGTCCAGTCGCGGCGAAGAAGCGACTCGCCAACCTGCCGAGAAAGATCCCGGAGTGAAATGACGCTCATCGACTCAGCTATCCGGCCCCCCGAAGCAGTTGCCGATGCTCCCAGTAGTATACCCCCAACGAATAAACCGTCAGCATAAGTGCAAGCGCGAGCGAAACAGCCACCACCGTCCCATGGAACCAGCTCCACAGGGTCCACCCGAGGGAGCCCTCCCAACCTCGCCCCTCGGCTGTGCGCGCCAGGGCGTACCAACCGATGAGCGAACCGGAGAAAATGTTCTGAGTGAGTGTCTTGATTTTCCCTGAGGATCCTGCCTCAACGACCGCCCCCCTCTGCGCCGCCCAGGTCCTAAAGAAGGTCACCAGTAGTTCGCGACCGAAGATGACTGCAACTACCCAAAGAGGGAATGAGCCCCACCAAGGGATATTGGTGACTGACTCAGGTCGGTGAGAGACGATGAAGAAGGGAAGAAACGTCGCCAACAGTAAGAGCTTGTCAGCTAGTGGGTCGAGAAGCTTACCCGTATCGGTGACCCACCCGTGCTTCCGAGCCAGGTAGCCGTCCCACAGATCGCTGAGCGCCGCGGCGAAGAAGATTAGGAACGCAAGCGTAAGATGGACTACGTTCGAGGAAAGGATCAAAACGAAGAGGACTGGGCACGCGAGAATACGCGCAACCGTGATGACGTTCGGCAGATCAAGCCGGTTCAGCGCCATGGTAAGAAGTTCAGCTCAATGCCTTCACCACAGGTGGCCACCGCTTCGAAGTCTGGCATCCCACCCACATTTAGCTGTGCGCACAGATCTTGGACCAAGAGGACATCGTCGAGGTTCTACTTGTTGTACTGACTCATTGCGGCAGTTCACGCCACTGGCTCCTCAATCGGTCCAGTTCCCTCTAGGGCTTTATGCTCCATCCGCTCGACAATCATCATCGCGCGGTCCCTCAGAAGCTTCCGAGGTTCCCAGGCAAGATAATCTCGGAGGAGGTTGATGCGATCCACATCGGGGTGCCCTCGAGCTACATGCTCAAGAGCCGCCATGCGCCGGATCGCAAGGGGGTTGAAGAGATTCCGGCGCTGGCGGCCAATCTGATCCCGGACCAACAGGGAGGCAACCGTACCAATAGCCACGACAGCAAACGTAGTGATTCCCGTGACTCGCAGAAGCTTCTTTGTGTCATCCTCCATGCTCTAACCTCACGTTGTGCGCGGGCTATCTGGCCTATGATTGCCCAGTTACATCTCCCGTCTACCAAAAAACGCCTCGGCCAAGGTGGAACCATCGATGTACTCCAGATCACTTCCCACGGGAATCCCTCTTGCCAGTCGCGTGATACGGGGCCCTAGTGGCCGGATTAACGCCTCAAGGTAGACAGCCGTGGCTTCCCCTTCTACAGATGGATTAGTGGCTAGGATCACCTCTCGGATTTCCCCTTTTGCCTCTCGGATTCGGGTCAGGAGCGATGCCACGCGAAGTTGCTCCGGCCCCACTCCATCCAGTGGCGAAAGAGCCCCTCCCAGAACGTGAAACATCCCCTTAAACTGCCCGGTGCGTTCGATCGACCGCACATCGAAAGCGTTCTCTACGATGCAGATCACCGACCGATCCCGGCTGATGTCGATACAGACCGCACACTTCTGCGATTCCGAGAAGTTCCCACAGACTTCACACGCCCGAACCCGATCAATTAGAGAGACGATACACCGCGCCAACTGTTTAGATTGTTCTGGAGGACTCCTTAGCAGGTGGTACACAAGGCGCGTCGCTGTCCTGGGTCCGACCCCTGGCAGTCGACCGAATTCACGAGTCGCCTCGTCGATGACGGACATCTGCTCAGAGCTAGAGAAGACCGGACAACTTCATCGGGAGAGGGAGCCCACCCGTTACCTTCTTCAGTTCGGCTTCATAAATGCCACGCGCCTGGCTCTGGGCTTCCGAAACGGCCGCTAAAATCAGATCCTCGAGCATCTCCACGTCCCCAGGGTCCACAACCGTGGAATCAATCGAAACTCTCTTCACTGCACCCTTCCCGTCCACAACAGCGGTGACCATGCCCCCACCCGACGAAGCCGATACTTCTTTGCTTCCAAGAGTTTCCTGGATCTGGGACATCTGCGACTGCATCTGTTGGCCCATCTGGATAAGGTTTTGGATATTCATGCCGGGAATGTCCTAGTGATGAAGGCCCGGACAGCAAACAGCTTCCGAGGCCAAACGTGGCCAGAAAGTCATCTATCGAAACAAAGCTAAACCCCAATCACTCTAGGAGTTCGAGGTCTAGTTCTTCTACAGCCGAGCGAAGCCCGGGTTCCCTATCCAAAAGGTCCCTGAGCCGCCCCTCCCGGACCTCGCCCGCAGAGATCCGAGACTCAGCCGAACTGTCCGCATCCTGTATCTCAAGGAGGCGGATCTCAATGCCATGAGGTGCAATCTGAGCCAAGGCCTCCTCCAGAATCCTCCCCTCACCCCCACGGAGCCTATCCAGAACTGGGCCCGGGATCATCCTCAGCTCCAACGTACCTTCATCGTCCACGCGTGCATCGGCTCCTCTGAGTAGCGTCAGCATCCCTCGAGGGATGCCCTTGCCTTCGCGTAGGAGACTCTGCCACATCATCAGGGCATCCAGGGCCGGGGCCGGATCCTCGGAACTGGCCTCGTCCTCGGGAGAGTCGTGATGGGGTGAGGAGCCACTCCCGCCGCTTCGCTCCTCGGGCCCAACGCAAGTTCGAGGCCGGCCACCCCCCAATACATCAAAAAGCGTCTCCAGCTCGACGGTCCGATCCAGGTAGGTGAAGCGGAGCAGGAGAAGTTCGATCAGAACCCGGGGCTGAGCAGTTCTCCGTAGACTCCCTTCCGTTTCGATCTCCGCAGCCATTCCGAGCATTCTGACCAGATCAGCGGCCCCAAATCCCTGCGCCCTCCTCTCCCATTCCTCTTGGGAGTGCTCGGAAAGGTCGGGCGCACCCCCTTCTACCCTGAGTCGGAGAAGCGTTCGAAGACCCTCCATCAGACCGTAGTAGAACTCCACCAGATCATACCCGTGGTCGATCAATGATTGGACGAGCTCGAACAATCCGCGACGGTCGCGCTCAATAAGGATGTCGAAGAGCAGTAGATACTGCTCCTCGCTAATCACGCCCAGCACGTCTTGGACAGTCTCTGAGGTTAACTCACCCTCGGAAAACGCTAGGACCTGATCCAGGATAGAGAGGCCGTCACGCATCCCCCCATCGGCCTTCCGAGCGATCATGCGCAACGCTTCATCAGGAGCGCTAGCCGACTCGCTCTGGAGGATCTCCTTGAGCCGTTTCACGATGTCTAGCAGACCAAGGCGCCGGAAGTCAAAGCGTTGACACCGAGAGAGGACGGGCGAAGCGGTCTGTTCAATTTTCTGTGGCTCTGTCGTCGCGAATACGAAGATGACCCCCGGCGGCGGTTCCTCGAGGATCTTCAGGAGGGCATTCCACGCCTCCCGCGTGAGCATGTGAGCCTCGTCAACGATGTACACCTTCGTGTGGCCCGGCTCCGAGGGGGCATACATCGCCCGCTCACGGAGATCTCTCGCATCGTCAACACCTCGGTTCGATGCCGCATCAATCTCCACAACATCCAGAGCGGTCGCCCCACTCCAAATCCGCTTGCAATTGTCGCAGACCCCACAGGGCTCACCGTCATCAGAACGGTCGTCACAGTTGAGCGCCATCGCAAGCACTCTCGCGAGGGTCGTCTTCCCCACGCCACGAGGTCCACAGAAGAGATAGGCGTGCCCAACCCTATCGGTTTGAACAGCGCGACGGAGGGTCTCACACACGTGTTCCTGTACTGCTACCTCAGAGAATCGTCGAGGTCGGTACTTACGAGCGAGGGCGGTGTGTGACACGACAACGTACGGGAGAGAGAAACCTCAGTAGGAGCCTCGGGACAAAGACAATGCCCCAGGTCGACCACAGCATCGATCACTTCGCTTACCGCTGCTACCGGCAAGGTTCTGACGGGTTTCGCGAGCTTTCAACCTGTGAACCTGGGGCACGACGGGAAGCTACCCCCGCTGGGGGTACGCAGTCAACTTCTAAGCTCGCCGATCCGCCACGGGCATGGGAGATGTCGGAGCCTCTGTTGTCGACCTGGGACCAGATCAGCTGCAACCGTATCGAAACTCAGCGTGTGAACTCCTGCAAACCCTCTCCATCGAGTCTCGAGTTGACGGACTGCGGTGCCATCTACTTCCCTCCACTTTTTCCCCGAGACAGACTCAAGCGTGTCCCCCCAAGCTTCATTGAGAGTTCTTATTGACTTCAACAAATGCGAGTTTGTTCCCCCGGCAAACCACGAGGCCGACCTCTATATTTCCCGACCAACAGTTCCGATCCAGGACCTCCCAATCCCATTCTCCAAGAGGTGCTGTTCAGTGATTCTCTCACCCCTGCGCCCTCTCTCGTGTTCAGCACCCGTGTCCGTACGTTGTCATTTCAGTCCGGGCCCGAAGAGCTCGGATTTAGCCCTTCATATCTCAATCACGAGTCCATCCTCCGCCAGCTCCACAGCCCCGCAGAATCCGAGCGAGCGAATGCGCTCCGCAAGCCCCTCACGTTCGACCTGCGGATAGATATGGGTGAGCACTAGGGTTCTTGGTTGGGCATCTGCCGCCAGCTCGGCCACCCCTCTTGGGGAAAGGTGGTTCTCAACCGGAGCGTCATCAGGCACAGAGCACTCCGAGATCAGGAGCTCCATCCCGCGCAAAAACACACCGAGGGGAGGATGCGGACCGGTGTCGCCTGTGTAGCCGATGGCACTCCCCTCAGTCTCGACCCGGTACGCGACAGATTCCTTCGTGTGTCTCGTCTTGTGAGTTCGAAGCACAAAGTCACCGTACGGATCCTCCCAAGCGTCATTTGGACCCAGCTCGACCACATCGAGAGCACAGCCGGGTTCGAGTACAAAATCCCCGTGAGCATCCGCCAGAGCCCCTAGGACTCGGCTCATACCCTTAGGACCGAACAGTTTTCGAGCCCGCTGATCCTGCTTCGGAACGCCGTGGGTCCAGGCCCACAAAAGCGCTGGGAGATCCCCGAAATGATCAGTGTGGAAGTGGCTGATCGCCACGTGGGAGATCGCCCTCCAGTCCCTCCCATCTCGGGCAAGTCCGTGCAGAACTCCCGACCCGCAATCGAGCAGAATGCTCGCGTGACCAACCTCTACAAGGTGTCCTGGAGAATGGTGACAGTCATTCGGAAGGAGGGTTCCGGAACCGACGATATTGACCCGCATTTAGAGCGTCGCGGTCTCCAACACCTCATCTAGGCGCACCCCAACGATGGAGCTGACTCCCGGCTCCTCCATGGTAACCCCGTAGATCCACTCCGCCGCTTCGATTGTGCGTGGGTTATGGGTGATCACCACGAATTGACTCTTCGCCTTGAATTCCCGTAACAGTTGGATGAACCGACCGATGTTGGCCTCATCCAGGGGGGCGTCCACTTCGTCAAGAACGCAGAACGGGGAGGGTTTCACGAGGTATATCCCGAAGAGAAGAGAGAGGGCGGTCAGCGCTCGCTCGCCGCCCGAAAGGAGATCGATGCGCCGGGTCCGTTTTCCTAGAGGAGCCGCATGGATCTCAATGTTGGACTCCAGCGGATCATCAGGATCCTGAAGCCAAAGGTTGCATTCCCCTCCTTCGAAGAGCCGCTCAAAGGTGTCCTG
Source organism: Gemmatimonadales bacterium UBA6960 (assembly GCA_963579625.1). Lineage (GTDB taxonomy): Bacteria > Gemmatimonadota > Gemmatimonadetes > Longimicrobiales > Gaopeijiaceae > JAAXGI01. Next base: position 34,496 of record CAUZHN010000010.1, read on the forward strand.
GAAGTTCTTGCGAATCGCCTCGAAGGTCTTCGTGAAAAGTTCGATTGCGGTCTCATTGATCTCCCGAATGGCCGCGCGGAGGTCAGTTCTGGCTTCCACGAGATCATCGCGTTGCTCCGAGAGAAAGGAGAGTCGCGCGCGCTCCTCCTCATGCTCTTCGACGGCAAGCATGTTCACGGGCCCTATTCGATCCAGAGAGGTGACGATCTCACGAAGCTCGCTTCGCAGGTCAACCTCTTCCCCTTCGACCTCTTCCGCCTTTTCTATGAGTCGCTCAAGGGATCGACCCCACTCCCCCTCCAGACGATCCTGGATCCGCCCGATCCGCCCATGGATCTCCTGCTCCTCTAACTCCAGACCGTGCCTCTCTTCTGAGGCCGCTCGCTCCGCCGTCCGAGCCTCACGCACTTTACGTTCGGCCTCCGCGAGGACCTCATGCATATCGGCCAGGCTCTGATCCATCTCCCGGAGCTCTACCTCGGCCGATTCCAGCAGAGTGAAAAGGCGCTCTATTTGAACCTTCCCTTCAGCGAGGAGTGACTCAGCCCTCTCTCTCTCCTCAACGAGACGATTCTCCTCAGCCTCAAGCGCCTCCATTCGCACGATCGCCAAGGTTCTCCCCTCCGCCAAGTCCCTCTGTCGTTCCTCGATCCGTGAGCTATCCCCCTCCAGACTTGTCCGCTCAATCATCAGCCGGGACTCCGTGGCATGGATCTCCTCCCACTGATCATGCATCCGATCCAGGAGCGCACTGGCTTCTCCCCGCCTGTCTCGAAGATCCTCTTCTTTGACAAGCAGGCCCTCACGCTCGGACTGAGCCTCTTCGGCACCTTCCTGGGCCCTCGCAAGCGCGCTTTGGGCAGCTGACCGCTGACCCTCAAGTTCACGCACTAGCCTTTCCATCCGAAGTAGACGCTCAGACCGTTCCACCTGCTCCGAACAAGCCTCCCGGTAGCTATCTTCCACCCGCTGCAGACTATCTCGGGCTTCCTCCAACGATTCCTCAAGCGCTTCCATCTGCGTCGCCGTCTTCTCTCGCACCCCAGCAGCCACTTCGGCGGCATCCTTCGCCCGCTCAGTTTCGGCCTTTAGCGCTACGAGGCTCTCCCTTCTCTCGAGAATTCCCGTGGATCCCAAGGGATTGCCCAGATAGAATACCCCTTTGTGATCGACCCAAGTCCCTTCCTTCGACACCCGAGCGGTTCCAACTGCACCTTTGGGAGAGACGATCAGGTCGACATCAACTTCAAGCTCAAATCCGCGAAGAAGTGCCCGCACCCAAGGAGAACCTACTCCCGTCACCGCCACCTTCTCTAACAGGCCCCCTGTATCGTCCCCCCCGGATGCCAGGTCCAGGGGCAGAACCACCAGTCCCCCTCCCCCTTCCCAGTCCTCGCGGAACCAGCGGGCAAGATCCTTGGCAACCCCAGTGTCCCGAACGACCACGGCTCGAAGCAGCACGCCCAAAACGGCCTCCACCGTTTGGGAAAACTCTCGATCGGTCGAGAGGAAGTCGGCTAGGATTCCCAGAACCCCGTCGGGCGGATCCACCAAGAGGGCCTGGACCACAGGATCAACGCCCTCTTGGTCCTTTTCTATCTCCTCCAGAGCTGACCGTCGAGCAGACAGAGCACCGAAAATATCCTGGGTCCTCATCTGCTCCTCTCGAGCTCGACCCATCGCCTCCCTGGCATCCACAACTCCCCTCCGCTTCTTGTCGAGATGGTGTCTTGCCGGCCCCAGGGTGTCTACGAGACTCTCTAGCCGATCGGTAAACAGGTCCCCCTGCGAGGCCGCTTCCGACAATGCATCCTGGGCCTCCTGAAGCTCATCGCCCAAGAGTCTGATCCGTTCTTCCAACTCCACCTGTCTGGTTTCTCTGGAATCCACGTCGCCCCGCAGCTGAGCGATCCGACGAGCAACCGCTCTTTCCTGGACCTCAACCTCACTGAGACCGTCTCGAGATCTCTGGAGTGCTTCACGGGCCCCGGAGGCCTTCTCCGATTGGAGGTCAATTTCGACGATGAATTCCGCCAATTCGGATCTCAACGCCTCGTGTCGTTCTAACAGCTCTTCGCCACAAACTTCCGATTCCTCTAGCCCCCGGTTCGCCTCAGAGCGCTCTTCCAAGATCTGGTCGATCCTACGCCCGGCATATCCGGCCCCTTCTGCAGCTACTGCCCGATCGCGTTCCCATCGAACGAGTTCGCTCTTCAACTCATCGACTTTCTGTCCGGAGGCAGTGCGCGCCCTTTCACGCGAAAGCTGATCGATTCTCAAGGCCTCTAGCCGGCTCTCCACCGTGGAGATCTGGGCCTTGAGGCTTTCATCTCGCTCTAGGTCACCACCGACAACACTTCGGACCTCCTTGAGACGGGAGCCCAACTCCTCAAGCTGGCCACTTGCGAGAGTCATCTCCAAATCGAGCTGGCGTTTGCGCAGCTCTACGTACCGTTCCGCCCTCCCCTTCTGCCGCGCCAGCGATCGGACCTTGCTCTGCACTTCTCCGATCAGATCTTCCAGCCTCTGGAGATCGACCTCTGCCCGCTCCATCCTGCGGGATGCCTCTTTCCTTCGGTCCTTGTACTTGCCTATGCCTGCGGCCTCCTCGAAGAGGCCACGCCGCTCCTCAGCTCGATCTGAGAGAATCGCATCGATCATCCGATTCTCAATGATCGCGTAAGCATTCGCCCCCAGTCCTGTGTCTCGACACAGTTCCTGGATGTCGCGAAGGCGGCAAGATGAGCGGTTCAGGGAGTAGTCGCTTCCTCCGTCCCGGTAAACCGTTCGGGCGATTGCCACCTCACTGAAGGGAACTGGTAGAGCCCCGTCTTCATTGGTCACCTCAATGGACACCGACCCCCGGTTCACCGGATGCCGGTTAACCGTACCCTGGAAGATCACCTCCTCCATTTTGACCCCGCGAATCGCCGTCGGCCGTTGTTCGCCGAGAACCCATCGGATCGCGTCAGAGATGTTTGATTTACCACACCCGTTCGGGCCGACTATTGCGGTAATACCATCGTTGAAGAGGATCTCTGTGCGGTCAGCAAAGGACTTGAATCCGTGCAGACGGAGGGCTCTAAGCTTCATCCGTAGAAGTCAGGTGCCAGCGAATCCGATGAGAAAGCGGGCTCAATGAGAGAAGACGATGACAAAGTAAGACCGGGGACTGTGATGTATCCGTACCAGGCCAAAGCAAGCACTATGACAATGAGGATGAAAAGGACAACAAAGAACAGTCGTTCCTGAGCATCTCCCAGGGGAGGAGCGACCCTCCTTTTGGACGTCGGGCCTTTGGGGACCACTCGAGTGACAGGAGATTCCACATCAGTGGACTCGGTTGAACTTCGTACACCCGCACCCATCGCCGGGACCGGGACCGTTTCACTCAGGGGGGCCTCCCCACCGGAACTGTGGATCACTGTGACGTCAGGATCTACGTCAGCTGTGGGCGGATCCAAGGCAAGCTGGATCACCCAGTCCGCCTCGGCCACAAGCCCCGATACCCCGCCGAACTCCGCTGGAAGGTAGAGCAGCAACACAGTGCTGGAGCCCCGCATTTCGGAGAATACCCTCGCCCAACGGGGGTCAGCGTAGGCGCCCTCTGGATCGGCGACAACCGTCCCTGATGGTACGAAGAGCTGCTTACCTTCACCGACCTCTCGTGCCACCCTCTCGCACGACGCACCGTAGAGGATAAGATCCGCCACGCCTTCGTCGTTCTCCTCGCCGAGGAGCTCGTGCAACGACGGGCTGGAGAAATCGCCATCCGCCAGAAGCACCTTGACGTCCTCTCTCGACCACCGAGCGGCCAGCTCAACCGCCAACCGGGCAGACCAACCATGGCTGCGCGGCCCCTCTTCGGCCAAGAGTGCGATCACCTCGCCAGTATCCGGCTGAGGAATAGGAAAATCCTCAGGTGGCAGCGGGTTGTCTAGAGCTACCGAGTATATGTTGGCCGGGCCGCGCCGCTTCACCGGTCAAAACTCTCGTCGCTTCGCATCTCCCCAGAGCTCCTCCAGTTGGTAGAATTGTCGCTTGGTATAGTGGAATACATGTATCACCAGGTCGATATAGTCGAGGAGAACCCATTGGCCACCCTGAAGGCCCTCTACATGGTTTGGCCTGACACCTTCTTCACGCAACTCGTCGAGGATCTGGTCCGCGATAGCCTTCACATGAACATCCGATGTTCCGGTCGCAAGAAGAAAGAAATCAGTCGCTGAAGAAATCCCCTGCAGATCCAACGAAATAACATCCTGTGCCTTGCTCTTCAAAGCCAGATCAGCGGCGCGTTCGAGAACTGAAACCACCTCAGGAGCCGTCACTAGGATTCCCTCGCTTACCTGGCACCGGTACTAGTCTCGCGGTAATCAGGCCTCCTCCGGCTCCACCCGAACCTCGATCTCCCCCTGGACATCAGTAAAGAGCCGGATCGGCACCTGGTAAACGCCGACCTGCTTCAAGGGCTCTTCCATGAGGATCTGTTTCCGCTCCACCTCAAAATCCATGTCTATGGAGTTTAATCGCTCGGCAATGTCAGCCACGGAGATCGAACCGAAGAGCCTGCCCTCCTCCGACGCCCTCGCTGTGAACTGGAGTGACATGCCCTCGACTTGGGACAGTCTTCGACGGCCTTCCAGGTAACCACGCTTCGCCCTCTCCTCAGCCGCTTTCTGTTCCTCCTCAATCCGCTTGAGATTCGCCTTGGATGCCTCATAGGCCAGGCCTTGCGGCAGCAAATAGTTCCGTGCGTAACCTGGCTTGACCGACACCACCTGACCCAGCTCGCCCAAACTGTCGATCGCCTTCTTTAAGATCACCTTCATTTCTCCGCTCCTTGGACAGAATGCTTCTTCTGTTTGCCTATTGCGCGGAGGGCCCGTGCCGCTCCACCCGTGCACGTAAATCGAACCAAGAGTCGCTGACTCCGACCAGCATCACCCCCAATGCGACCAGGGGTCCCGCCAACACTAGAGCAAGCGTCAGCAGAAGACCGCCGGTAAACGAGACTCCACCCCAGAGAACAATGAGGACTGCGACACCGCGCAATACATACAACGCCCCCATGAACGCAACCAGGTTCATGCCGAGTCTTCCCCACCCAACGCTCCATCCGGCGACTATTACCAAACCCAATCCCGAGATGAAGATCCATATGAGGGGATCCGGAAACCGAAACTCCCGAAAAGGACCAAGCCCCGGACCTTCCATGGGCGACACCCGTACGTGTAACCACCACGCCACCCCTAGAGATGCAAGGCTGCTGAGCACGAGCAGCGCGGGAAACAGCACCCCTTGAACCCGAGCGGTCGTGGACAGTGCCTCCATCAGCCCCACCTGTAGATCACCTTCTGCCAGAGCGTTCATCAACTGAAGCGTAGCGGTCATGCTCACCTCAACCCGCTCTGCCACAAGGGTCTCCACAGTACTCCAACTACCGAGCATCGCGAGGATCCCCCCAACACACACAATACTCCCGAGGAGGGCAGGCAGTGCACGAGCCAGGAAAGGGCGACCCGGCAAGAAGAGCGAGACGGATACGAACCAGCCCCCCACTAGGATGGCCCACCCTCGCTCGAGATACCACAATCCTTCCGATTCTCCCCCAGCAAAAACGGCTGCGAATGCTCCCGCCGTTAGGAGCAGAACGAGGATCCTTCCGCCCGGGGCTAGGAAAGTTAGCATGGCAAACGCCACAACGACGAGAATGAAGGGCTGACCCACTGAGAGCGTCAGGCTAAGCGCCAGGAGTCCCAGAAGGCGAAGCCACCCTCCCTCCCGAACACTCTCCTCCGTCATTGATGTGTGTTACAGATCGTGATTCTGGACATATGGAAGAAGAGCCAAGTGCCGAGCGCGCTTTATTGCCTGACCGAGCCGTCGCTGAAACTGTGCGGTGACCTTCGTGGTACGCTTTGGAAGAATCTTCCCCTGCTCGGTAATGAACTTGGATAGCATCCCCACATCCTTGAAGTTCAACAACTCGATCCTCGGGCCGTCGATCCGGCGGCGGCGGCCCCGCCCCCCGGAGAACTCCGGAGGTGAAGCCGCCCCGAGACCCAAGTGATCTTCCTCTCCCTTTTCCTCGTCATCACCCTCTTCATCCCCATCGTCGCGGCGCTCCGGCGATTCAGAAGCTGGTGACTCAGCTATGACAGACATCCCTGACGTGGGCTCCCCCTCGCTCACCACTACCAGGTAGCGAAAAAGATCCTCATCGAGCTTGAGGATTCGCTCGAATTCGATCAGATCTGGCGGATCAGCCATGAACTGGGCCACAACGTAGTAGCCCTGGCTTTCCCCTTTGACTTGATACGCTAGCTGCCGCGTCCCCCAATGATCGAGGGCGGTGACTTCAGCCCCCTCTGAGCGCGTCGCGATGGGATGGAACTTCTCTAACTTCTGGTTCACCTCCTCCTCAGTGAGGGAGGGGTGAAAGATGTACACGATCTCGTAGTCTCTCATCTGATTCAATCCCTTGGTCCGCCTAGTTAACGGGCCCAACCCAGTGGGTAGAGCGGGCTTTTCGCGCAATAAAAAGTATGGGGTGACTCCCCCTTGTTCAACTACGTGATGGGATGGCTAGATGAAACTTCAGATCCCAGCGTCGAAATGTCCATCGCAGAATCCTTCGGAGTGTCCAGACCAGAAGGCGGGGCGGGCATGTGAGCATTCGCGCAAGCAAGATCATGTCTCACAGGTATATGGTCAATCCTTTGACGGGACCCGATGAGTCTACTGCCCCAGCAGGCTGACACATCACGAATGTGTTCTTCCTCTAGCTTATCGCCCGCGTCAGCTTCTGTCCTGCCCGAATCAGTGCCCACTGGAGCTCCATCTGATCCCGGATCGGCATTGCGACAATCCCTTCGGCAGAACCCGCTTCAGTGATGGCCTTCGATTTGCCGCTCGCCACCACTTCCCTTTTCCAGCGCATAATCTGCTCCTTCCATCGCACGGCGATAGGGTCCGGCGGTCCTAGGGTCTCTCCCACCCCAGGCGTAATGAAGAGCGGCATCTCAGACACCAGCGTCAGTGGGTCTCCCCCGAAAGACCGAACCGTCTCCATCGAACTAGGTCGAAAGCGCCCCGCCGTGTCTGGATCACCCAGACCCTTGAAGTGCTCGATCATGCGCCGAGAATCGGGCCGAGTGCAGAATCCACGCCCCAGACGAACGAATCCCTTCTCACCCTTACGTTCCACATCGTGCGGAACATATCCGAGCGCCTGGATACGCTCGAGGCATCGGCGCTTGAGATCCTCACATCGGTCCCGCCAAGCCCCTTCGAGCAAGAACCACGGCCCAGCAGCGAAGCCCGTCCCATGTAAAGATACGTGGAGGGCGAAGGGCCATTCGCACGTTCGCCACCACTTGAGTAGAGCATTGTTCTCAGGTCTAGCTCCAATATCCGAGTCGTCCCATGGGAATCCGAACTCAATATCATCTCCGGGAAGCTCCCGAACGGCACCTAAAAGATAGCGGCCAAAGTCATAAGCCATCGCGTCGTCGTCTGCCCATATGGCGTTGATATACTCGCCGTCCGGGTTGACATGGGGAACAATCCACCACTGGTAGACCGTGAGCCATGGATCGTCAGGCTGGAGTAGAGACAGGTAACTGACTAGGTGCCGGAGCAGGCGCGGTCCTACCGGTTCATCCGCGTGGCAACCGCCGATCAGACTCACTGCTCGTGGGCCATTTCCGAACCGGAAGCCCCGAACGGGCCTTCCCTCTCTAGAGTACCCCAGAACATCTCCATCGTCCCGCGAAACCCTTGGGGTCTCAATCAATTCCTGAAATCGATTGAGTAGTGACCAGTCGATGATCTCCTCCTGCCGCTCAGCATCAGTTCTACACGTCATAACACTTCCACTGCAAATGGACGCGAGAAACCTACAAATTCGGACGAGATGCGAACATCCTTCCCATACCTCAAGCAAACCGTGTTAGGCACAACTAGGCACCAGACTTGACTCTGCCGAAATGTTGGGGTCCTATCTAGTAGTATTGTGCTTCAATGTTAGATACCTGCCGCATATGGATGTAACTGGGAGACCTGCAATGTTTCGAGACTCGAGTTCGGTCAGACTCGCTCTTTCGCTCGTGATTCTTTTGTCCTGGGGAGCATCGGCAGGATCGGCGCAGTCTGGTGCGGCAGATGGGCAGTGGCGGACATATGGTGGGGACCTAGGCAGCACCAGGTATGCTCCCCTCGACCAGATTAACGGCGACAACTTTGAAGACCTCGAGGTCGTGTGGCGTCTTAACACGGTGAACCTCGGACCATACTCCGACTCAAATTATCAAGCCACCCCTCTGATGATCGATGGGGTGCTCTACACCACGGCCGGAAGCCGCCGTAACGTGGTGGCGCTCGACGCTGCGACAGGGGAAATGCTTTGGATGTATCGGATCGAGGAAGGAGAGCGGGGAGCAAACGCTATTCGTCGCATGTCGGGTCGGGGTGTCGCCTACTGGACGGACGGATCAGGTGACAACCGAATCTTCTTCGTGACCATCGGCTATCAGCTGGTCGCGCTCGATGCTGGTACGGGACGGCCTATTCAGGCATTTGGCAACAATGGCATCGTCGATCTCAAGCAGGGAAATGATCAAGACATTGATCCGCTCTCCGGAGAGATCGGTTGGAATAGCGCTCCGATCGTAGCCCGTGACGTCGTTCTCGTAGGCGCGTCTCACCGCTCTGGGGGAAGCCCCCCAAGCCGTGAGAACATAAAGGGGTACATCCGCGGTTTCGATGTTCGGACCGGCCAGCGAAAGTGGATCTTCCATACCGTCCCGCAGTTCGGCGAGTTCGGGTATGATACCTGGTTGGACGAGTCCGCTGCATATACCGGCAACACTGGTGTCTGGACGACCTTCACTGTCGACGAGGAACTCGGAATCGCCTACTTACCAGTCGAGATCCCGACGGGAGACTACTATGGAGGGCATCGGCCAGGCGACAACCTTTTTGGTGAAAGTCTCATCGCGGTGGATCTAGAGACCGGACGATACCTCTGGCATTTCCAATTCGTTCATCATCCGATCTGGGACTACGACGTACCCTCACCACCGATCTTGGTGGACATCACCGTTGACGACCGGGAAATCAAGGCAGTGGCTCAGCCAACTAAACAGGGCTGGATCTATGTGTTCGACCGCGTGACTGGTGAGCCGGTCTGGCCAATCGAAGAACGACCGGTCCCCGCGGGTAACGTTCCGGGTGAGTGGTATTCGCCAACGCAACCATTTCCGACTAAGCCTCCCCCGTTTGAGCGACAGGGCTTCTTGCTCGAGGAACTCATAGACTTCACCCCCGAGTTGAAAGCGGAGGCACTAGAGATCGTCTCGCAGTACAAGACTGGGCCAATCTTCACACCGCCGATCGTCCAGGACGAGAATGGTCTTTTCGGAACCTTATTTGTACCAAACGGGGCCAATTGGCCAGGCGGATCGTATGACCCTGACACCGGGATTATTTACGTGTACTCGCACACTCTGTCCCGAGCGATCGGACTCGTCAACACCCCTGAGCGGTCCGACATGGACTACGTGAGGGGAGCGGGCGGACCACTTAACGTGCAGGGCTTGCCTCTGATGAAACCACCATGGGGTCGGATCACCGCCATCGACCTGAACGAGGGGGAGATCATCTGGCAGATAGCCCACGGTGAGACGCCGGATTTCGTGCGGAATCACCCAGCACTCCAAGGACTCGAAATTCCTCGTACCGGACGAACCGGTGCTGCCGGCGGGAGCTCAGGCGGGATCGGCACGCTCACGACCAAGACGCTTGTGATCAGCGGCGAAGGTGGGGTCTTCACGATGCCAGATGGCAATCGTGGGTCGATGCTTCGGGCCTACGACAAGATGACTGGGCGGGAACGCGGGGCAGTCTATCTCCCCGCGGGACAAACCGGATCACCGATGACCTACATGCTCAGCGGTAAGCAGTACCTCGTCGTAGCGGTTGGGGGTGGTGGAGATCAGGGAGAACTGATCGCATTCACTTTGCCCTGAACACTCATTACCAGGTGACGGAGACTCAGGACGGGGGAACGAAGTGGTCGATCACCTTTCGAAAACTCCCAGAGTAGTTTTCTCTGGTCTTACGACACCACTCCACGAAGTGTGCCTCTTGGAGGACTTCTTTCCACATCCGCAGGTCTTACTGAAACTCTTCTGCGTCGAAGAGGCTGAGTTGGCAAGGACGCGCACGCCACTAGTAGCCTAGGTCACACAGAAAACTTCTTCTCGGAAACCAGGAATAGCCGTGGGTGGATCACACGTTGAAACGAAAGAGGATCACGTCTCCATCCTGAACCTCGTAGTCCTTCCCTTCGGATCGGACCAGTCCACTCTCTCGCGCGGCCTTGAGTGAACCTGCCTCCTCGAATTCACAGTACGCGATCGTCTCAGCTCGAATGAATCCACGCTCAAAATCTGAGTGGATGAGACCAGCGGCCTCTGCCGCAAGTGCCCCTCGACGAACTGTCCAGGCTCGAGCCTCACTCTCCCCCTCCGTATAGAAGGTGACCAGGCCTAGCAGGTCATATGTTGCATGTACCACACGGCTTAGACTGGTATCTTCGAGTCCTATCTCCTCCAGGAACTCACTACGCTCCTCTGGATCGAGCTCCGCTAGCTCTGCTTCGACCTCTGAGCATACGGTAACGATTCCAGCATCTGGCTCCTCCTCTTCAAGAATCTCTCGTAGTCTATGGGTCCACTCATTCTCTCCCTCTGGGAGCGCACCCTCCTCAACGTTGGCGATGTATAACACCGCCTTGCTGGAGAGGAGCTGGAAGCTCTTCAGAAGTGCACGCTCTTCCGCAGAAAACTCTAGCCGGCGGACAGGAACTCCTCTAGAGAGGCTCGCTTGGAGCCACCCCAAGAGGACAACCTTCCGCCGCACCTCCTTCTCACCAGAACGGGCTTTGCGCTCGTTCCGCTCTAACATGCTTTCTACGGCCTCCAGATCAGCCAACCCAAGCTCGGCATTCACAACCTCACGGTCTCGCGCGGGATCTACGCTCCCGAAAACATGGGTCACGTCAGGATCGTCAAAACACCTCAAGACATGAACAACAGCATCAACCTCACGAATGTTTCCCAGGAACTTGTTTCCAAGACCCTCACCCTCAGCTGCTCCCGCTACGAGTCCCGCAATGTCCACGAATTGGATCACGGCGGGAATTCGAGCAGGCACCTGGACGAGTTCAAAGATCCGATCCAGCCGGATATCCGGCACCTTCACGATCCCGACATTCGGTTCCACCGTACAGAACGGATAGTTTTCAGCTGGCGCTCCCTGGGCTGTCAGCGCATTAAAGAGGGAGGACTTACCTACGTTGGGGAGACCCACAATCCCGGCTTTGAGCATGACGTCCAATCTGGTGACAGTTTGCGTAGGAGCCGGTGAGCCTCCGTCATATGATGAAAGTGGGAGAAGGCATCCTCCGGTCAGCGCACGAGAATCTAGGGACGCTTCCCCAGGCGTCAAAGGAGAAACGCAATCCACATAGTCTCCTCAGGGACAACAGGAAATACTTCCAGTAAGATCGCTCTGAAAACATCGCTGGATCTTGCGGAGGACCTGGCTTCAGTCGACCTTTTCCGAGGTCATCAATTAACGGACCCTCTGTTGCGGTCTCCGTATATGCGGAGACCCTGAGACTCGCACGAGACCCCAATGGACTTCTCTGTCGCTCCGCACGACAATCTCCAGCAGCTCGAGTGGTTCTTCTCGGGTCTGAGTGAGGTCATGGTTCGCCGCGGTCACAAGCAGGTGGACAACCCCGACCAGGCCTCTTTGGTCATCAATCCATTTGCCAGGGACGAGCCCAAGCTGTTCAGACGCCGGGGCCAGGCAGTCTTTGTAGTCGGAGTCACGGAATTGGCGCCCGGTCAGAAGTCGATGGACGAGGCAATACCTGAAGGCTACCCCCTGCTTGTACGTTCCCTCGCCAACCTTCTCATCGGAGTGACTGGGCCCGGGGACTCCGACCCCGATGTGCACTTCATCACGCCGGAGCAGGGACATTACCAGGTCAACGGCACCACAGACCGGAGAGAGTTCTTTGAGAAGGTGTACGAGCGAATAGAGCCCCTGGCCACCTCCAAGCTGATCATCGACAATGTGTTTGATGATGACCTGCCCGAGGAGTTGTGGGAGGGCGATGAGATCACAGCGTCTATCGGCCGAGCGGGAGTAAAGTTGGATGCGTTGGACGTCCTACCCCTCCCCTTCCCTCTCGACAAGATCCTCTCGGAGAGAGATCGCCGTCATCTGAAGAGGATCTTCGGGATGGGGGGACTCTCCTATGGGAATATCTCAGCTCGATATGATGCCGAGCAATTCTGGATGAGCGCCTCGGGAGTGGACAAGTCCAATCTCAGGGAAGTAGGCCGAGACTTCCTCCTAGTGAAGAGTTACGACGCGGAAAAAGGGGCAATGATCCTGTCGGTCCCCCCGAACGTTGAGCCCCGCCGGGTCTCAGTCGACGCGATCGAGCATTGGTTGATCTACCGGGAGCACCCCGAGGTGGGCGCCATCCTACATGCGCACGCATGGATGAAGGGAGTTCCTTCGACGGAGTTCAACTACCCATGTGGGACATACGAGTTGGGTCAGGCGGTAGCTGATATCGTACGTCAACACCCCAATCCTGCTCAGGCAGTAGTCGGCCTCAGAAACCACGGTCTCACAATCACGGGAGAATCTCTGGACGAAATCTTCGACCGAATCGAGGGACAGCTCCTTCGGGTCGTGCCGATGTCCTGAGCTAAGCCGAGGGTCTTGGTGGCCCCCGCCACGTTCATCTCAGCCGAACCAACTCCGAACGATCTGTACCAAGGAATCCAGGGACTGCTGGGCTCCGGGATCAAGGCCGTGGACGCGAACGAAGAAGGGAGAGAGCACGAGAGAGACCACGCTCATCAGCTTGATCAGGATGTTCAGGGACGGGCCAGAAGTGTCCTTGAAGGGATCCCCCACAGTATCGCCGACGACTGCGGCCTTGTGAGCATCTGAGCCCTTTCCCCCGTGAGCACCCGCCTCGATCAGCTTCTTCGCATTATCCCAAGCGCCCCCCGAGTTAGCCATGAACAGCGCCATCAGCACACCGGTCACGAGCGCCCCGGCGAGAAGCCCTCCGAGGGCTTCCACCCCTAAGATCCATCCGACCAGAAAGGGGGCAAGTATGGCAATGATCCCCGGAAGTATCATCTCCCTTAGTGCAGCCCGAGTAGAGATGTCGACACAGCGGGCCGAGTCCGGCTTCCCCGTCCCGTCCATAATCCCCGGAATCTCTCGGAATTGTCGACGAACCTCCTCCACCATCCCAGCAGCCGCTCGACCCACGGCAGTCATCGTCAGAGCCGCTACGACGAAGGGTAGCGCGCCGCCGAGGAACAACCCGATCACGACGAGGGGATTGATGAGGTTGATTCCACTCTCCTGTAGCCCCACGCTCGCTGAGTAGGCTGAGAAGAGCGCGAGCGCCGTCAGAGCGGCGGATCCGATTGCAAACCCCTTCCCGATCGCAGCCGTGGTGTTTCCGATTGAATCGAGCGAGTCGGTGATCTTCCGGGTTTCCTCACCGAGGCCCGCCATCTCGGCCAATCCTCCCGCATTATCAGCAATCGGACCGTAAGCGTCGACGGACATAGTGGCACCCACCGTCGCGAGCATCCCGACGGCAGAAATGCCAATGCCATAGAGGCCCGCCACGCTGAACGACACAAAGATGGCGATCGTGATCAGAATGACCGGAATCGCAACCGAGTTCATTCCCAGAGCGAGGCCCGTGATGATGTTCGTGCCCGATCCCGTCTCACTGGCAGCTGCGATGCCATGAATAGGCTTTCCGGCAGTGTACCATTCGGTCACCAGCCCGATCAATATTCCCACGAGCGTTCCAGAGAGGATCGCCCAGAACGGACCCATCGCAGGGTAGGTTCCCCCAGTTGCGGGATTTTCGATCGCGAACCCCATGGACTCGACTACGAAGAACATCACAACAAGGAAAACCCCTGCTGCGATGAAAGTGACATTCCGAAGCGCAGAGGCTGGGTCCGTGCCCTCAAGGACTCTCATCATAAAAATGCCGAGGAGGGAAGCGACCAGGCCGACCATGGCAGCGACAATGGGTAGAGCGACGGCCTCCACGACGTTGGCGGCAAGAGCCGTGGATGTCGCAGCGATCGCAATAGTTGCCACCATCGAGCCGACGTACGACTCGAATATGTCCGCTCCCATTCCGGCTACATCACCCACGTTGTCACCCACGTTGTCGGCGATGGTCGCCGGATTCCGGGGATCGTCCTCGGGGATTCCTGCCTCGACTTTTCCGACCAAGTCGGCGCCAACATCTGCTGCCTTCGTGAAGATCCCCCCACCCACGCGGGCAAAGAGAGCGATAGACGAGGCCCCCATCGCAAACCCCGCGATGATCTCAGAGAACCTGGGCAGATCACCCTCACTTCCGGACCCGATCACTAGATAGAACAGCCCGATGCCGATGAGCCCCAACGACGCTACAGAGAGGCCCATGACTGCAGCCCCAAGGAAAGAAATCCGAAGCGCCTTCCGCTGTCCCTCAGAACTGGCCCCGTATGCAGTTCTCACGTTTGCCCGCGTCGCCGCCTTCATCCCGATGAACCCCGCGAGAGCTGAACTGAACGCACCCGAGACGTATGCGACAGCGGTGCCAACCCCGATCCCCCACATCAGCAGTCCCGCAACGACAATGACAAACCCGGATAGAACAGTGTTCTCCCGTCGCAGAAATGCCATTGCCCCGTCGTGAATCTGTCCAGCAAGCTCTGCCAGCTGCTCACCGCCTACCGGCTGACGGGTGACATAGGTAAAGATCAAGATGGCAACGCCGAGGCCGACAATTCCAAGGATCCAGGCACCAGCAGATATACTTACGAAATCCATGCTCTACCTCTCATCGGTTGAACTGATTCATGGCCGGCTCCATCCCTTCCCTCACCCAAAGACCAATCGCCTTGGTCATGGAGGGGAGGAGTGCCACGGTGTCATCTTCGTCATCTTCGTCCATGGCAGACAGCACCCAGTCCACGAGCTCCCCCTCAGCCGGTGGATGGCCTACGCCCACTCGGAGCCTGGAAAACTCCCCGGTACCCAGAGCGGCCACGACTGAGCGTAATCCGTTGTGCCCACCTGCGCTCCCCTTTGTCCGGAACCGGACCCGCCCAACCTGTAGAGCCACATCATCAACCACCACGAGAAGATCCTGGGACAGGTCAAAGCCCTCCCGCCCCACGAAAGGACGGAGGGCCTCTCCACTGCGATTCATATAGGTTCTAGGCTTGACAAGCAGGACTTCAATCTCGCCCAGCGCGCCCCGACTGACCAGCGCGGTTTCTACGCTCTCGAAGGCCCCGAAGTCCCACTCGTACGCGAGACGATCCAAGACCCACCACCCCACATTGTGCCGGGTTGCATCGTACTCCCGACCAGGGTTCCCCAATCCAGCCACAAGCTTCATCAGCCGCTCCCATCGAGGGAAGCGAAGGGCTTACTTGCCTTCGCCCTCAGACTCTGCACTCTCCTCGGCTTCCTCAGCTCCCTCAGTTTCCTCATCCACCAGTTCGCCCTCTATCTCCTCTTCCTCAGGCTCTTCGAGGATCAACTCAGTCGGCATCTGCACCGAGCAGATCGTCCGCTGACCATCGAGAAGAATCTCGACTCTATCTCGAACGGCAATGTTCTCCACCCGAACCGAATCGCCGATGACTAGTTCGGTAACATCCACCGTGAACGCCTCGGGGATGTCCTCCGGGAGGCAACGAACTAGGATCTGGTGGGTCGTCTGCTCAAGGACACCACCCTCATCTTTTACACCCGTTGGAATCCCCTCGAGACGCACGGGAACGTCCAGCTCGATCTCCACCCCAGACTGAATCCGCAAAAAATCGACGTGAAGAAGGTCAGCCTGAGCCGGATGGGCCTGGATCTCCCTCACCAGAGCTGGCACAGGGGCCTTCTCTCCCTCCACCTCGAGATTGATGATCGTGTTGTCAACAGAGATCGAGTGAAATAGACGAACTGCCTCGTGAGCGCTTAGGGTCAAAGAGAGAGGATCCTCACCGGCTCCGTAGAGGACGGCTGGGAGCTGCCCTTCCGCCCTTAGCTTCCGAGCCTTACCCTTTCCCCGACCTTCCCGGCGGCCCGCCTTCAGGATCACCTGCATTGCCATAATTCCTTCCTCACGTCAGGAGCCTGGGATCAGGCCCGCAGTTCTATTATTTGTCTACCTCCGGCCCGCACTTCACGCTTCGTTGTCCGAGACCTCAAAGAGCTGGCTGACCGACTCGTTGAGATGGATATGCTCAATCGCCCTAGCCAACAACGTGGCTATTGAAAGCACTTTGAGCCCTTCGAACTTTCGCTCTTCTGGGATCTGAACCGTATTCGTCACGACCAGTTCCGTCAGAGGTGCAGCACTGAGCCTCTCCGGGGCACTTCCCGAGAGCAGCGCGTGGGTCGCACAGGCATACACTGCAAATGCTCCCCGATCTTTCAGGGCGCGCACTGCCGAAACCATCGTTCCGGCGGTATCAACCATGTCATCTGTAATGAGACAGTTACTTCCGGCCACGTCCCCAACCACGTTCAATACTTCGGACTCGTTGGGAGCTGGCCGACGCTTATCGATGATCGCAAAGCTAGCGTTGAGCCGCCTCGCGAAGCCCCGGGCCATTTTCGCTGAGCCAACATCTGGCGAGACCACCACCAGGTCCTCCAGTGCCTTGTCTTGGAAATACTTGGTCAAGACGGGCGCAGCGTACAGATGATCCACGGGAATGTCAAAAAACCCCTGAATCTGATGTTGGTGAAAGTCTATTCCCAGAATGCGGCCAGCACCCGCCGTTTCGACAAGATCCGCGGTCAGCTTTGCACCGATCGCCACCCTCGGCTGATCCTTCCGATCCTGTCGACCGTATCCGTAATAGGGGATTACAGTGGTGATGCGCGCCGCAGAGGCCCGCTTCGCCGCATCGATCAGGAGAAGAAGCTCCATGATATTGTCGGAGGGCGCGTTGGTAGACTGGATGATGAACACGTCCCTTCCCCGAGCATTTTCGTCGATCCGGACAAAGATCTCCCCGTCGGCGAAGTTGTGAATTAAGGCCCCATTCACCGACTTTTTAAGGACCTTTCCGATCTCTTCCGCGAGCGGTTTATTCGCCCTCCCGGAGAGGAGAAGAAGTGGCCCTCGCCCAAAGGTTTCGTCCATTTACGCCCGTCGCTTTTCAGATAGCCAGCAAGAGGCCAGGAAGCTAGACGGGGCTAGAAAGCCCGTCAACGGCCTGCCTTCATCCTCTCTCACCTAGCAACTCACACAAATTGGAGTAGGTTCACTCTTTAACGCTACGTGTGACCATGGGCTGGACTGTTGGTTCACCGGTCTCCAGAAGTACCCAAGGAGGAACAACTCATGCTGACTCTTCTCTCCCCCGCTAAGACACTCGATTTCGACTTTTCCATCGATGGATTGCCCACCACCGAGCCGGACTTCCAAGAGGAAATCCAAGTGTTGCTCCAGCGCTGTAAACAACTCGGTGTAGCTTCGCTCGAGGAGCTGATGGCACTCAGTCAGTCGCTTGCCGAACTCAATCACCAGCGCTTCCAGGATATGAGCCTCCCCTTTACGCCAGAGAACTCAAAGCCGTGCGTGCTGGCCTTCCGGGGCGACGTCTACCGGGGGCTGGACGCTGCGAGCCTCTCGAAGGAGAATCTACAGTGGGCACAGGGCCAACTGCGTATTCTATCGGGGCTTTATGGACTCCTCCGACCCCTCGACCTGATCCAGCCGTACCGGCTCGAGATGGGAACACGACTGGACACCAAGAGGGGTCGGAACCTCTACGATTTTTGGGGCACTCAGATCACGGACGCTTTGAACGCAGAGTACGCCAAGCGACCGGCCAGTGCCGTGCTAAACCTGGCTTCGAACGAATATTTCAGGAGTGTACGGTCGGACCGACTGAGGGCTCCGCTCATCACCGCTCTGTTCCAGGAGATCCGTGACGGCAAGCCACGCACCATCAGCTTCTCCGCCAAGCGTGCCCGAGGCCTGATGGCGCGCTTCATAGTGCTCGAAAGAATAGAAACTCCGGATGGCCTAAAAGACTTTGCGGAGGAGGGCTACACCTACCGATCAGAGCTGTCGCAGGAGGACCGCCTACTCTTTGTCCGCAAACAGGATTGGGCGGATTAGGGAGTTACGTTATGAATATCATTCGAACCTGGTGACAACCGCAGTAGTCATGGCAAGTGAAATGGTGGAACACGAGTTGGCCCGGGTGGACTCGAACCACCACCGCCGGTTCCAAAGACCGGTGTCCTGCCATTAGACGACGGGCCAGAAAGTCAGCAGATTTTCGTCGAGCAGGTAGGTGTATACCCCATCGTGGCAGCAAGATCCGCGTGTCCCATCGCCTTCTGGATAAGAGCCAGGTAATGATCTCCCAGCCTGGTAAGTCGTGTTGGCGGAGGCCCGTGGGGAGTCCCTCCCGCTTCGCGGCACCGGTATCGAATTTATCCTATCCCTAGCTATACCGGTGGACACCTCCTGGACACCCAAGTCCCGAAAAGCCAAAAGGCCCCGTCTCTATAGGGGAGACAAGACCTTCCGTTTGATTCAGAGAACATGCGGCTCACGTTTGTTCGAACAGCTGAAGTACCAGATCTGAATTACGAGCCACCCGCTGTCAGGTCGCCCCCTTCCGCCGCACGAATCAAATGCTCAGCCGCACGGAAGGCGAGCGCCTGGATGGTCATGGTGGGGTGATTGCGGCCACCAGTAACTAAATTACTGCCATCCACGACAAACAGGTTGGGCACGTCGTGGGCGCGGTGGAACTTGTTCACCACCGACGTCGACGGATCGTCTCCCATTCGGCAGGTGCCTCGGTTATGCGCACCGCCACGGCTGTCGTTGACCGGAGACGCCCACACCTTCTTCGCCCCGACTGCCTCGAGAATATCGATCCCTTTCTGTCTGAAGAACTCCATGTTCTTGATATCGTCGGGATGACTCGTTGAGGTGATGCGCATCGCCGGCAGACCCCACTCGTCCTTCACGTCGGGGTCCAAGTCCACGCGATTGGTCTCCAGCGGCAACTGGGTGACGAACGACTGAATCGTGAACCTGTGCCTGGCTTCCTCCCTGAGCGCTTGCTTATAGCCAGCACCCCAGCGCGGACTATCAGGGCTCAGTCCCCCGAGGCCGTAGCTGATCGGGGTCGCGTAACCCCGAGAGGTCAATCGGCCTCCACCATAGAAGCCCCGGTCCGGATCGGAGGCGACGTAGTCCAAGATTGCAGTGCCTGAGACGACACCTTTGTAGTCATTCAGAGGATGCTCCATAATTCCATGCGCCGAGGCGCCGCCCCCTAGCATTAGATACCTGCCGACGATGTCGTTCGAGTTAGCGAGACCGTTAGGGAAGCGGGCAGATTTCGAAAGCAGGAGCAGCCGAGCCGACTCCCCAGCGTTCGCGGACAGCACGACCGCTTTAGCTCTCTGGAATACTTCCTGTTTTTGGGCGTTGAAATAGGTGGCCCCGGTCACTCGGCCACTGTTGTCCACTGAGATTTCGCGGACGTAGCTGTTGGCGCGGATTTCACAATTGCCCGTCTCAACGGCGATCGGGAGGACTGTGACCGCTGAACTCGATCTCGCGCTGACGTGGCACCCGTAGCCTGAACACAACCCACAATTGACACACCCAGACCGACCCATGTACGGCTGGGTAATGAGTGCAAGCGGACCAGGCACTACGGTCAAGCCGAGCTTGTTGGCTGCCACATTGAACAGGGCGCCTGAGGACTTGATCGGCACTGGTGGTACCGGGTATTCCTT
>CAUZHN010000011.1:0-53661 GCA_963579625.1 Gemmatimonadales bacterium UBA6960
TGATGATGTTCGGTACCAACGATGGCGCGGTCGAATACAACCAAGGTGTAGAGTTTTACAATGCTGCGCGGCGCCTCGCGAAGCAGATGGTGATGCTGTCCTATGACGGCGAGAACCATGGGCTAGCAAAGAAAGAGAACCAGTTAGACTACCAAGGCCGTATTCTTCAGTGGTTCGCGCACTATCTAAAAGGTGAGCCAGCTCCGGAGTGGATTTCTAAGGGGGTTCCATTCATTCAACAAAAAGATGGACTGAAAGTGAAGAAGCCAATCGGCTAAACCGGCGCTTCAGAACCAATGGAGATGATAATGCGTAAGAGAACATTCTCGGCGTTGATTCTGGCCGCGTTGGTCGTACTACCCAGTGGCGTACTAGCCCAGCTCGATGATACCCAAGCCTGGGCATCCCACCTGTCGAGCCAGTATAGGGTGCTCCCCAATGTTACCTATCTCACGGCCAGTAATCAGGATAATAAGGTCGATCTCTACCTGCCACGTGGCACTGATAGCCCTACTCCCGTACTTGTGTATATCCATGGCGGTGGCTGGGTAGGCGGCTCCAAAGAATCCAGCGTGCTCAGGCTCATACCCTGGATGGAGATGGGTTGGGCAGTCGTTAACGTTCAGTACCGCCTTGGTGAGGTCTCGCTAGCGCCAGCTGCTGTAGAAGATTGCTTATGCGCACTACGCTGGATTATCCGTAACGCCAGCAACTACAATATCGATCCTGAGCGCATTGTCGTGACTGGGAACTCAGCAGGCGGACACCTTGCATTGACCACCGGGATGGTTCCAGCATCAGCTGGTCTGGATCGGCAGTGCCCAGGTTCGGAGACACTGTCGGTTGCGGCCATCATCAACTGGTATGGCATCACCGATGTCGGTGATCTGCTAGACGGTCCTAATACTAAGAGCTATGCCGTCGAGTGGATGGGAAGCATACCGAACCGCTTCGAGATCGCCGAGCGAGTGTCACCTCTGACCTACGTGCGGTCAGGATTACCGCCAATTCTCACGATTCATGGTGATGCCGATCCGACCGTGCCCTACCAGCACGGCGTGCAGTTGCACGAGGAACTGAGCAAGGTAGGTGTGTCCAACCAACTGCATACCGTACCAGGCGGACGACACGGTGGCTTTAACCGCACAGAAACGATCGCAATTTTCGAGACGATTCAAGAATTCCTCACCGGTAATGGGCTCTTGAAATAGGGTTCCAACGGTTGAGCCGTAAGAATCCTGTACTCAGGTCTGGCATGACTAAGGCATTAATGACACCTCGAACTTTAGCGATCGCATTGGGGTTCGGAATCATCGGGCTAATGGCTCAGAACGATCTTTTTGCCCAAACGTCTAGAGTGCCGCTGCGCGTCGAACGTCTACTAGATCAACCGACCATCAGGCCCGATTTACATCCGAGCATCAGGGAGAACATCCAGGGCCTGTCGCTGATTCATGTCCCTGATTGGGTCGAGAACCGCCTTGGGGCGTACTATCTCTACTTCGCAGACCACAAGGGAAGGTATATCAGGTTAGCGTATGCCGATGATCTGTTCGGTCTCTGGCACATTCATCCTCCCGGAAGTCTGCAGATTGAAGATTCGCACTTTCTAACAGAACCGCCGAAAGTGCCGGCCGAGAGGGTGGAGCAGCTCCGAGCGGCTTTGGTCGATTACGTGGGACTCCGCTGACACATGATCTCCTCTTCGTGGCCACGACAGCCCATATCGCGTCACCTGATGTCCACGTCGATACCGAACATCGTCAGATCGTCATGTATTTTCACGGACTCGATGGTGTGAGCCAATAACGCGCTCACGATTCACATTTATGAAAAAAGAAAGCCATCTTAGGATCTATGGTGAAGTGGTGCATCTTGATCGAACCTAAGACATCATCCACACAACAACGGTACACAAGGTCAGGAGCAGGAGGACCCACTTGATTCGTAACCCTTATCAGAACAACCGACTCGCGGAGCTAGTCGAAAAAACTACAGGGCTCCAAGCGGGGCGCAGAATCCTTCACGCGATAACGGGTACGGTCATATTCCTCGTAGTTACCCAACTGGAACTATCTAAGTCTCTTACGGTTGCCGGGCTGTCCGTCTTGTTCCTGATATTGCTTGCCTCAGATCTAGCAAGACTCCGAGTACCTCACCTCAACATTCTATTCTTCAGGTTTTTCCAGATCTTAGTATCTCCGCGAGAATCGCAGAACATCGCATCTTCCACTTGGTATATCCTGGGCGCGTTAATCGCGATCGTGCTATTTCCCACGTCAGCTGCATTGTCTGGGATTCTAGTCTTAGCCTGCGCTGATCCAACGGCTAGTTATGTCGGACGCCGATGGGGAAGGCATGCTTTCTTGGGAGGCACACTGGAGGGGACAACAGCTTTTCTAGTCGTAGCCGTCTTGATCCTCTCAGCGCGGCATCCACCATCAATCGCAATCCCCTCCGCGTGCCTCATAACACTAGTAGAACGGTCAGCTTGGCCGCTCGATGACAATCTGGTAGTAGCTCCTGCATGTGCTGGCATCCTGACGTTATCAGATTTGATAGTTTGAAACCCAGAGAGCCTATAATCAGTGGGATCGCCCTGGTCGCCGTTGTACAAATCAAGACTGAGGCTGAACTTAGATTGAGGGGTCAGAAACTCTGCGTGCCGACTAAGAAGGGGGATGAAGCGGATGATCATGGGGATTGGTGAGTTCGCCCGAGGCATCGCTCGGCAGACCACCCAAGAAGCTACGACGCTGATCCAGTCGCCACTGACCGACCTGGGCATGAACACCACAACACAGGGCCGAGTGCTTATCTCTGTCCTCGTCATCATCATCTTGTTTGTCCTTCGCAGAGCATTGTTGGCCGTTGTCAGCAGAACGGTCGAAGATCAGACATCGCGCTACAAATGGGCGAAAACCTCTGCGTACACGACTTCGTTAATCGGACTTGCTGTTGTTATCCAAATCTGGTTCATTGCGCTTAGATCGGTGAGCACCTTCCTAGGTATTTTGTCAGCAGGCCTAGCCATCGCCCTCCGAGATGTGGTAGCAGACTTCGCTGGATGGTTATTCATACTTTTCCGTCGCCCGTTTGATCTTGGAGACCGCATACAGATCGGCACTCATGCGGGTGACGTTATCGACCGACGAATCTTCCAGTTCTCGATTATGGAGATCGGGAACTGGGTGTCCGCTGACCAGAGTACAGGTAGGGTGATCCATATCCCAAACCAACGTGTTTTTCTGGAACCACTTGCCAATTACTCCGCCGGGTTTCCTTTACCTGTGGAACGAGCTAGAAGTACTGCTGACGTTCGAAAGTGATTGGAAGCAAGACAAGTCACTCTTCACAGATATCACCACAGAAATCATGAAGGATGTGGTGGCCGAGGCTGAAGGGCCAAGGAAGAAAGCAGACCAGCGCTTCCTGATCCACTACCGCACCCTCACTCCAGCAGTCTACACGTCCGTGCAGGAGAGTGGTGTGTTGTTGACGGTGCGCTACCTGTGCCGTCCGCGTGAGCGTCGAGGGACTGGTGAAGAGTTGTGGGAGGAGATACTGCAAGCTGTGAGTCGGACCGATGGCATCCAATTCGCATATCCGACCCAGCGCCGCATTGTCGACTCCCGTTCAGACTGATTGATCAAGCAGGAGACCACTGGGGTCTTCAGTTACTGGAGCAAGGCGGGTATGTCATTCGAGTTGGTTGGCCACCTTCGTCGATCCACTCGCCACATCTTGTCCCCATGTTGTAGCTACCGTTGGCTAGTACTTGACCATCGAAGTAGTACCTCTCGAACGAGCCGTCGAACTCTCCGTCCCTGTATTCGATCTTAGAATCCACTTGTCCGTTGAAATAAAAGGACTCATACAGCCCCTCCCACGTACCACCCCGTAAAGTGCCCTGCTCTCTGATCCGATTAGAGTCAGAAGGAAACACTGAGAACGCGGGGCCAGAGTACGACACAAGCGTTTCCGGCGTCAGATAGCTATCGCCCTGCTGAACCAAGTTTACGAGATCTATCGGCTCTTGGGCTTCTATCCCGACCAACCCAATCGATATCAGAATGAGAACGAATAGTACGATTTTCCTCATGCCATAATTGTGCATCTGCCACATATATATCCGCAACCTAGCCAGGTGCAATAATTGTGACGATGACAGGGTTCACGAGGCAGGCTCGTCGCCGATTCTCTCACCTCGCAAGTGGGTCGGGGCGCAGTTGGAAGTGTACCACCTTGCTGGACGTCCCCGGACCGGTCTCGAGGTGAAAGGGCGCCCGCGTGCTGTAGGTCGCCCACAGCCCCCTTCCCTTCCAGCCCGCATCCGGATCATCGATGCGCCCATCCATCCACTTGGTGAAGAACCCCATTGGATAGGGGACGCGCAAGACCACCCACTTCCCGTCACTCAGTGCCAAGAGCCCTTCGGATTCATTGCCAGTGTTTATTGGTACGTTCTCCCCTAAACCGAGCGTGTTGAACTGATCCACCCACGTGTAATAGCTACTTTCAGCACTGCCGGAATCTGACAGGCCCTTGAGCTGAGGTAGTGGCTCTGGATAGAGAGTCCAGCCTTCAGGACAGTGTTGGCCGGTCGCGGTCGGCCCGTTGAGAGGGCCCATGCACTTGCTGCGGTTGAAGCTTGCCATGTGTCCGCTCGCGAGAGGGGTCCACACGACGCCATTTCGATCGATATCCATGCCACGCGGCGAGTACCCCTGCACGGGTGCTTCCGGGTTCCCCCAGGGTGTCTCATAGATCTCTACCAGAGCTGTCGTCTCCGGTTCTGTACCAGGATCAAGCCTCAGGATCGCTCCGGGAAAGCCCAACGATGAACCCCAGATCGAGCCATCAGTAGGATTGTACGCCACACCATAGTAGCCAGACCTGATCCGCATGTCTTTCGCCGGATCGAGAGGTTCATTGGGTTCGACATAATCGTCGCGTTGGCCGTTCCCGTTCGTATCGACGATCAGCGGCGTCCAGCCCTGCGACTTCTCTTCGTCACCGGTCTCGTCGAACATCTTCGTGTTCAGCCAACCGATGACCTGGCCGCCACCGCTCGTCCACAGTGTGTTGTTCTCGTCTTCGGCAAAGATCAAATGGTGCGTCCCGAAGCACGTACTGATGAGCGTCATCTCTTCCGAGACCGGGTCGTACATGGCGAGATGGCGGCCGGCTCTCGCAGTCGGGAAAACCCTCGCAGAGGGATGGTCCGACCCCTCCTGACAGAACGCCGGATTCTCAGCTGGACGAACCCGTGAGGTGAGCCACACTCGGCCGCGTTCATCGAGCATCGGATTATGGACGTTAGCCCGACTGTCCCAGATCGCCTCGTTTCCCCAGTAGGGAGACGGCTCCATCGGGGCACCCGCCGCGAGCGGGGTATTCGGATCACGAACCGGTACCGGCACCTGGCTCGTCATGTGATTGACTGGGTCGAGAACTGGCACATAGTCTGCGCTCGCCTCGAGCGCTCCATAGATAGAACCGTAGGGGTTTACAGTCGGGTCACGCTTATCGGTAGATGCTTCGTCATGAAGATAAGTGGTCGGGTCGGCCCAATCCCATTGAGTAATTACCACGTTGCGCTCCACACCCACCGGGCGTGGCGGAGCAGGAGGCACCTCTCCCCCAACAATCCGATCGGTCCAGTCAGCAAACATTTCCAACGCAGCTGAGAGACCCATCCTGTTGAGGCCACCGTACATACTGCCACCCGCCTGCCCGGATCGGATACGCCGATCCCATGCCTCTTCCATAGAAGCGAACTCACCCAGGGCTACCGGAACCTCCCGGGTCGGCTTGTTACCTAATTGATGACACGCCATGCATCCGCCAGACTTCAGATTCCGGAGCCACTCTGCCTGGCTTCGCATAGTTGGTGAGATGCCATTACCTCCGGGCCCCGTGCCTGGAAATTCACTCTTGGCCGGAACCTCGATCAAGGAGAACCAGTACCCAGCAGGATAGTACTGCGCCGCAGCGTGCGGGTCGGGTGCCAGCACGGCCTTCAGGTCCTGAGCCGTGCCGGGTCTCAAGCGGATCTTCTCCGAATCAACCAAACCATAGCCGCGGACCCACACGTCGTACGTAGCGGCTGGCAGGTCGGGAATGACGTAGCCGCCTTGGTCGTCTGTAACGACGGTCCTACTGAACCTAGTCGGAAGGTCGGTCGTCTCCGCGATGACCCAAACTCCAGCCTCAGGGCCGTCTGGGCCGCTTACAACGCCACCAATGTCATCGCCATCGATGACGATGACATCGCCGCCCTGCTGGCAAGCACTCAGTCCGACCAAGAACACAGCCACGAATCCGACGATGCAGTCAAATGCGCTTCTCCGAGACCCAGATCTTTTGTTCATAGCACCCCGCTCCGTACAGACAACAGTTCTTGGCAAGAGATGTCCTTCGGTGTCCACGCACCAGGGGTGTCGGGGGCACCACATCGGAGACGCAAGACAGTGTTGTATGATCGGTCGATGAGCGTAGTGAGATAGGACGGTATACCCTGCCAGATTGCGGGTCACTTCCCTAGCGTGAGTGAAGAAGCGGAATGCATCTTGCAAACAGAACGGTCATATCGACAAACATGGAATTCATGGCGCGATGACAACAATCACTTCTCTCATCCTAGATCGTCTTCACGATCCGGAAGAACTCGAGTCACTATATAGGCAAGATCCGGAAGCATTTCGAGAAGCTGTTGACGAAGCAATTCATGCCTCGCCCGATTCGATCTCGCTGCGCGTTTGGAGGGCACGCCTTGAATACAATCAAACGGTACTGGGTGCCAAGCACGGGACTAAGCTTTGGTACGCGCTCGGCATCTGCCTCACGGTCGGCGCACTTGTTCGACTCCCAGCTACCGCATTCACGGAGTGGTGGTATTACCCGCGTTTTGCACCGTTGTGGATCATCTTGGGGCTCGCGGGCTATTTCTTGGCTACGCGTCCCGATCGTGCACTGCTCATTACCGGCGCGATCCTAACCGCGATAGCAACAGGTTATGTCAGCTTGTTACCAGCTACCAGAATAGGGCAGGATTGGTACTACACTGATTCAGTAGTCATGGCGCTGATTCACCTACCGATTGCGTTGTGGGGCTACCTCGGGTTGGTCTTCTTGGGGGATTCTTGGCGAGATGCGCGCGCTCGGGTTCGCTTCCTGCGCTACAATGGCGAGTTGATCATTCTCACGAGCGTGGTCGGGCTGGGTGGGATGGTACTCAGTGGTTTGACGCTTGCCTTGTTTCAATTGATCGACCTCGACATCGAAGAATGGTACTTCCCTAACGTTGGGATTTTCTGTGCTGTCTCTGTACCAGTAGGTGCGACTTACTTATTTGACTCCGTATTCAATCGGCGCACCGCGATCGCGCCCGTGCTTGCGCACGTTTTCGCCCCTCTCTTTCTCCTGATGATTACTACGTATTTGATAGTCACCTTAGTGCAAGGAGCGAACCCGTTCATTGATCGATCTTCTCTGATCACCTTCAATGGTCTGCTATTGCTGGTCCTCGGCATCTCCATGTTTTCATTGGTAGAACGCAAGACAGGGGCGGATCTCGGATTGATAGATTATATCAACCTTGCGCTCGTTAGTTTGACACTCGTGATCAATGTCATCGCACTGTCGGCCATTCTATTCCGGATCGCATCTTTCGGATTCACACCAAATCGCGTGGCCGTGCTCGGAATCAACGTGATCGCCCTAGTGCACCTCGCGTGGATATTGGCAACCTACATTGGCTTGGTCCGACGCAAAGTCAGGCCTGACGCGATGAATCGCGTCGTTGGGAATTACCTCCCCGTCTATAGTGCCTGGGCAGCAATCGTAGCGTTTCTTCTACCGGTGGTGTTTGGGTTCGGCTAGTAAAGCAACCTCGGCTTTGGGAACGGGATCATTTTGGTAGATTCAGGAATAACAGGATTGCCAGAAGCCACACCTAGTGAGATAAATTCTTATATGAGAATACGGGTCCCTATAGCACGGCGGTTTATAGCTGCACTCCTTATCGCACTGCTGACTGGATGTCATAACTGGCAACCTACGACCGTCAGTCCAGGCACAGTCATCCAAGAAGAGCGTCCGTCAGGGGTGCGTTTCAGGATGCCGGATGGAGATACCGTGACTGTGATGGACCCTCTAATGAGAAATGACTCCATCTTTTCTACTGAGGCTGGAATGCTGCCCGTGGCATCACAAGATGTGAGCGAACTCGAGGTGAGGCGCTTCAGCGCTCGGAAAACAATCGTATTCGCGGCCAGCATCGTGGGGATCATGATAGTCTGGACCCGCTGGGCCACTAATCGCAGCGGAGGAGTCAATCCTGGAGAACCGTCCCTACCGAAGGTACCGGTACCGGGAGGATAGCCGAGATAAGATGCGGAGGCAGGAGACGTACGCTAAACTGCAATAGGTTACTCCTAGATCATAAGGCTATGATATCTCGGTTGCCTTACCCCATGCGGTGTACGGTCAACGCACTCAGCTTTGCAGTGCTAGTCTGTCTTGGGGCATGCTCAATCATTGCGAATCCATTCAGCCGAACACCATCAGCGGCAAGTCATGATGGTGAGCAGCGAACATCCCGGGATGAGCTCTTGCGCGAAGAGATCCTTCGCGATGGTGAAGCAGACCCAACCGCATATGAACTAATACAACGTCTGCGCCCTAATTGGCTTCGAGCCCGCGGTCAGGTTTCTTTGGGATCCCCAGAGGCGTCTTATGCACTCGTGTACATGAATGATGTTCTGTTTGGAGGGCTCATGACGCTGCACCAGATCCGGCCGAGTCAGATACAGAGAATGGAGTTCATCAGAGGCATCGACGCGAGCATACGTTGGGGTACTGGACACACGGCTGGGGCAATCAGCATCCTGACTGGCGGTTAACCAACCGGGGATCTTCGGGCCGGCTTGGGGCTCATAGAAGTGTGGGGACGAACCCGCACCCGGGTCCGTCCCCACTCACTACTCCAAAAAACCCCTGACCGCGAGGTTCCGGCACCAACCTAGGTAGGCGCCGATCAGGTTTTCTCCCTAACCGATATTCTCGTTATTCTGGAACTCGGTAGCCGGAAGTTTGAAGCATAGGTCGCTTCCGAAAGTATCTCCAAACGGTGAATACGTTCCGACAGCTGGGACGAGCGGAATATTGTAGCGTGTGATGTCGTAAAGGTGATGGCCCTCTAAGAACATTTCCGCCGACCGCTCGTAGACGATCTGATCCATAACCTCTTGGGCATTAGTACTCGCGAACGCTGGCAGGCCTGCATTCGTGTGCAGTGTGTTAATGATCGCAACCGCGCCTGCGAGATTCCCAGCAGCATGCTCGGCCTCAGCCTTGATAAGCTGTGCCTCTTCCCAGGTAGCTAGCTCAAGAGGGCTACTCACAGCAGGGAACTTATCCGCTGTCCACACCACAATGCCCGTGGTCGGGTGTGCGACTCCTGAATTGGTCACTGCTATCCGTGGATCAGCTACTCCTCCAACCATCTGGTCCTTACGCGTATCCGCGATCGTCACACTGTTATAGTCGTGATTTTGTAACCAAAGTGGGTTCTTAGTGACACTGGCGTCGGCGGAGAACTGCAGCTCGAACTTAAAGCCAGCTGGTACGTTAGAAGCGACACTTGCAGCGTCACTCGTCTTACCAAGGTTTAGAAGCGCCCTGGCTTTACCAACCCTAGCCGCATTTTGGATATCTCCACTGCCGCCTGAAATTGCTGCGTCGAAACGTTGCACAGCAAGGTTCCAGGAATCAGCTCTGGTCTGCTCAGGTCCCCCATCGAAGGCAACAGAACACATGGCTTCACCAAAGAGCGTGTATGCATATCCTGCATACATGGACACCTCAGCCGTATATGCTGCCTTGTCAGGCACATCCGCTGCAGCCCACTCACCCAGGTTAGTCAACGTATAGTCAGCGATCCAACGCGCCCTTGAAAGGGGCTTGTACACCGCTGGTTGGCTACTCCCGCAGTCAGCGTTCGCGTACTGCGCCCCGTAACCACTCGTGTCGTGGTTCCGTGAGTCCCAGATGTTTGTGACGGAGTTGTTAGAGGCGTCAGCCCACTCCATCCCGGTAAGGGCACTCGCCGCTGCATACCAGGCAGCAGCGCAGCGCAATTCGTTGGCCACACTACTGACCAGCAATCCAGCCGCACTCGGTTTAGTCAAATCACTTGCTACGACCCTCGATGGAGCATCCACGCTGAGTAAAGAATCAAGCGAGTCACATCCTCCTAAAACGAGAACCGAGCCAAGCGCGAGAGCGGCAGTGAAACGGATTACTGCCCTGGACCCGCATGCACCTCTGCTCATGTGAGGAGCTCCTAGCTTAAAGTAGGTTGATATCTTTTTCATGATTGTCATCCCCCTATCGATTCAGGCGGATGGTAAGTACCAAAGACGTCAGTGGCGGCACTGCAGAGTCTTCCTGCGGTTCCCTATTCCCACTGAACGTATTGCTGGGATCCATCACCTCCGGATCGTGGTGTGGCCATTCCTGCCACTCAGTCCAGATCATCCCTAGGTTGCGTGCACCGAGGGTGATCGAACCACGATTTGAGCCAAACAGCTGAGCCCATTCACTCGGCATCTGGTACGTTGCTGATAGCTCCCTCCAGCGGATGAATCCAGCCGGATTGACCCATAATGCGAACTCGCCGCTGGAACCGAACTGGGCTTCAGCAACCAGCCTGGGATCGTACTCCTGCGGATAGAGATTCATCCGTGTCTGGTGGAATGCTGCATACCTCCACCAACCCTGCAGATCATATTTTGTCTGACCCATCTTGGCCTGAATCAAACTCGATATCGTGAGCCGGTCTCCTATCGAGAAGGAGTTGGAAAGAGAGGCTTCGAGCGAAGGATCCGGGTGTCCCTGATAGATCCATGCAGCTTCATCACAAGCAACCTGAACTCCCGATCCATTTGGGATTGGTCCCTGGCCTGGCCCTGGTGAAGCATCACAAGTCATGGTTGACTTGTCGATCTTGTCAGTACCAGGTATGAACTGAGCGTAACCCACTTGGGGGGCGAAAAGTGATCCAACCGGATAGCCCACTTGATGTCGTGTTGACCAACCCAAAGACAGGTAGCCATCGTCGCCTTCCTTCAAACCAAGATCTGTGACCTCATTCTTGTTGGTGCTCATGTTGAGGTCCATATCCCAGTCAAAGCCTTCGCTTTCGATGATCCGAGCTCCGAGTCCAAGCTCGATACCTCGGTTGTTGATCTCACCGATGTTCACAAACTGCCGGCCCGTGAACCCGGTGGAAGGCGGAACATACCGCGCCACGATCGCATCCTTGGTTGTCTGATCGTAGTACGTGAAATCAATAGTCACACGACCATCGAATAGCGTGGCATCAAATCCCGCTTCAACCTCCACGCCCCGTTCGGGTCCAAGCTCACTGTTACCTGGTGACAACGGAGTCACCGTCGCGCCACCACTGGGTGAGAGGCGGGTGGTAAAGCTCCGAAGAGCGTCGAATGCATCAGGCTGCTGGCCGGATTCGCCGTATGCAGCCCGAACGCGTAAGTCATCATTCACCACGAATGATGAGCTGACCTTCGGGTAATAGACTAGAGAGAAGTCCTCACCAAACGAACTGTTGTCGTCAGCCCTGACCGCTCCCGTAATAAAGAAACGGTCCTGCCAGCCAAACTGCTGCTGGAGGTACACGCCAACCGTGTTGTTCTCGATGAGACCGTCTGACCCCGTCACATCTTGACCAGTAGCACTAACAGCTGAAAGCCCCAACGCCGGGAAACGTCTCCCGGATGCGGTGAGATCCTTAATGGATTTAGTATAGACCTGGAAACCAGCCGACGTGGTTGATGCCAGGTTATCCGTTAATGTTTTTTCACCAGTCGCGGCATAGTCGAACGTAGTATAGGCAACTGATTCCCGATTTATCCTTCTCCCGCCAGTTCTAGAGCTAGAGCTATAGTACGGCGCAAAATCAGGCCCCAAGAACGCATCCAGATTATCCTCGGCCTGGTTCGTCAGATCCGTACCGAAAGTCAGTCTATGCGTTAACCAATCGAAGGGCGTGTGAGTTGCCGTGAACCCCGCAGTCATACGGTTCGCATTGTTATAATCAAAGTCCCTTGCGACTCGAGCCTCCGGGATGCCCCGGCGGTAGCAGCGACGATCAGGAACGCGAGCACAATCGGCTGGACCTGCATAGACCGCCTCTTCATACGGATAGTCACTAGGAATCCGCATACGAATCATCCCGAGGCCAGCGTTCGCACTCAGCGTGATGTTGTCACTCGGCTGAGCAGTGAGGTTGATTCGACCGTTGTACTTATTCGCCCAGCTGTTCTCGGTCACGCCATCATCCATCGAGGCTGACCCGGCTACGAAGTAACGGAACCGGTCGGAGCCGCCGGAAACGTCTATCCCGTAATATTGAGTGTGCCCATTGTGGAAAATCAGGTCCCGCTCCGTCTTATTTTCCAAGATGTTGAGCGACTCGATCTGGCCAGTATTCGGGTTCACTCCCCAGTTGGTGGGAGTACGACCGGCTGGGTCGCGGAACCACTGGCTTCCCTGGCGCATCGTGAAGTTCCATTGTGCCTCACCGACAGCGCCCTTCTTCGTCGTGATATTGATGACGCCGTTAGCGGCCTCCGTACCATAGAGCGTGGCAGCTGCCGGACCCCTGATCACCTCCAGACTTTCAATCATCGCAGGATCAAGGTCGTCAATCCGGGAGACATCCCTGCCCCCACTTTCCATGCGGTTGCTCGCTCTCACCCCGTCGATATAGATGAGCGGCCCATCATTCACGAGCCGCATGGTGGAACTACCGCGGATCTTGATTGTGGAGGCGGTACCGACGTCACCCGCGCCTTGCTGGATCACTACGCCAGGCATCCGGCCACGCAGGAGGTCAGACAGGTTGGTGATGGGCTGCACCTCAGCTATGCTGGCATCCAGCCGCCCGACAGCGTTCCCGATCTCTCGAGCTCTGGATCCCGTGGCAGTCCCTGTCACGAGAATCTCATCTAGCTGGAGAGCCTGAGCGCTAACAGTAAAGTCTAGAACGCCTGTCCCACCTTCACTGACCGAGACATCATTCGTCTCGGTCCTGTAGCCAAGTGAACTCACAGTTACCGTATGCGTGCCCGCTGGAACCCCCAACAAGAGATACTGACCGCTTGCTTGGGTCAGCACTCCGATGTTGAGTGCTTCGATGAAAACCTGGGCATTGGCGACCGGTGAACCTGTAGCTTGGTCTCGGACAGTACCCGTGATCTGTTGAGCATCTACCTGAAGCGGCGACGCTAGAAGCAGAACCACGAGTGCCACCCACGGAACAGATTTCATTCCATCCTCCACGATGATTTGAACACTAGGTACTTCAGATTGAGCTGTGCTGCAGCCCCTGTGGGCCACAGTGCATGAACTAAAGATACTTTTAAGAGCTTCGGGTTAGCAACCGAGCCACTTTGTGACTCAATACAATCGCAACTTAGATGGTATGTAGTATTTCAGTCTTGTTCGGCAATTGGCGACGCATTCTAGTGGCGGCCACCTCCACGCTCAACTGACGACATTTGAGCCTGCGTTAACGCACGCAAAGTAAGCGCAACCCTCATGCGCTCTGATTCGCTTAAATCCGCTAGAAAGCTATCCGCAGCTTCGACCCAACCATCATGATCAAGGGCACGAGCAGCAAAGTCCAATGCGGCTAGGATTTTGACTCGCTCCGCAGAAGGCTCGGTAGCCTGAGGAGCTGGCTGACCTGGGCGCGCTCTGGGCGGCACGAGTGCGAACGAGACAGTCCGAATCCGATCTGCGTCCGCTTCGTCGGCCATCCAGCACGAACTAGGTGGCGCGACACCCGCAGTAAGGTATGGAAGCCAGAAATTCAGACCGGCAAATGGGCCGTTCGAAGATGGGATAAACCAGGTGTGCAGCATGTGCAGAGTCCGACCGTCATCTGTGAACTCTGGATGATCATGCCATTTGGCAAGCTCGCTTTCGAACGGAATGGGTATCTCGGTTTCCGGTACATCAACGAAGGCATAGGCCGCACCTACAAGTCTCTCCCGACCATCAATTTCGACGAACAGCAGGTGGTCCGGTGCATTGCGCTGCACACCATCTCTACTGCGGGCCGAGTGCACGTAATGCACGCCCATTCCAGGGATATCACCCAGTGCAGGATTGAATCCAGCAGCACGGGCAGCTTCCGGTGTCTCTAGGCCCGAAACTGCCTCCCGAAGTGCAGCAAATTGCTCTCGATCCACGTTGGGTAATCCAGTCCACGGCGGCGAGGCAAGCGTTGTACAACTCACAGCCTCACCTGCATGGCTGTGCCCTTGGTCCGCATGGTCAGGCATCTGTGATAGCGTTGCGCGCGGGGCCATTAACCAAGCCAGGGTCAAGATAACGCTGAATACTGCTGTAGTGCGTGCCATTCGGTGCCTCCGACGTGGCGGGAGTAGTCCAACCTAAAGCTCAAATACTACCTAGTGTTTAAGTTCCCAAATACTGCGGTCCGCGATCAACCTGTGTCAATAGATAATTAGGATCAACAACTGATCCCATAATCGCTTAAATACATGTCAGAATTGAGCTTACCGATTCCGGGACTAGTTTACGGCCAGTCGAGTCAGGGCCTCGTCCAGATGACGTCGGTATACCTCACGGTCCTCAGGCCTCAGCCACGCATCTCTTTGGTCCACTCGCCGCCAGATCTCCTCAATTACTGCAGTCAAGAAGCCGGCAGACGCCCTTGATGCATCGTTGGGTGGGGCATCGGTAAAATAAACCGGTGTGGTGTGCGCGAAGGTGTAATTGTCACCCGAATAGCGTGCCTTACCGCCTCGCGCCCGAACCGCAATCCAGCGAGCGCCATCCACAGGGATCGACTCTTGGGCAGTTAGCTGAGATTCCCCCTCTCTTACAGAGATCGTGTGTGCGACGTCCCCGTCAACGATGATCTCAATCACCTCTACGGGCGCGATCGTGTTGAGGTCCACTTCAACCGTTACTTGGCCGCGGCTACTGAGCTCCGAGCCAGGCTCCTGACCATCCACCTCAGCAAACAGTAGCGGCCCATTCGTTGCGACCGTGCGCCCTGCTCGGACTGCCTCGATCCATGTGCGCCAGCTAATCAGACCGTCCAGTCGAGCGTATGTACGCGCTGTTCCCCCCGACGGATCCCGCCAGACGTTAGAGAAATTATCGGTGCCCCCGGTGGCCGGTAGCCGAGCCCCGACGTTGAGCATGTGGTAGTACATGTCAGCGCTGGCCATCTCATCCGATGCGATGGAGACAATATCGTAGAAATCGCCGCGTCCGAGGATTGTGTGGATGGGGATGTCCGACTGAGCGGCCCACTCCGGCGTACCAGGAGTCCCACTGCCCAGTGTGTAGGGATGCATAAAGCCACCGATACCCCCGAGGGCACGGATACTGTCGAGGTACGTCAACTTCAGGCCGTCGGCCGGATAGGGTGAGCCGGAGGTACCACCGATGAGTGGCATGATAAACTCGTTTACTCCGAGCAAGCCAACATGGCCGAGTGACCCACGAAACTCCTGAGTATAGCGGAGGATGTAGCCATCCGTGGACCCAAGGAAATCCTCTCCCGTTAGGTCACCCCATCTGCCCATGATCTTGGTCCCATCCATGTGGATCAGATCATTGGTTATATGCAGATCGTCAGCTCGCAGTTGATCGAAGAACTCCTGCTGGCTCAGCCCGTACCGGCCCTCGTGCAGGTCGTGGACGTGCGTGTCACCCGACACCCAATTTGATTGACCCGGATCGGAGAGTCGTTCCATTTGAAGCTCAACCGTTGTGGTCCGATCCGCAGGCGCAGGCACAGTCTCGTCAGCCGGAATCCACTCGAAGCCCCGTAAGGCCTCAACTCTGACATCTCCTGCTGGAACCATAACCTCGAACTCACCCGCGGAATGGAAGTAGTGGATCTCGCCGGCCGGACTCACCCGGTGAAACGCATCCGCCGGCACGTAACCACGTCCGTCGGATCCCAGGATTTGGATGCGGGCCGGCACTGTCCTGCCATTGGGTCCGAGAACCCGTCCGCGCAAGGTCGCCGTCTCATACAGCGGCGACAGTCGCGTCGGCGTGATCGGTTGCCATGCCTCGCTCCTCCCACCGAAGCGGGACGTCACCCAGAGGGCAGTTGGTCCGTCCTGATTCCCCACAAATGCTACCAACCTGCCGTCCGGGCTCACCGCCGGAGCAAATTCGTCAAGCGGCTCGGTGGTCAAGCGAACCCGGTTGCCACCCGCTGAAGGGACCGTCGCCAAGTCGTAAGAGCCGGCTACGTCGGAAGCAAATACCAGAGCGGAGCCGTCCGGCACCCAGGTAGGAGCAGCTCGATAGCTTGTCTCCTCATAGTGTACCAGTGTGGGCTCGCCACCCACCATCGGTATCGTCCATAGGCCTCCGCTTCCCAGGCGTCCCGTCACGCCCGCGATGAAAGCGAGGGTCAAGCCATCGGGCGAGGGAGCCGGCTGGAACTGGTTCCCTCGCCCTCCGGCTAGGGTCCTAACAGCCCCGGTTGCAACTTCGTACCGGACGATGTCGAAATCCCGTCCACGGGCAGAGGCAAATACGATGAATCGCCCATCCGGAGTCCAGGCGGGCTGAACGTCCACCGAGATATCAGAAGTCAGGCGCCTTAACCCCGAGCCATCAGGCCTGACCACAGCGATATCGAGCTGGCCGTCCGTGTCCACAACGAACGCGAGCCACTCTCCGTCGGGGCTCCAATCCGGCTCGAAGTGGTAGCTCGGGCCTCGGGTGATGGCTCGAGCGTGATCGGTTCCGATCCTCTGGATCCAGATATCGCCGCGCATTGAGTAGGCCAGAGCCGAGCCATCGGGATGCCAAGTCGGATCGAGCGGCCCACTCGTGACCGCCGGAAGCATGTGTAGCTCTATCCGGGTCGACAGCCCGTAGCGAGGTATCTGGCCATTCGCAGCCGAGGCGATGAGCATCCAAGCCATAACTGAAAGAGGGAGTTTGGTCCGCATGGGGTTGGAACGTAGGGGCCGTCCGTAGAGGCGGACAGCTCTTGCAACCCCAGTAAAGGGATGGATATGTGGCCGGGGCACGTGGGTCGACGAGAACTGAATTTCCTCAGAGACGAAAGTGGTATTATTTCTGGTTTTACGCTCGGCGACGGACAGGACCTGAATTTCCGGAAGGTCGTGAGCAGCCGTTACTAAACCCTGCCCCCGATACGGATACACGTAGTCATCGCCTTCTTCCTTTCCGGTCGAGGCCCAGCCCTAGCCCGGAAGTCGCTCTAGTTCACGCGCGTCCTGTAGTTGAGCGGAGTCCGCATCCTGAACACGCGACCCTGTTCGTCGGTCTCAAAGATGACCTCGGTCCCCAACTCGCCATCGTTGCCACGGCGACGGAAGGTGTCTGCTTCAACGTGCGTGAGTTCGCTGAGCGACTGACGCGGGTTATCCGTGGGTAGACTCAAGGTCGCGATGCCGCCTTTCCAGCGGACCACCACCGTCTCGGAGCCGCCGAGGCCCCCGGTGTAAGTCCCCATGTAGCGTGTTGGGTCGATCTGAGCGTCGGGGTTCGACTTCCCGTCGCCATCGTTACTGTTCACATCGGCTGTTACCGGGTGCTCATTGTCCTCGGAGGTGGCACTCTTGATGGCGTCAGCAACGAGGTTGTAGACACCGGTCGAGTATTTACCCGCGTTAACCATCGCGTTGACCATCGCCACCGTGGCAATCTTGCTGTCGTTTTGTAACGAGAGCGTCGTGCGGAAGCCGGGGCAGCTCCCCCCGTGGCCGACGAATGTCTCTCCGTCTCTGGCCGAGACCTGGAAGCCCAACCCTCTCATCGTGTTCGAACCCGGCCGTGCAAAGTGCACGCGCTGCATCTCGGCGAGTGTGTACGCGTGCACAAGCTCTTCAGCGTCGCCCCTCAAGCGAAACTGCCACATCGCGAACTTCGCGAGGTCGTCGACGCTAGAGGCGTACCCGGCAGCCGGCGAGATGCCCTTTGCCTCAAAGAAGGGGACCTCGTTCCGATCGCCCTGACGAGTGAGGTCTGTGTACCCCATGGCGAGTTGGCCACCGATGTGCTGCCTCGGCATCTCCGAATAGGTGTCATCCATACCGAGCGGCCCGAGAATGTGGCTGCGGACATACTCGTCGTAGGGCGTCCCAGACACGTCCTCTACGATGTAGCCGGCCAGCGACAACCCAAGGTTCGAGTACTGATACTCGGTGCGCGACGGATGGAGAGTCTTCTGGTCACTGAGTCGAGTGATGACCTCATCTTTCGTCGGGAAAGGGTATTCCGGTCCACTCCAATACGGATGGTCCGACTCGCGAGGCAGGCCTGCCGAGTGCGTGAGTAGTCCCTCCAAAGTGACGGGTGTCGACTCGTCATACTGTTGCTCGAGGTCGTAAAACGTCAGGTGCTTCTGGACGGGATCGCGCAGGTCAAGGTGTCCTTCGTCCCTTAGCTGCATGACCGCTACGCTCGTGAAGAGCTTGGAGATCGAGCAGATCGAATACAGAGTGCTCGAGGTCGCTGACCTGCCGGCGTCGATATCGGCCATGCCGACCGCACCGCTCCAAACAAGCTCCTGGTCGTGTACAATCGCAGCGGCGACGGATGGCAATCGTTCGTAGTCCTTCTGTGCGTCCAGCCAGATGCGTGCGACCTCCAGAGCCTCGGCAACGTGCGCGTCGTCTGCCACTGATTGGGCAACCGCTGTCAGGGGTGCGAGAAGAGTGAGAGCAAATAACAGGGCTTTCTTCATTCGGATGGTCCTCCGCCAAGTCCGGTAAGGCTGACTCGAAACATGCCCCTGCCCTCAGAAGATCCGCAACTTAGTCGGGGGCACCACACCGTGCGCACAAAACAGTGTTGGCAGGGGCTGGTGCCTAGGCTCTGCCGAAGTGCTCCATGATGGCCGCCGCATACTTGATCCCCTGGATATACTTGTCCAGGTGGATGTTCTCGTCTGGGGCGTGGAGATTCGCGCTAGGATTAGCAAAACCCGTCAGGACACAGGGGATCCAGACGTGGCGCAGGATAGCTCCCTCGGCGGACACCCCATTCACCACCGGGAGCTCGCCGTAGACTTCAGAGGCAGCCGCAATGATCGCCTGGCTGATGTCCTCCTTCACTGAAATCTTGTAGGGTGGCTCGGCGCCATCGAAGGCTTCGACTTCGATATGGCCGAAGCCGTGCTTTTCCAGGTGGGCCTTCAGCTTCCGGATCGCGTCCGCGGGCTGAATGTTGGGAATCAACCTGAAGTCCATCCGGACCCTGGCTTCGTTGGGGATGATGGTCTTACTACCAGGGCCTGTATATCCGGCAACCATCCCCTGGATGTTGGCGGTTGGTTCGTAGGCGCGGGCCCGGATCGCGTCCACCCCGTCTCTCCCGAGAGCGAACTCGAAGATTCCCCACTCCTCCTTCAAGGCCTCTAGGTCTACCTGGGCAGCCTTGTCAGCCAGTTGAGCTTCATCTTCGGGACCGAGTTGCCAGAGTCCCTCCTCCCAGTCCTCGATGAGAATCCGACGATCCCGATCGAGGATGGTGTTTAGCGCCCAGATCAGTTCCCATACCGGGGATTCCACCAGTGGAAAGTTGAGGGAGTGGACGTCCATCTTTGCTCCACGGGCTATGAGTTCCACCAAGAGCACGGACTTGAGCCCCAACGAGACGTCCGGAACAGCAGTCCCTGTCTCCATAGGCCCATCCAGGCAGTGCATCCCGTCGGCCGCCAAGAGGTCTTTGTTCCGGGCTGCCCAAGCGGCCAAGTTGGGTGAGCCGATCTCCTCCTCGCCCTCGATAAGGAACTTGAGGTTCACCGGCACCTCTCCCCGAACCTGCAGGAAGGCTTTGGCGGCCTTGTTGAAGGCGAGCACCCCTGACTTGTTGTCTGTAGACCCCCTCCCGTAAAGGACTCCATCGACGATCTCAGCAGACCAGGGGCTACCATGGCTCCATTCCTCTAGCGGCTCAGGAGGCTGTACATCGTAGT
The DNA here is from genome assembly GCA_963579625.1 of Gemmatimonadales bacterium UBA6960. Lineage (GTDB taxonomy): Bacteria > Gemmatimonadota > Gemmatimonadetes > Longimicrobiales > Gaopeijiaceae > JAAXGI01. The sequence goes on from CAUZHN010000011.1 coordinate 20,042, forward strand.
GGGAGTAGCACAGGATGGTCTTTGCCGGCTTGCTGGCTTCGAGGTGCCCGAAGACTACCGGGGGTCCCTCTTCCAGCTCGTGAAAGTCGGCCGGGAGCCCATCTTCATGCATCATATCCCGGACTAAAGCAGCGCACTCCCTCAGCCCCACCCCCGCGGCGGAGATTGAGGGCTGCCGGACTAGGCGCTGCAAGTCCCGGACACACTCCTCGGCGTGGGCATCGATCCAGTCGTAGATGGGCTGCATGGTCACGGTGCAGGTTGCTCCTGAGAGAGGTCCCACGCGTTCAGCCGTTGACCGGACAGTTGCATCGGACGAGTAGCGAGGTACGAGAACGCCGGCGCAAGAAGGATGGGGTCGACCCATTTCTCCCGAAGTTCCGGGGGATAGGTGGTCTCAGACATAGGCGTGTGCATGTACATACCCGGTGTGATGGTCACGGACAGAATCCCGTGGGATGCGCCCTCCAGAGCCAGACACTTCGAGAAGCCTTCCAGAGCGTGCTTTCCAGCGCAGTAGGCGGTCTCGCCTGCGAATCCTTCGACGCCGGATCTTGAGGAGACGAAGACGAGTGCACCACCCCGTTCCTTCATGCCCGACCAGACCGCCTTCGTCAGCTGGAAGGCCGCCTGGATTCCCACGTTAAGGGTCACTTGAAAGGTGTCGAGGCTCACAGCCTCTAACGGCTCCACCCGGAGGATCGCGGCGTTGTGGATTAGGGTGTCCACAGGATCGGTCACCAGCTCGGTGATAGCCCGCTCCGTAGCCGTGGAATCGGCCAGGTCGACCACGGCAGAAGTGGCTCCCGGGCAGGCAGCCCCTATGTCATCCAGCCCTTCCTCGTCCCGGTCAAGCAGGATCAGCCGCGCGCCCAACCCGTGCAGGTGCCGGGCGATGGCGGCACCCAACCCGCGGGCCGCGCCGGTGACCAGGATCGTCTGGCCCTCAAGAACCGGCAAGAATCTCTTCCGGCCGGACCCAACGCCGCTCGGTACCGGAGATCCGCACCGCGTCCAGGACTGTTTGATTTGCCAACCCATCGGCGAACGTGGCACCGCGAGAGGGCTTCCTCTCGTCCCGGATCGCGGAGGCGAGTTCCTGCATGAGGGCTACGACGGAGATGTTCCAGATGCCAGCGTTTACTCCCGGAAGGTCCGCGTTGGGGTCGGTGACGGTGATATCTTGGAGGTCCTCTCCCTCTGGGGCGAAGAGGAGTTTCTCATCGTCGTTGGAGAGAGTGATGGTTCCCCGGGAACCGAAAATTCGGGTAGCGTTCCCCATATCATGGGCGGCGACTCCGGACATGAACACCTGAGCCACGGCCCCGGACGCCATCTCAGCGGTGAAGAATGCCACGTCGTCTGCGGTCGCCGTCCAACGCTCTCCGGTACCCGGGTCCAAGCGGTCCGGAACCATGACCGGCGCTGCCCCGCTCACCCACTTCACCTCCCCTAGCCACCAGCGCAGAAGGTCTACCTGGTGGCTCCCATTGGCACCCAGTCGTCCTCCTCCTCTCTCCGCAAGACTCCACCAATCCCCTTTCGGACGACCGCCAGGGTCGGCCCAGCTCTTCCCGATGTTGGAGATGTTCACGTGCCGGATCTCCCCCAGAGCTCCCTCAGAGATGAGTTCAGCGATACGGGCGCGGTTGGGGTTGAAGCGGAGTTCGTGGTCGATCATGTGCACCCGTCCAGCTGCCTCTGCTGCCGCGAGCATCCGGGCTGCCTCACCGGCATCCATGGCGGTGGGTTTTTCGCAGAGGATGTGCGCTCCCGCCTCGATGGCCGCGAGGGTCTGGGGCTCGTGGAGGAACGTCGGGGTCGCGATGCAAACCAGGTCGAATTTGTGGGACCGTAGCATCATTTCCCAGTCATCGTACACGTGCGGCACCTCAAACTCCGAGGCCGCACTCCGAGCACTCTCCATCCGCGCGGAAGCCAGAGCTACGACCTCAGCCCCGATAACGTGGCGAAGCGCCGGCAGGTACGCAGCTTGCGCGAAACTCGCTCCGATGATCCCCACCTTCATGTACTCCTCCTCAGGTGCGTTCCCGCAGCCGCGGGTCTAGGAAATCCCGGAGCCAATCTCCTAGGATGTTGAAGCTCAGCACCGTCAGTACGATGGCTACGCCCGGGAAGACCGCGAGCCACCATTTGTTAGCAACTAAGGTGTCCCGGCTCTCGGCCAGCATGCTCCCCCAGGTGGGGACCGAGGGAGGCACCCCGAGGCCCAGAAAGGAGAGCGCCGCCTCAGAGAGAATCACGCTCGCCACATTGAATGAGGCGATGACGGTGAGGGGGGCCAGGATGTTGGGGAGGATCGTCCGGAAGATGATAGACGCGGTACTGTCGCCCAGGGCCCGAGCCGCTTCCACGAACTCCTTCTCGCGCAGAGAGAGAGTGTCAGCCCGCACGATACGCGCATAGGTCACCCACTGGCCCACCCCCAGGACGAGGATGAGGTTCCAGATCCCGGACCCCAACACCACCAGGAACATGATCGCTAGGAGAATGAAGGGGAACGCGAGTTGGATATCCCCCAGACGCATGATCAGGTCGTCCACCCATCCGCCGAAGTATCCGGAGAGAAGTCCGGCTACAATCCCAATGGTCCCCCCTACCGCGATGGCGGCGACCCCTACCAAGAGGGAGACCCGGGCCCCGTAGAGGAGGCGGGTAAGAACGTCCCGGCCGAGGACATCGGATCCCAACCAGAAGACTGAGCCGTCCGGACCCGAGGACATCGGATCGGCCAGACGCAAAACCAGATTCTGCCGGTTGGGATCAAACGGGGCCAGCACTGGACCGAAAGCAGCCGCAATCGCCGTAGTCACAAGGATGATCACGGCGAGGACGGGCCAGCGGGCCTCAACCATGACACGGACGGCACGCCCTAGCTCTCGTCGGAATTCGGTCTCCTGAGGGGCCGTGGCAACAATCCCTTCAGCCGGTTGATCCCTCATCCACGCCCCTCCGCCAGCTTCATCCTGGGATCGAGACGAACGTAGATGAGATCCACCAGGAGGTTGAGGAGGATGAAGATCCCCGCCAACAGGATGACCCCTGCCTGCACGAGAGGGATATCCCGCTGGTTAATGGCCGCAAACAGGAGGCGACCGATCCCCGGATAGCTGAAGACCGTTTCTACCACCACGACCCCACCAAGCAGGAAGCCAAACTCCAGGCCAATGATTGTTACCACCGGAAGCCAAGCGTTGCGCAGGGCATGGTGGACAAGAACCCGCATCTCGGGCAGCCCCTTCGAGCGGGCAGTCCGGACATAGTCCTGCTCTAGCACCTCCAGCAGGGAGGAGCGGATGAGCCGTGTGTTCCTGGCCAGCGAGTACGTCCCCACGGCGATCCCGGGGAGGATGAGGTGAAGGATCGAACGGGGTAGATTCCCGAGGGCCGTGACGAAGTCCCCTTCCATCAGGGGGGTGAGAAATGGGACGTGTCCCGAGATGGGGAGCCAGCGCAGGTAGAGCCCGAAGAAGAGAATCATCATGATCCCCAGCCAAAAGTTCGGGACCGACTGCCCGAACATGGCGAGAGTGGTGATGGATCCGTCCCACGCAGTCCCGCGATGGATGGCTGCCAAAACACCAAGAGGGATCGCCAGAAGCAGGGCAATCAACATTGAGAAGAGAGTCAGCTCGATGGTGGCAGGCAGGGCTTCAAGCACGATTTCCATCGCAGGCTGCCGGTAGGATAGGGACTGCCCGAAGTCGCCCTGAGCGAGATCGCCTACAAAGCTCAGGTACTGCTCATGAAGGGGCCGATCGAAGCCCAGAGCCCGACGTGTTGCCTCGATCTCCTCCAGGGAGGCCCGCTCACTGACGAAGAGATATGTGGGGTCACCACCGGCTTGGAGCGCGAGGAAGCTCACCAAGGTCACTCCGATGACCACAATGACACTCTGAAGCAGTCTTCGCAGAATGTAAGACCCCATGAGTCGGCTCTCCCCTCAGAACGCTGGAGGAATCACTTGAGTCCTGCTTCGAAAAGGAACACCCGTTCGTCGCGGCGAGCACTCCAGTTGATCCGGTTTGACACTCCGTAGAAATCCGGCTGGAAATATAGGTGCAGCCAAGGTCCGTCGTCGTAGAAGACCTGCAGCATCTCATCAATGATCGAGCGGGTTTCTTCGGGCGTCACGGCCTCCGCCAGATCGGTCCAGCGGCTAAACCAACGATCGTCGTCCCAATGCGTATAGTTGGTGCTGGAGGCTACATCTGCCAGATCGGTCATGTCGTAGATTGGGCTCCACAACCCTCCACCGGTCCCGAGAAAAAAGAGAGGACCCATGCTGCGCGCATGCAGAAGGGGTGTGTAGACCGAAGCCCACTCCATGAGGTCCACCTCGACGTCAAGCCCTACGTCTTGCAGGTACTGGCTGATGGCTAGCACGATGTTGACGTCGTTCACGTATCGAGCTCTCCCGGCTTGGAAGCGGATGGGAAACCGAGTCCCGTCACTCCCCCGAGACCAACCCGCCTCATCCAGGAGTGCCTCCGCAATCGAGGGGTCGAACGGATAGGGGGTCAGATCGGGATGATCATTTGGTGGATTCACCAAGCCGGTGGCACGATCGCACTCAACACTTAGGAGTTGGCGGCAGATGGTGGGGACGTCAACGGCGTACTGAAGTGCTCTCCGGACCCGAGGGTCCTGGATCGCTTCCCCTCCCGGCATCTGACGGGAGCCTTCGGACAAACTGAAGCCGAGGTACATCCGCCGGGTCCCCGACACCACCTGCACCTCTGCACGGCCCGAGCCATCAATCGCCTCTATCTGATCCGGAACCACATTGGTAATGATGTCCACATTCCCTGCGATGAGCTCTGCCGTTCGGGTGGACGCCTCGGGAATGATCCGCCACACGATCCTCTGGAAGTTGCCTGGCTCCCGTGTCTTCTCCAGCACCACCTCTGACCCCCGGGTCCAGGAAACCAACCGATACGAACCCGACCCGATCGGATTGGAAGCCGCCTCGTCGAGGGTCATCCCCTCGTAGGCGTCCTTGCAGTGGATGTAGATCTCGGTGATGAGACCGAATGCGATAGGGTTCTTCCGGGCGAGGTTGATCTGCACCCGGAGGTCGTCCAGTGCCACCGCATCCTGAAAGCCGATGGACGTGAATACGAAACCCGGAGAGTTCCCTGTAAACCTGTTCTCGGGGTCCGCGATCCGACTGAAGGTGTACGCCACATCCTCGGCCGTGAGGGCTTCACCATCATGGCAGGTCAGGCCATCCCGCAACGTGTAAACGTAGCTTCTACCATCCTCAGAAATTTCCAGGGTGTGCGCGAGGTCTGGAACGTGATCCCCTTCAGACGTCAATGAGAAGAGGCCGGCAAAGATATGCCTGGCGATGTTCGCGTTATCCCTACTTGAGATCATCCCCGGCTCGAAGGTAGTGATATCGGCGCTGAGCCCTACAACGATGGCGTCCTCAGTCTGCTGTGAGCATGCAGTGACCATGATGATCACTGCGAGCAGTCCGACGGCACCGGTGCGGGCCACTAGGTCTCGAAGGTTCACCGGGAGGTCACCGTTCCTCTTCACAAAAACTTATAGTCTCCTCGCCATCGGAAGATCGAATACAGGCGTCCACCATGCGAAGAGACTTCAGGTGATCGGTCCCTGGACACGGGAGGGGGGCACCCTCCTGGAAGTGGTTGACAAAGTCCGCGAGAAGAGCACGGGCGTCGTCCACCCACGGTTCACTCTCGGGAAGTTTGACCGGAGTCAGTTCCGGATCGTCCCTGAGCGCATAGCTCAGAGCTCCGAACATCTCCTCCTGCAGAGCAATCCCTTGGCGACACTCGGTTCGCCATTCGAAGCCCATGTTCCTCCAGTTTCCAGCCCATGTTCCCTGGTAGGTGACCTCTAGTCCCCCAGTGAAGGTGATGAGCGCCCCCACATTGGCATCGCCCTCGTACATAGACCACGACGGGTTGAAGGTTCGGGCGGAGATGCGAACCGGCTCTGCACCATACACGAACCGCATGAGATCGAAGTGGTGGACGGACTGCTCCCAGAGCATGGGCTGTTTCATCGACATGGGGTACTTGTTCAGGTGAGGTAACCGCCCGTCGCGCCACCGTTCGTAGGTGAATCGGCCGAACTCCGGCGGGCCCAGCCGGTCCAAGGAAAAAAGGGCCTTCAGCGCCCGGGTGACTGCGAGGTAGCGGAAGTTGAGCCCAACGGCAAGCGGGACTCCGGCCTCCTTCGCTATAGCGACATGGGACTCAGCCTCTGCAAACGTGTCCGCAAGTGGTTTCTCAGCCAGAATGCCAAGGCCGGCGGCACATGCGGCGGCGACCTGAGAGTGCCGGCTACTCGGCGGAGTGCACAGGAGCGCTACATCAGCTTCAACGCCGGAAGCTACCTCGTCGAGGGAAGGTCCTTCCATAGCACCGGGCGTTTCAGCCACAGCCTCAGCAAGCCGCTCCGGATCGGTCTCTACCAACCCCACCAGACGGCAGTCTGAGCGCTCCTCCAGCACCCTCCGCCAGACACGGGACCGGGCGCCCATCCCCACGAGGATAAACCGGAGCTGAGTCATGCCACGACCTCAGCAGCCAAGAGAGCCCGTAGGCCGGTGGTCAGGTCGGTCCAGGCGAAGTCACGAAGGGCAGGAATGTCGCTAGGGACCATCGGTGGCTTCACTGGTCCTTCGGCCGGGACAGTGACCGGTTCTGTGCCAGGAAGTTCAGAGGCGATGAGGGCAGCGAATGCGCTATCCCTACTCACGTGGGTACTCCCCAGATGGACCGGGTGCCCTGCTGACGGACCATCCACCACCTGCTCCAGCGCCACTGCAAGGTCGGAAGTGAACGTCCATTCCCTCAGAGGATCATACGATCGGACCACCAGGGACACGCCTACTCGGCTGGGTCGAGCTATCTCATCAGGACCGAAGAGGTAGCCGAGACGGACCACGTGGACCTCTGTCTGCGAGTCGAGTGCTGATAGGGCCAACGCCTCCCCTGCCCGCTTCGCAGCTGCGTAAGGAGACGTACCTGTAGGTGAATAGGTATCTTTCAGTCCCTCAGTCGCGTCTGTGGCCGTGAAGACCCCAGAGGAACTCAGGAATACGAAGGCGGCCGGGGAGGTGCATCTAGCATACTCTAACATCGTCAGCAGAGGGCGGGTGTTAAGCGCAATATACTCCGCTGTAGTGACCCCGAGCATCGCCGGGTCCGTGGTTACCCAAGCGGAGTGCACGACCAGATCCACGTCGGGTACATCCGAGGGTACTCCCTCAGACAACTCGGCAGTTGAGGAACGCATGCCGTCACGCTCCCAACTCTCGTCGAATGTACGGTCCAGTCCGATAACCCCCCAGCCGAGGTCAGCAAAACCCAGCGCCACAGCTCTCCCCACGAAGCCCCCTGCCCCAGTGACCAGAACCTGTCTTCTTTTCATTTCGGGTACTTGGTGATGATCGCGGGACCGAAGTCCGAAAGGGTTTCGGTATGCTCAGGCTGCAGCTCTATCGGAGGAATGGCAGCAAAGACGTCATCGTCCTCCTCGCCTCGCCACATCAGGACAGCGAAGCTTGCCTCAGCATCCAGCACGGCGATACCTGCATGCCATGTCCCCGGATGGTAGACCACTCCCAGCGTACCCGGAACGACGAAGGCCAAAGCATGCGCGCTGTCAGGGGACCCCGCTGCATTAGAAGGCATCACGGTCACGAGGTAGTGGGATACCCCCATCGGGAGAAAGAGTTGGGCGGCATGGGGGTGGCACTCCACCTGTTTCACGGTCAGGGGGAGAGTCGATGGAGCCACCCGATTCAGGTGACACTGGTATGACAGCCCCGGCACGGGCTCCAGCCATTCACCGAACATCGATCGATCGCCTACTCCAGCCGGCGGCTCGAGGAATACGCCAAACGGTGCGAACGCACTAGGATCTGGATCCTGAAGCTTCACGGTCACGCAGGGATCTCCCTAGGAGGGACTATAGCGCGCCAGTGGGCAGCGAGGTCCCCGCGGCGACAGACCCAGACGTCATCCCGATCCTGGATGTGGGCGAGAAAAGCATGGAGACCCCGGATCCGTCCGGGGTGTCCAAGGATCCGAGCGTGCATCCCCACCGACATCATCCGGGGGTGCACCGTGGCCTCCGAGACGAGTTCGTCGAAGGAATCAATGAGGAATTCCCCAAAAGACCGCCCCGTCACCAGAGGAGCGCCCACGAGCTTCGCGTCGTTGGTCACCAGGGAGTACGGAACGACTAGGTGGGGTCGATTCTCTATCTGAACCCAGTAAGGGAGCTCATCATTATAGGCGTCGCTGTCGTACGTGAAGCCACCGTGCTCGACGAGAAGCTTCCTAGTGACGGGAGACGGTGCGTAGCGGCAGTACCATCCTTCGGGGGGACGGCCGACCAGTCGATGGATTGAGTCAAACGCCCGAGCGATCTCGTCTCGCTCTGTAGCCTCGTCGAGGAGGTAGTGCTCAATCCAGCGCCTGCCGTGGCACACGACGTCCCAATTGCTGTCGGCGACCGCCTGAGCGGCAGCGGGATTCCGTTCCAGTGCCAAAGCCGAGGCGAAGACCGTGAGCGGGAGTCCCCTGTCCCTGAAGAGCCGGCAGATCCGCCAGAACCCGACGCGGCTCCCGTATTCGAACATACTTTCAGCCCCGAGGTCCCGGTCCCCGCGCGGAACCCTAGGCTGCGCGACCTCGGTGAGGGTGGCGTCAGAGCAACTATCCCCGTCCTCAAGAGAGTACTCTGAACCTTCTTCATAATTCAGCACGAAGTTGACAGCCAGTCGCTCGCCCCCAGGCCAACGGATATCCGGAGGGTGGTCTGCGTAGCCCACGAAGTCGCGTTGGCTCTCCATCTCAGTCCCGGATCCCGGTGCCGGCAGATGTCATCTCAAATCCCCCTAAAGTCTTCGTACTCTTTCAACTGCTCCGGCGTGTAGACCTGCATGAACTCAATCTCGATGCCACCCGCCTCGTCGTCGAGGAAGGCGACCCATCCCTCGGGATGAGGGTGAGAGCCATGAAGCTCACATGCCTGGCAGATCCGAAGATTGGCCCCCTCAGCCTGTGCGTGGGCCAGAGCCACATCGATGTCGTCCACCTCGTAGCATATGTGGTGCAGCCCCTCGGCACCCCGTTCATTGATCCACTTAGCAAACCTTCCATCCGGTTCCATGGACTCGCAGAGCTGGTACTCGATCCCCCCGAGGTAGAAGAGCGCGACCCGGTTCTTCGATTTGGGATACACGTTGATCTCCGTCTCGGCAGGAACGTGGAGGAAGCGTGCATATGCGCCCAGAGCCTTCTCCGCATCTCGCACGGCGAACGCCATGTGCTTAATCCCGCGAACATTCGGATTGTCTGATTTCATGGTCTGATCTCGTGCTTGGGGGTTCTATGCCACGGAGTGTTCCTGGTGGATGGCCGCGACCACAGCGTCCATACGGGCCAATGCCTCTTGAATGCGAGGGACAGACTGGGTCATGGACAGGCGCGCGTAATTGTCCGTGTAGTCCCCGTAGATCCTTCCCGGGAAGATCATGACCCGCCCCTCCCGAAGGAGTCGCTCGCAGAACTCTGTGGCTTTGACTCCGGTCTCTGCGACCTTGGCGTAGACATAAAAGGCACCTTGGGGTTTGGCGAACGGGATCCCCATTTCGGTGAGACCGTCGCAGAGCACCCGCCTTCGCTCGTCAAATGTGCAACGTATCTCCTCTACGCACCCCTGCGGTCCTGTGAGGGCAGCAAGCGCTGCGTGTTGGCTCACTGCGGCGGTGGAGATGGCGAAGGCGTGGTGGATCTCGGCTAGGGCGGGCATGAGGTCGGAGGGACCAGCGAAGTAGCCCACCCGCCACCCCGTCATGGCATAGGCCTTCGACACTCCCGAGAGAGTGATCGTGCGTTCCTGCATGCCTGGGAGTATGGAGACTGGCTGCGCATGATGATCGTCGTACGTGAGACGGGCATAAATCTCGTCGGAGACGACGATTAGATCGTGTTCCCGCGCAACCTTACAGATCCGGGCTACCTCGTCCGGTGGGATCACGGTTCCAGTCGGATTACCGGGGTTGATGAGGATCAGAACCTTCGAGCGTGGCGTGACGTGCTCGCGAACCAACTCCGCCGTGAGGGTGAAATTCGTCGCCATCGTCGTCCTGATGCTCACGAGTGTGGCCTCGGTGAGTTCGGCCGCTTGGAGGTAGGGGTTGTAGCCCGGACACGGAATGAGCAACTCGTCACCCGGATCCAGTAGCCCCAATGCGATGATGAACATCGCCTGTTGCCCACCCGGAGTGACAACGATGTCTTCCGGCTCGTACCGGGCACCACCATGGGTCGCAATGTTGTCCGCGATCGCTTGGCGAAGCTCAAAAAGTCCCATAGGGTGGGTGTAGTGCGTCGCCCCCGAAGCCAAGGCCTCCTGACCCGCCCGAATGATGTGTTCTGGCGTGTCGAGGTCGGGATCCCCTCTCCCGAGCTTAATTACATCAGGTAATCCCGCGGCGATATCCATCATCCGGGTCACGATGTGCTTGTCCGTCAGCTTAACGCGTCGGGCAAGACGGTTACGGCCGTTTGGCATGGAGGATTTAGATCCCGTAGATGTCCGAATACTTCTGGGTGAGGTGTTCAATATAGAAAGTCGGATCGAGTGTGCGGCTGGTAGCTTTCTCCAGGAGTTGGTCCCGAGTGTAGCGGCGGCCGTGTCGGTGGACATGTTCGGTCATCCACTCCCGTAACGGTAGGTAATCCGCTGTGGCCAACCCATCTCGGACCCTGCCGTCCTCCGTCGCGGATGCGAAAAGCTGACCTGCCATCACGTTGCCGATCGTGTAGTTGCAGAAGGTTCCTACCTGCCCCGACGACCAGTGAACGTCTTGGAGTACCCCGAGCCGGTCGTTCGGAACGTCCAGTCCCAGGTATTCCTTAACCTTTGCGTTCCAAACCTCCGGGAGCTCCGGCACCTTCAGGCTTCCGTCGATGAGGGCCGCCTCGATCTCCACCCGGAGCATGATATGGAAGTCGTAGGTCAGTTCGTCGGACTCTACCCGGATCAGCCCCGGCTCCACCCGGTTAATTGCCCGCCAAAAAGTCTCGGTATTAATCCCTCCGAGCTGTTCCGGGAAGGTGGCCTGCAGCTCCCCGTAGTTCAACTCCCAGAACTCACGACTCCGACCAACGTAGTTCTCGAAGAGGCGGGACTGACTCTCGTGGGCCCCGAAGCTCACTCCACCCACTGCATACAGACCAACTAGATCAGTAGCCAGAGGGGTACGCGTGTAGGCCGGATCACAGAATTGTTCGTAGAGCGCGTGCCCTGTTTCGTGAAGCGTGCCGAAGAGACTCTTCGGCATCCACTTGTCGTTGACCCGGGTGGTGATGCGGACGTCGTTTCGTGTGAAGGAAACCTCAAAAGGGTGCACAGTAAGATCCAAACGTCCCCGATCGGTCTCGTACCCCAACTTACTTGCCATCTTGAGGGCGAAGGCGAGCTGTGCCTCCACGGGGAAGGACCGTTTGAGGAAATCTACGCGGGGCGACTCCTTCTCGCCGATGGCCCTCACCAGGGGAAGGAGTGCCTCCCGGAGCAACGCGAAAAGGGGCTGCAGTGATCTCATCGTCTCGCCGGGCTCGAAGCGGTACATGAGGGCATCATACGGATGCTCCTCATATCCTATGCACTCTGCCATCTCCTGGTTCAGTACAATGGTCTCCTCGAGTACCGTCGCGAAGGAAGCGAAATCGCTCTCTGCCCTGGCCTTCGCCCAGATGTGCTGTCCCATAGAGCCTACCTCGGCCCGCTTGTGTACCAGGGATGTAGGAATCCGGAGGTGATACTCGATCGCATTCCGCACCTGTCCGCAGATCGTCCGTTCCATGCTGTCCGAAGCGAGGTTAGCGGTCTCCGCTTCGGCCTGCTCCAGAAGCCGCCGGGTCTCGTCTGCCACGAGGTGGTCCCGGGCCACGACGGTCAGGGTGGCCAACTGCTTCGCCCGTGTGTCCGCTCCCCCGGGAGGCATCATGGTCTTCGCATCCCAACTGAGGATCGACTTAGCGTTGAGGAGGTCATTAACCTCCCCCATGCGCTCTAGAAAAGCGCTGTATCCCATGCGTTTGGCCTCTTAAAGCCCGTCGGAGTTACGGGTTTGCACCGGGCCCGGGGGCACGGTAGTCTGTAGATTGTCGACAGGCGAGAGCGCAACGTGGCCTCCGTCGAGCAGGGCTGTCAAGCACGTGCCAGAGCACCCTCAGCACCACCCATGAAACTGGTCTTTTTAGCCCGGGAGGCTCATGAACGAAGACTTTCAGTGGAACTTTGACGACCTCGTCGAGATGGCGGTGACGGGGCAGATAAGCCAGCCGGCTCTGCGTCGAGGTGGATATGTCCATTGGCCTGACGGGGTCGGCAAAGTCCTGCCGGGGATGTACGGGATCACGTACAGCGCACGAGTCGGGGATCGTGCATTCGGTTGGGCCGGGGACCACGTGGAGCCAGGTGTCTCCATCGCCAATGCGAACGAGCAAGCCGACTACGCTCTGCATTACCTGACCTGTATTGGCAATGAGGCCGAAGTGGTAACCGGGCTGGCAAAAGGGGCCAAGGGTGTGGTTACCGGCGAACATGCCCGTCTCCTAGTGGACTTTCCCCCGGACGTGGTGGACGAGATGACCGTCGGGGATACTATCCAGATCCGGACTCAAGGTCGTGGACTGAGGCTGGAAAGTCATCCCGACATCGAGTTCAAAAAGATGAGCCCCGCTCTTGCTCGAGCCCTCGGACTCCGAGTGGAGGGCGGACGGGTGAGTTGCCCAGCTGCCATGGAGCTTCCGCCCCGAATCATGGGCTCGGGGGCCGAGCTCAACGCTGAGTTCGTAGACCAGGACCTCATGTCCGGAGACCGGTGCCTGATGGCTGAGCTGGGGATCGACCAGATGCGCCTGGGGGATCTGATCGGCATCCGGAACGTCGACCATCGATTTGGGCGCTCTTATCGCGATGGGTGGGTGGCCGTCTGCCTCTGCATCCACGGCGACTCGGTGATGACCGGCCACGGCCCCGGGGCCCTCACGCTGATCACCGGGCCGGCCCACCTCCTGGACTTCCATATGGACCCCACCGCTAACATTGCCCATACACTCGGTATCCGAGGAATGGCATGAACCAACGGAACACCCTCGCCACCAACGAGTCCGATCTCGTCGCCGTGTCTGTTGCCGGAGCAGTCGCACACCCCGGCTTTCCGGGTCTTCCCTCCGAACCATATCGGCTCACTGCGGACGGCACCCCCTTCTTGCTCCCAACGTATGGGGGGATCGTCTACAATGTGTCCGTAGGGGATCGGGCCTTCGGTTGGGCCGCGGATTGCATCCACCCCGGGGTGAGCATAGGCCAGGCAGACGACAACTTGAACCGAGGGCTGAACGTCTTCGCCTGCGTAGGCAACCGGGGCCGTGTGATGACCGGTGAGGCGGCAGGAACCGCAGGAGTGGTCACAGGAAAGTCGGGACGATTTTCGGAACAAGTGATCGTGCACATCCCTCACGAGGCCCGAAGCCGTATGGCCGTGGGGGACCAAGTCTTGGTCCGGGCCGAGGGGGTGGGGCTGAGCCTCACAGATCACCCAGACGTATCCCTCAAGGGAATCTCGGCGGGACTTCTGGCCTCCCTCCATGCTGAAGAAGGTGAGGGACAGGTAGCCTTCGGAGTCACCGCTCAGATCCCCGCACACCTGGTGGGAGCCGGCCTCGGGCTGACCTCCGAGGGAGGAAGCCTCCACATGCAGTCCACTGACCGGAAACTCCTGCGGGAGCTGGATCTGGATCGGCTGCGACTGGGGGACCTAGTGGCCCTGGAAGACACGGACAGCCGCTACAACCATGGATACCTACGGGGCGCACGGGCGATCGGAGTGGTGGCCTCCACCGACGGTCCTCGAGCCGGCTACGGCCCTGGCATTGCCATCCTCATGACAGCCCCTGCGGGGCAACTCGGGAGCTTTGAGTCCGCCGACACCAACCTAGTCCAACTCCTGGGCATGGAGGACTAACGCTTGATTCCAATGACCGCCGTCACCCGGGAGAGCCTCAGGGTCTTCGTGGTGGAGGTCCTCCAAGCCATGGGACTATCCAGAGAGGACGCCGATATCTTCGGTGATGCCCTCATCTTCTCTGAGCTCCGCTTCCACCCCGGCCACGGCCAAGGGGTAAAGAAATTGAGGCGCTATCAGAAGCGGTTCAGCCAGGGTCTCTTCGACCCGGGTGCCCGCTGGGAAGTTGTGAAAGAGAGCCCGGCCTTGGCGCTGGTCGACGCCCATAACGGACTCGGTACGGTGGCAGCAGCCCGAGCCATGCAGTTGGCCATCAAGAAAGCGAAGGTCTGTGGCATCGGACAGGTAGTGGTTCGGAATTCCACCCACTTTGGCTCAAGCGCCGTACATGCTTGTCTGGCCGCGGAGGCAGGGTGTATCGGGATCGCCTTCACCAATGCCGGACCCGAGATGGCCCCGTGGGGTGCCCGGGAAGGCGCCGTTGGCACAAACCCGTGGGGGATCGCCGCACCAACGGGGCTTGGGTTCCCCGCGGTCCTCGATATCGCCCTTACGACCGCGGGCAAAGGAATGATGCGCTGGCATGCGGACGAGGGACGCCTGATGCCGCTGGACTGGGCACTGACCCCCGAGGGAGAGGAGACGGACGATCCAGATGCCGCGATGGCTGGGGCCCTTCTAGGAATCGGGCGTTACAAGGGATACGGCTTGGCCTTTATGACCGACGTCCTGACCGGTGTCATCGGAGGTGGAGGTTACGGACTCACCCCGTACGCTGACCCGGAAAAATGGGATGTGAGCCACACACTCATCGCTATCGACATCGAGTGGTTCATGTCGCTCGACGAGTTCCGCCAGAGGATGGACGACTTCACGGACATGGTGAAGTCCAGGGCCCTCCGGCCTGGATTCACCGAGGTCCTCATCCCCGGTGAGCAGGAAGCACGGAGGGTAGCCCGAAAATCGGTAGTGGGAATCCCTCTAGAGAATGCGGTGTTGGAAGACCTTCGAGCGCTGGGCACGGAGTTGGGCGTCGGAGCCGAAATCACCGTCATAGGACCATGGGAGGACGACACGCTTTGAAGCCCCTCCCGCCCTGCTTCCGGGAAGAGGTCCGGCGGCGACTCCGGGAGAGAGCCCAAGCAGGAGGGCTGGACGGCCTGCTGCTGCTCGGATCCGGGAATCTGACCTACGCTACAGGTTGGAACTTTTCCGTAAACGAGCGCCCCATGGGACTTTGGCTCCCGGTCGACGACGAGGCGCTCCTACTGGTGCCGCACCTAGAACTGGAGAATGCCATGGACATCCCCGGGGTCAAGGTCCGGACCTACCAGGAATTCCCAGGTGAGCGGCCTCCCGTCCTTTGGATGATCGAGGAGGCGGGTGCCCGGCGGATGGCCGTGGACACACTTGGGGCCGAACTCTTAGCGGAAGCCCGCGCGAAGCTCGAGCGACTGGACCTTGTCGACCATGCCAAACCCGAACGCACTGTGAAGGGAGCAGTTGAGCTTGTTTTGATCCGGGAGGCAGCCCGCTTCGCGGACCTTGTCCTCGAACGACTGTTGGCGGTGGGGGGAGACATCATCAGACAGGGCGGGACGGAGCAGGACCTGCTGACTGACTGCACTGGGCACGTCGGAGAGGTTCTCTTAGCCACTCACGGTAATGCGTTCCAGGGAACACGGATAAAGATCACAGCCTCCATCCACTCCGGCCCCCGGGCTGCCCTGCCCCACGGTACCGTAACGGCCCGTCACCCTCTACCTGGCGAGCCCATCGTGGCCGGAATCGGGTGTAGCCTGGGCGGATACCATGCCGAGAGTGGTGCGACTCTCGTCCTAGGAGAGATGAGCCTCGAGCAACTCCGGGTCATGGAGGCGATGGCCCAAGCGGGCGCTGCCACAGTGCACGCCCTCGAATGCGGGTGGCCCTGCTCCCAGGTGAACGAAGCCGCCCTGGATGTCATACGGAATGCAGGACTGGCGGATGCCATCCGCCATCGGATCGGCCACGGGATGGGCGTCGAAGGGCACGAAGCCCCGTGGCTCGCCCCTGGTGACTCCACCCCCACCACCCCTGGAATGGTATTCTCCTGCGAGCCCGGGGTGTACCGTCCCGGCGTGGACGGATGGCGTACCATCGACACGCTTGTGGTGGGCCCGGATGGGGTGGATCTAGCGAGCCGCTTCCAGACAGACCACCCTTTCGAGAGCCGTATCCTTCCCTGCTGAGGAGTTAGAGCATGCCCGAACCCGCTGCCTGGCGATATCAGAAAATCACCAAGCCCATGTTCGACCTTCCCACCCCGCACCTTGTGCTGACGGGACGGATCTTAACCATGGCGGGAGAAGTCATCGAAAACGGTTTCGTGGAGTTGAAGGAGGGAAAGATCGTGGCGCTGGGTCCACGGACCGACCTGAACGTGGGCTCGGCGTCGGTCGAAGAAACCGGTGGGACCCTCATGCCGGGGCTCATCAACAGTCACGCACACCTCAACTGGGATGGGATTCATGATCTGGCTCGCCAATCCATGGACGACCCGAGCCCCATCTCGGCCTTCAAAGCTGCCGGAAACATGCTCAAGAGCCTGCGTGCGGGAGTCACCATGGTCCGGGACCTCGGGTTCCACGAGATGAACCTCTTTTCCAAACAAGCGGTGGAACAGGGAATCTTTCCGGGACCGAGGCTGAAGGTCTGTGGGGCAGCCATCATCCAGACGGGAGGGCACACCTATTGGGTCTGTCGGGAGGCCAGCGGCGCGGACGAGATGCGGCGGGCGGTCCGGGAACAGGTGCGGGGAGGCGCTGATCTCATCAAAATCATGGCCTGCCATGACACCCTAGAGTTCACTGACGAGGAGCTACGAGCGGTCATCGACGAGGCTCACCGAAACGGCCTTCCCATCACCGCACACGCTACCTACGACGCCTGCATCGAGCGGGTTGCACTCTTCGGGGTGGACTGCATCGAACATGGCGGTTCGATGTCGGACGCCACCGTCGCACTTCTGGTCGAGAAGGAGATCCCGGTGGTCACCACCTTCGCGCCCCTGGTGCAACAGAGCCAACCTGAGATCGCTCGCCGATTTGGGATCCCGGAATGGAAGATCGAGGAGCGGAAGAAGGCCGTGGCCAACCCAGAACGCTACGAGGGGCTGGTGAGGGCTGCCCGAGCAGGAGTCCCGATCGTCTTTGGAACAGACGCAGGAAGCCCGGCGGTTGAGCACGACGTGATCGCACCCGAGCTCGCCTTCATGGTGAAAACTGGGGTGTGCACCGACAATATGGACGCCCTCGCGTCGATCACCATCCGGGCGGCGAGGGTTTCGAGGATGGAGGACGTTGTCGGTACGCTGGAGGTAGGCAAGGCCGCCGACCTTATCGTGGTAGACGGCCGTCCCGACGAAGACCTTGGCGCTCTGGAGCAGGTGACGACAACGTTTGTGGGCGGACGGAGGATGCACGGTTGAGCCTCTTAGCCTCCCGCCTGGCCCCGCGCATCGTCGAGGAAGACGGGGCTTTCCGCACCCGGATGCTCGACATCGCTGCTGGCCTAACTGATGTCATCGCCCTGGGCCGTGGGGACCCGGACTTCCACACGCCCGCACATATCGTGGAGGCCGCAAAAGCCGCTCTCGATGCGAACCACCACCACTACACCGGACCCACCGGGATCCCGGCACTGCGAGAGGCCATCGCGGACAATCTCAGAGTCCGGTATGGACTCGACTATGGTGCAGACGAGGTCGTGGTGACAGCCGGAGCCCAGGAAGCCATCATGCTCACTATGCTCGGGCTCTGTTCTCCCGGCGACGAGGTCCTCATCACGAGCCCCCGCTTCACCACCTACGACACGGCGGTTGGCCTCTGCGGAGGCACACCCATCCCGGTCCCCACTTTCGAGCGGGACGACTTCGCGCTGGATGTGGTGGAAATCGAGAAACGCATTACCCCCCACACCCGGATGTTCGTCCTAGTCTCTCCCAACAATCCCACCGGGGCCGTGACACCTCCAGAAGCCATACGTGCCATTGCCGAATTGGCCATCGAACACGACCTCATCATCGTAGCCGATGAGATCTACGGAAGGATGATTTACGCACCGAACGAACATCTCTCCATCGCAACGTTGCCAGGGCTACGGGAGCGGACTGTCACCCTCAATGGCTTCTCCAAGACCTACTCCATGACAGGGTGGCGGGTCGGGTACCTCGCTGCCCCCGCGGAACTGGTGTCGATGTTGATCGAACCTCGGCACACTCTCTCCATCAACACGTGCACCATCAGCCAATACGCAGCCTTGGCCGCACTCACCGGCCCGCAGGAACCTGTCGATGCGATGATCGAGGAGTACGCCGAACGTCGGGCCTGGCTCATGCCAGCCCTGAGCAAGGCCGGCTTCAGCTACGGTCATCCCGGGGGCGCCTTCTACATCTACACGAACATTTCATCATCCGGACTCCCATCCCCGCTGTTCTGTGAGCGACTCCTTCAAGAAACAGGCGTGATGCTCTTCCCTGGTACCATGTTCGGGGACACCAGCACCGACTACATCCGTATCAGCTATCTCCAGCCGCTACCACTGATCCAGGAAGCCATGGAACGCATCGCTTCCTTCACCTCTAACGCTCGATCTGTGACATGACCACGCCAGAATCCGAGGATCGCTTCGTCGGTATCCAAATCAGTCCCATAAGCTTCGTGGACGAGGGAGTGGATACGGTCTTGGACACCCTTAAGAACCGAGTGGGAATCAACGTCTTGATGCTCGGTACGGTGAGTTGGCTGGGACTCAAGTCGGGTCGTTCGATCAGCCACGAACTCGACGGGTGGCCGGATCACGGAGTCCCGGAACCCTACCAGATGCGCGGAGGTGCCTACTTCGACCCGGACCCCCGGTACTACACCGATACGTTCATGGCCGACTTCCGGAGCCGTGATCCCGAGTTCAGTGGGCGCGACATCCTGAAGATGGTGGTCCCCGCGGCACACGAGAGAGGGATGAAGGTCTACATCGAGTTGATGGAACCCTTTTTCAAGTACGCCGGGCATGGTTCAGCCGGAAATGTGGAGATCCCGACCCTGGCTCAAGCCATGGAGGTCGACCTCTTCGGTCGCCTGAGTGGTGACCCTTCAACCTCGAATCCGGGTTACCGAAGATGGATACACTCGATGATCGAGGACCAGGTACGGAATCACCCCATTGACGGAGTCATGTGGTGTAATGAGCGGAACTCGCCCCTCGATACGCTGATTCGAGGAGGCGCCCCAGGTGATTTTTCTGAACCGGCACGCAAGGAAGCTGTGGAACGAGGAATCGACGTGGAGGGGTGCCGGGAGGCTCTTCTCCGCCTATACGATTTCATGCAGGAGGCGGCGGCCGGTAAACAGTTCCCTGACGGTCCGCTCATCACCTTCCTTCGTGTGCTCTTGGACAACCCTGAAGCCCTCGTATGGGAGAAGTTCTGGCTCGAGAGGAATAAGGACCTGGACCGGGAGCTGTACGGGTTGGTGAAGTGGTGCAAGCCGGAACTTCCGTTTGGGCTGAATGTGTGGAACCGAAATCATTTCAACCCGATCCGGCGCGCTCAGTGGCCATGGGCCGAACAAACACTCTACGCCGACTTTCTGAAACCCATTACCTACCAACATCAGGCGGGTGAAGTCTGGTCCAGAGAACTCTCGTTCTTTCGTACAACGATCCTGCGGGACTTCGAGCCCGATGAAGCCACCCGTGCACTGTTCCGTATCCTGGGCCTAAACGAAGCGCCGTTCGATGAACTGGTGGCTACCGGAATGGATCCGGACACCTACGTCCATGGACAGTGCGCAGATGCCCTGCGGGGCGTTGACGGAAAGGCGAAGGTGTACATGGGTATCGGGGTGGACGCCCCACGGACTCTGCCCGAGACCGCTAAGTGCTCGCGAGACATCGTATACCGCTCAGTCCTGGCAACCTATCGAGCCGGTGGGCATGGGGTGGTCTTGGCTCCCAACTACGCATCGATGCACCTCACCCACCTCGATGGCGTAGCAGAGGCACTCGAAGAACTCGGTCAGAAGTGATCTTCATGAGATCCGTCCCCGGAGGAGAGGTCAAGTGAGCACTCCGCCGCTGCTGGAGGTACGTGACCTCCAGACCAGTTTCATCCTTGGTGGACGTGCCCCATTGGTCGCGGTGGACGGGGTGGGATTTTCCGTGACCCCAGGCGAGACACTCGCCATCGTGGGTGAGAGCGGATCCGGAAAGTCAGTGACTGCCCTCTCCATTATGCGCCTTCTCCCGCAAAGGGTCGGTAGGATCACCGGGGGATCAATCCACTTCCGGAACCGGGATCTAACCCAACTTCCCGAGGAGGAGATACGAACCATTCGGGGCAAGGAAATCGGGATGATCTTTCAGGAGCCGATGACCAGCCTGAATCCGGTTCACACCGTGGGCACTCAGATCGCCGAAGTACTGATCCAACATGAAGGACTCTCTGGTCCGGAGGCTCGGGAGCGGGCCATCTCGATGCTGGACACCGTTGGCATCTCGGAGCCAGCGCGTCGCGTCGACAACTATCCTCACGAGATGTCTGGAGGCATGCGCCAGCGCGCCATGATCGCAATGGCGCTGGCCTGTCGTCCGAGTCTCCTTATTGCCGACGAACCCACGACTGCACTCGACGTTACGATCCAGGCCCAAATCCTTGATCTCATGGAGGAGCTCCAGGACGCGCTTGGGATGGCCATCATTTTCATTACTCATGACCTGGGCGTCGTCGCCCAGATGGCACAGAGGGTGGTGGTGATGTACGCCGGGCAAGTGGTGGAGACCGGCCCGGTGGCAGAGATCTTCACTCACCCTAGAATGCCCTACACGGCCGGCCTTATCGAATCGATTCCCCGTCTCGGAGGCTCGCGAGGAGAAAAGCGCCTCCGAACCATTCCAGGGCAGGTTCCATCCCTGTCAGAGCTACCATCAGGGTGCCGGTTTTCTACCCGTTGCCCCCACGCCCAGCCTGAGTGCGTGAAGACGCGACCACAACTGGAGTTAATCTCTGACAGGCACGAAGTGCGCTGCATGCGCTGGCGGGAACTGGATTTGGCTACGGAGACCGCCTCGTGACGGACGACCTGCTCCACGCAGAGAGCCTTGTGAAGCGGTTCCCCATCCGAGGGGGAGCGCTGAATCGGGTGGTCAATTACGTCCAGGCCGTGAATGGCGTCTCTTTTACTGTGCGGCGTGGAGAGGTTCTCGGGCTTGTGGGAGAGAGTGGCTCCGGGAAGACCACGATAGGACGGCTGGTCCTCCGTCTCGAGGAGGCCACCGCGGGTAAGGTGATCTTCGACGGCACCAACATCCTTGAGCTCCCCAAGAGAGAAATGCGCCGCTTCCGGAAGCGGATGCAGATCATCTTCCAGGATCCCTACGCCAGCCTGAATCCCCGGGAGAAGGTTCGGACGGTAATCGGACATGCTCTGGCACTCCACCGTATCGGCACACCAGAAAGCAGACGTGAACGTGCGGTCGAGCTCATTGAGCAGGTAGGGCTCTCCCCAGACCAACTGGACCGGTTCCCTCACGAGTTCTCCGGAGGACAGCGCCAGAGAGTCGGGATCGCCCGGGCTTTAGCGGTGAACCCCGATTTTCTGGTTGCGGATGAGCCGGTCTCAGCCCTCGATGTCTCAATCCAGGCCCAGGTCATCAACCTCCTGAGCGATCTCAAGGACCAGCTCGACCTTACCATGCTCTTCATTGCCCATGACCTGGCGGTTGTAGAGCACATCTGTGACCGGGTGGCCGTGATGTACCTTGGCAAGATCATGGAAATCGCTCCCTCCAGCACTCTGTACGACGATCCCAATCATCCCTACACGGAAGCGCTGCTCTCAGCCATTCCCGTGCCCGAGCCGGGACATCGACGTCAGCGGACGGTCCTGAGCGGAGACATACCTAGCGCCATCAACCCTCCCTCGGGGTGTGTCTTCCGGAGCAGATGTCCCCGGGCCGAGGCCATCTGTGCCAATGAAACCCCGGAATTGAAACAGGTAGGCCCCGATCATTTTAGCGCCTGCCACTTGACGACCTGAGTCCCTCCATCTGGTCAGAGCGGGTTCACGAAGCCCTTGAGGTCGCGGAGCGTAGCCGCATACACGTCGGGGAGCGCACCTGGGAAGATTACATCCGCTGCGTGAGCTGTGCCATTGACGGTCCGACTATACACAGCCACACCGGCGGCGCTGAGCATTAGGAAGGGCATTTGCGCTAGGTGCCGGTCAGTTCCCCGGGTGATACTCCCTCTCCATGTGGCCCTCGACATCTGCCCGATAGTAGTAGACCTCCCGCAGGTCGCCGGTAGCGTACGACTCTGCTTGGTCGTTGAAGTGCGGTGAAGACGGGTCACTGTTTAATCCACCAGCGGTGACCGCGCGGGCGTGCACCCGGTCTCCGAACTCGACGACGGCCACGAAGCTATTGCCGCTCGTGCCGTACCATTTCTTTGTCTGCGGATAGGCTCGCGCGCCGAATGAGGCCAACGACCCCCACCGAGCAGAGGGAAAGCCAACCGGCGTGCTGGGCCCGTCGTCGTCGAACGGCTGCACGATATCTCCTGTGAGCCGCTGAAATCGGTTGATGTCACCCCAGGGCACACGCCAGCTCCCAAAGTCAGCCTCGAGCTTGGCCGAAGCCGCACTGAGTGCCTGAAGTAGCTCCTGGGGTGTCACACGCTCTATGGCGCCCAGGCGACGGGCTTCCTCACCAAAAAATATGGCGAGTGCGGTGGGCATCGACTCGACTGACCAACGGAGATCCCAGTCTCGGAGAATGCCGACCTGCTCGGCGAGCTCGGCCCTGAGAGGATCGGACACCTCAGCTTGATCGTAGGACCTCACAAGGGCAGGGATCAGTTCCTCGAACCCGGTGAGATACGTATCGAACGCAGCATCGATGAGCGACTGTAGCGTGAAGTCGTTCTTGCCTTCGAGGACGCGCATCGCGTGAAGGCCGCGAGCGTTCTCGCCGCTGCGCTGCACGTAGATCGGAAATTCTTCACGCCTGGGGCTGTCCGGTCCCGCGGCGGAGAACGGCCAATTGTTCGTGTTCTGTAGCCATCCAACCGAAGGGTTCACAGCATTCGGCGTCTCCTCGATGGTGTGCACGCCTTGCCAGTCGGTCGCCGGGTCACTTCCGTCAACCGGCTGCAGATAGTTGAAGCGAGTGTCGCGAACCGGAATGAAGTTGGAGTGGAGGTAGGCTATGTTGCCCTCCGAATCCGCAAAGACTGTGTTATTGGACGAGTTCGTGTGGGTGCGCATCACCTCGATGTACTCGTCGTAGCTCTGTGCCTTAGTCCGCATGTACGACTGGATGAGCGCGTTCATTGGCTCTTCCATCAGAGCAACGCTCACCCACGCACCATCGACCTCCCGGACGATGGGCCCGTGATGCGTCCGGTAGACCGTAAACTCGCGCTCCGCCATTCCGGTGTCCGTCTTGTATGGGACGGTGACTTGCCGGACAGTCACAGGACGCTCCTCGTCCCCATAACGGTAGTAGAGCGTTCCGTCTCGCTCGACGACTGTCTCTAGGAATTCATCAATGTTGTCGACACCGCTCGATGTGTGCATCCAACCGGCGTTCTCATTGAATCCCTGGTACACGAAAAACTGGCCCCACGTCACGGCGCCGTAGGCGTCGAGTCCTTGCTCGCTGACCATGTGGAGCTCCTCGCGGAAGAAGAACGAGGTGTGGGGATTGATGAGAAGCAAAGCATTACCAGCGGATGTGTTAGCAGGCGCGATGGCAATGCCGTTCGACCCGGTAGGCTCCTCATCCAGATCCGGTTCGTTGAGGGCAGAGGGCACCATGGCAAGGGTCGGAGAGAAGAGCTCACGATCGAGAGCCGCCTGCACATTGCTCGGTTGGCCGTAGAACGCCTCGAGGCGGCCAAGGTTCACGCGTTCGATATCTCCGCCGATACTCCCTTCGCTGAACGTAAGCGCCATCCACGGCTCGAAGCGGGTGAGCACTCTCGGTTCCACCTCAGAATGAGTGTAGAGGTAGTAGTTGAGACCGCTGGCCCAGGCGTCCATTAGGTCCTTGAGCCACTGCGGACTCGCCTCGTACTGGGTCTGCATGTCCACGGGGTCGATGAAGAGCTTCATCCGTAGATCGCGCCAGATCTCATCCTCTCCCTCGGCCTCCGCGAGCCGACCCTGAGAGTTGAGAAAGTTCACCTCGATCCGGTTAAAATCATCCTCGGCCTGTGCGTAGATCATACCGAAGACGGCATCCGCATCGGTTTCGCCATATATATGCGGGACGCCCCAGTCATCACGGATGATCGTGACGCTCTGAGCCTGCGCTTCCCAGGCCGCAATTTCGACGTTGGTCTCTTGGGGCACACATGCCACACATACCAACAGGAGGGTGAGGATACCTTTCTTCATGACTAACCCGTGCTGAGTGTAATGGGATTTTTGCTGGAGTCCCTGTAGTCGCATCGTACACGAACCGGATCGAATCGACCAGTCGGCTAGAGCCTCATTACCGCGATCACGGCTTCACCGGGGCCGCGGTCAGTACCAGTTGAAGCCGAGTCCGAAACGGATGAGATTGATACTACTGTCTTCAAACCCTCCGTAGTCAAAATCCGCATGCGGTGTCAGGCCGAATCGGCCACCAAAACCTATGTCGTAGCCCGCACCCAGCGTGAAGCCGAATCCGTTGTCACTATGGGAAAGGTCAAAATCACCAAAATAGGATTCGGCACTCAACACCGCGAATCCTAGTCCCCCCTTGAGTAAAGAAGCCCCCAGCTGGATCTGGGTACACGTAGACAACCGCATTCAGATTTGAAGAAGTGACTGTTCCGCTTACTCCTTCTTCTCCCATCTCTTTTGACCACCCCCCTGCCTCCGCCCCAAGCAGGACCTTATCGCTGAGCGCTCCACCAATCTTGAAATAGCCCGCGCGCCCAACCTCGCGCTCGCTATCACCTTCAAAGCCTATGGAACCACCCCCCACCCCAAATCCGATGAAGAAGCCGTCCCGAGCCGGAGCCTGGCTACTCAGCGACTGCGGTGAGCCTATGCTGACGAAGAGGGCTAAGAGTATAGTGATGGTGAGCGGCAGACTGCGCATTGAAACCCCCGACTGAGTGATGGTTTTTCACAAGTGCATATGCTCTGCATTTATCGGTCTCTGAACACTAAAACAACTGACCATTTATAAAGCACGGCGCATCCGGAACATCCAGCCTGCGCCGTGGGTTGATCCTAGTGACCCTTATCGCAGCGGAAAAATAGTCTTCCTCTTTCCCTTCGTCCTGGCTCGCGTCTTTCGCCCGACGTCCCTCGACGTGTTCGGGGTCACGAACCTCCAACTCGGGACCGTGTTTCCCCTCTAGGCATCGGCGCCCGACGAGTCCCCCTTCAGCAACTTGCACGCAGAAGCACTAGGTGCGCTTTTTCACGGTAAGGAAAACGTGATCGAGGGGATCTCCAGGAAGTTGGAGGCGGCATTTCCGCACGTCAGCCTTGGCGCCCGACACGACAACACACACGGGGATTCATGCACCGAATTTTCTACATCGCCCTAGTCTACGCCCTCATCGTGGGCCCGGACGTCCAGGCTCAGCAGGCTCCGGCCGCGAGCGCGTCCGCGATTACCAGTGCACCTGTCATCGATGGCCGGCTCGACGACGATGCATGGGCAGAGGGTCAAGTCCTCACGGGCTTCATCCAGAGAGAGCCAACCGAGGGACGACCGGTCTCGGAGCGCACTGAGGTTCGGGTCGCCTACGACGGGGAGGCGCTCTACATAGGTGCGTGGCTCTTTGACAGTGACCCAACTTCGCTCGTTTTCGGCCAAACGCTCAGAGACGCCTCGCTCAACGAATCCGATGCGTTCGTCCTTGTGCTCGACACCTACCTCGACCGCCAGAATGGCTTCGTATTCGGGACAACGCCTGCGGGGATCGAATACGATGGCCAGGTCGCGAATGAGGGCCAAGGCGGAGGTGGAGGTGGAGGGCGACCAGGTGGTGGTGGTGGGCGACAACAAAGGGGCTCGGGCGGCGGCTTCAACCTCAACTGGGACGGGAGTTGGGAAGTTGCGACCAGCACGGACTCACGTGGCTGGTACGCTGAGATGCGCATCCCCTTCACGACGCTACGCTACGGGACAGGGGGCGACCAAACATGGGGATTGAACTTCGAGCGGCGTATCCGACGCAACAGCGAAGAAGCGGTCTGGGCGCCGATCCCTCGACAGTTCAACCTCTACCGCGTCTCGCTCGCGGGGACGTTAGACCTTGCGGCACCGGCCACGCGGATAGCCACAGTCAACCCCTATGTGCTGAGCAGCGGTTTCAAGGATTACACCGTCACCTCACCAGACGCGGACTTTGGATCGAAAGTTGGCATCGACGCCAAGATCGGTCTGAATCAGAGCCTGACACTCGACCTAACAGTCAACACCGACTTCGCGCAGGCCGAAGTTGACGACCAGCAGGTCAACCTGACACGCTTCTCGCTCTTCTTTCCTGAGAAGCGTGCCTTCTTTCTTGAGAACGCAGGGACGTTCTCGGTGGGCTCGGGACGATCAGCTGAACTCTTCTTCAGCCGTCGGATCGGCCTTTCCAGTGGGCAGGAAGTTCCCATCCATGCGGGGGCGAGGATGACGGGTAAGGTCGGAGATGTACAAATCGGCCTGCTCAACATTCAGACGGGGGGGCTCAGCGTGCCCAGCGCGGTGAGCGGCATTACCCAGCGGGTCGCTCCCAACAACAATTTCGGTGTCGTACGAGCATTCCGGGAATGGAAGAACCGGTCCCGGATCGGTGGGATCTTCGTCTCACGATTGAACACGAACTCGCCGACTGACTACAACCTGACGTACGGACTCGATGGCCAACTCGGGATCGGCCAAGACCTGACCTTCGGTGGCTGGGCCGGCCTGACCACCACGCCCCTCCCGTCCGGGACACCTGATCTTCGTGAGGGGTTCAACAACGGGGAGTACGGCTACGCCGGCACCGGGAACTTTGTCACCCGCGACTGGGAAATGTCGGGGGGCTATCGCCAGATCGGCAGCGAGTTCAACCCCGAGGTCGGCTTCGTGAATCGCAGCGCGTACCGCTACATCAGCGGCCGAGTCCTGTATCACCTCCGCACGGAAGGGGTCGACTGGTTCCGAGAGTTTCGCCCGCACATTTCGGGAAACTCTTTCTCGTCACTCGGAGGCTTCAACGAGTCATACTACGTCCACATCGACAGCCATTTCGCCTTTGAGAACGGCGCCGAGATTCATCTTCCGGGCTGGAACCTCACGGGCGAAGGGCTCGACGCTCCATTCCAGATCCGGGACGAGGGTGACCTTCCGGACGGCGGGCGCGGGCCTATCATCATCCCAGCCGGCACGTACAACAACCAGGAACTCCTGTTCGTGGCAAACACGAACAGGAGTGCGCCGCTTTCAGTTTCGGCAGGAGTGACTTTTGGTGGCTTCTACTCCGGCACCCGGTCCTCACCGCACGGGAGCGTTTCCTATCGCTTTCGTGATCGGCTCACGACCTCAGTTAGTATGAACTACTTCAACGTGGAGCTGGATGAAGGAAGCTTCACGACCTCGCTTGTCAGGCTCACCGGCTCGTACTCCTTCACGCCCCGGATATACCTCCAGGCGAACCTCCAGTATAATGATGATTCGAAGAACCTTGGGAGCAACATCCGGCTAGGTTGGCTCGACACCGCCGGCACCGGGCTCTTCATTGTCTACAACGACACGGAGTTCCTGGGTGACATCGATCCGCTAGGCTTCCGATCGGGACCCCGCCAGCGTCAGCTGGTAATCAAGTACACGAAGCTCTTCAATCTCAGGGGGTAGTTCGAGCATCTTCGGGTCTGCCGAGTCCGAATAACGACTGAGCCTCCATGAAGCAACCCGCATCCGAGACGTCCAGCTTGCGCCGTGGGTTGATCCTAGTGGCCCTTATCGCCGCGGGTGAGGCAGTCTTCCTCCTGCCCTTCGTCCTGGCTCGCGTCTTTCGCCCGACGTTCCTCGACGTGTTCGGAGTCACGAACCTCCAACTCGGGACCGCGTTTTCCCTATACGGCATCGTTGCCATGGTGTCGTACTTCGCCGGGGGGCCATTGGCGGACCGGTTTTCGGCCCGTCGACTCATGACTGCCGCACTCCTCACGACGGGTCTGGGAGGGGTGGTCCTCACGGGAATCCCGTCGGTTCGGGTGATGAACTTCCTGTGGGCCTTCTGGGGGTTGACCACAATCTTCCTGTTCTGGGCGGCAATGCTGCGGACGACGCGCGAGTGGGGAGGAGCCACCAGCCAGGGTCGGGCTTATGGCCTGCTCGATGGTGGGAGGGGGCTTTTCGCAGCGCTGATCGCATCCCTTACGGTCCTCGTGTTCGCCTTGGCTCTGCCAAGCGACGTCTTGTCTACTACGCCGGAACAAAGGGCAGCCGCTTTCCGCACCGTCATCTGGGTCTTTACCGGCCTTGTCCTTGGCATCGCCCTGCTCGTCTGGGTGGTGGTCCCGGACATCACTCCGCAAGACGATCGAGGGAACCAGAAGAAGCTCTCACTCAATGGCATCATCGGGGTATGCCGGATGCCTGCCGTGTGGCTTCAAGCCGTTATCGTCGTGTGCGCCTACGTCGGCTACAAGGCAACGGACGACTTCTCACTCCTCGCCCACGATGTGCTTGATTTCGACGAGGTGGCCGCTTCGGGGATTGGGACGCTGTCGTTCTGGATTCGCGCGATCGTGGCCGTCGCGGCTGGCTATCTCGGAGACCGCATCGATTCATCAAGGGTCATCGCATGGGGCTTTTCTATCCTCGTCACGGGGAGCCTCTTGATTGCGTCGGGTGCGGTCGTCCCGGGGGTCGCCTGGATGCTGATCACGACGATCGTCGCAACCAGCGTCGGCATCTACGCGATCCGAGGCGTCTACTTCGCGCTACTGGCAGAGGGCGCAGTGCCCCTGACGTTCACTGGGAGCGCAATCGGTGTGGTGTCCTTCGTGGGATTCACCCCGGATGTTTTCATGGGCCCGCTCATGGGCGTACTACTCGACAGCTCGCCGGGCGTTCTGGGTCACCAACACGTGTTCGCAGCGGTGGCGGCCTTTGGTGTCGTGGGCCTCTTGGCCACGATCGCCTTCAGACACACGACTAGAACACACCGTGCGGGTGTCAGCGCTCTGTGAGGAGCTAGGACACTTCTGCTAGGAGGGTACGTGTGTCCTACGACACCGGACGGACCCTCTTCTTGAGCATGAACAGACCCTCTTGCATGCTGGTCACGAGAATCGTGCCGCTGTCGAAGAATGGGTATGTGCTCCACGCTCCACCAAATCCCGGCCCCGTCCCGAACGGAGACGTATCAAACATGCCAACCTCAACCGGGTTCAAGGGGTCCGAAGTGTCGAGGATATGGAGCCCATATTTGTAGTTGGCCTGATAGGTGAAGTCTCCCTTCACGTACAGGTTATGCGCACTGGCCGGCAGTGATCCGAAGAATTCTTTCACGAGGATGGGATCTTCAAGGTCGTCGAGTTCCCAGACCAGGGTGCGCGTCGTCTCAACGTTGCCGGCGATCACGTCGCTCTCGTCATCCATGATGAAATACCGATGATCCTCGGTCACCCATCCCTGGTGCATGTAAGCCGGATTGGGATGTGACGCGGTCGACAACTCGACCGGATTCGACTTGTCGGTCACGTCCGAGATCTGGAACCGGTTCCCGGACATCCTCAGGCAGATCTCCCGACCGCGATAAGATTCATCCGGACCGCGGTAGACAATACATTGGGCGTCGTGTGTGCCCCCTGGCTCCGAACAGCCGACGAAGGTGGGCTCCATTGGCTCACTAATGTCGACCATGTGCATACCGGCACAGCCTCGACTAGTCAGATACGCGAACCCCGTCTCTTCATTGATGATGATATTGTGGCTGCTCTCAACCACATTGAGTCCGTCACCTCTATAAAGAAGGTCTGGATCAAAGACGACCGGGGGATCCACAACGTCTCGGAGACGGGTGAGATCGAAGACCTGCATACCATGTGTGCCTGCCCCGTCCGCGACGATGAAAGCGTGGTCCCTGTAGGTCTTGATATCTCGATGCAGCTGCGAGCGTGGCGTATTCGAGGTCTTCGGGAGGTCGCCGATGAGCATGGGGTTCGTCGGGTCCGTGATGTCGATGAACGACGTACCGTCGTTTCTTCCCACGAGCGCGTATTCGCGCCCGGCCTCGGAGTCGGTCCAGCCCCAGTTGTCATTCGCTCTGATTCCGCGCGCTGCTTCAGGGGCGGTCAGCAACGAGATCGGGATGTAGGCTAGCAGCTCGATGTCGTTGCAGTCGAAGGACTCCACCGCCCCTTCCGTGCACCGGCGCTCCTCACCGAAGACGGCGCCCAAGGCATCGGGCGCGCTCAGGAGAACGTCTCCCTGCCGCCATGTTCCGTTGTCGTCACGTTCGTAGACGAACACTCCGCCGGCCTGATGGTCGAGCCCTGAGGCCGTCACTGCCGCAATACCCCCGCCCGCTACGACTCTGTGGCCGAACGAATCTTCCGTGTTCGTTTCTTCTTCCGTGAAGCGCATGTCGGTTACCATCCCGTCCGAGAAGACGAAGGCCATCCCGGTCTCCAGTCCCCGCACGACGGGCGCTCCCACCCAAACGTCATCACCATCCAGCGCCACGGAGCCACCGAACACGTCACCCTCGAGGGCTTCAGGTGCGTCGAGCCGGGCGCGTTCGGACCACGTACCTGTTGCGGCGTCTAGGTTGAAGACAAAAGCTGCACCGAAGCCCAAACGGCTCAAGGGGGCCCCGATCACGGCGCGCGCCTCACTCGACACGATTGTGGCCCCGAACAATGCCTCGGCCTCACCAGCGACGGTGAGCTCTGCTCCCTCCCGCCACAAACCATCCATGAGGCGGTATTCGAACACGCGCCCCGCTCCCTCGAGCGAGCCTCCGTTCCTGGCCGCCTTGGGTGCACCCACGAGCAAACGATCACCGACAACCGAGACCGCCGCACCGAAGGCATCCCCCGGAGCCGCGGCAGGCGACTCCATTCGCTGCTGTTCGGTCCATCGGCCATCAGGGCCACGCTGGAACGCGTACACCGTACCCGGCGGCGGTAGCGGGACGCTCTCGCCGCCGCGGCGCTGCCGTGTTCGCATGCGACTCGCGTCAGTCGCCGTCCGGGAGTGTCCTACTAAGAGCCAATCCTTGTCCGCCGAGAGGGAGATGCCGTAGTCGACGCCGCAGTAACCGTTGAAATTGCATTGAGGATCTAGGCCAACGAGGTCCTCTGCGGTCAACGTGCCGGAGAACGCCCATGTCGCGCCGGACCGCTCGTAGGTGTAAAGACTTCCTGCTCTCGTGGCTACGAAGAGTGTGCTCCCGCTAAGCGCGAGCACCGCGCCGAATCCGTCGGCTCGCTCCGCACCTGGTGCGGTCAGTCGGGCCGACTCGATCCAATCGCTCTCGCTCTTGCGGTATACATATACCATGCCGGGACGGAAGCTGTTGTTCGGTTCACCGATGATCAGCGCGTCGCCGTCGATGACGACCGAGTTACCGAATGAGCCGGACTGGGCAAGTCCGGGCGACACCAGGACCGCGGTTGCGGCGAGTGACAGAACGAGAGCACGGAACTTTGCCATGGAACCTCCGAGAAGCTGACGCCGGGAACACTGCCCCCGGCTCTGCAAAATGACGCCGCCGATGCGATGTGACGACCGATTCGTCTAGACTATCGCTCGTAGTCGGTAGGTGCGCTAGAAGGGGCTGTTACTGAGAGGGGGACGGGGGTACTGGGAGGGACCCAGGCCACTAATCGTCGTCGTCTTTTCTTATTTCTAGCTCTTCCAATTTTGCTATCTCTAAGCGGAGATACTCAAGGTCTTCAAAGAAGCCTATATGAGCGGGAAGTAGCTCGACCTTGGGTTTTACTTTGTCTAACTCGTCTTCCAGATATTCCACATAAGCTAAAACCCTCTTAAATGCAGTTATCTGGTTTTCACGATCTACTCCCATTATTCCACCTTAAATTCCTTCTTCCTAAGCCGGTGCATCGTAACCAAACAGAGAGGCGCCAAAACGACCAAAGCTATCAGCAACCCATAAGAGCCACCTGCGGAGTTCCCGGCACCGCTGGGAAGCAGCCACAGGCCGAGGAGGAGCCCAAACGCGCTTATGGCAACGAATGTGAGCCACAGCCTCTTCATCATTATTCTCCATTCTCTAGTTTTTCAGTCTATAAAGAAAGACACGTGATGCGGTAAAAGTGTTAAGGGTCTCTTACACAAAATAATACTACTACCCCCTGAGTTTTGACATTGTGGGAGCACCATACTGGACCGAGCAGCTCCACCAAATTTTGTTTCAGAAACTGTATTTCAGTGGCGGTGATGTGTTGCTAAATCGTGAACCAGCACTCCCCTGCTTAACCCAGTCGGATCATAGAGAAGCTCGGGCCTCCCAAGCACTCAGGATCTCACTTTCGCGGGCTGGTGATACAGGCATTGGTGGATCGCCGCGCTGTTCATCGGTCATAGCACCTGAGTGATACCACTCCAAAGTGTCCAGTGCCGTGACGGCAATAGAGCGGTAGGTAAGCCCAGCATCCTTGGCTCGAGCCACAGAAATTCGTTGGGATCCAAAGTTGTTTCCCACCGGCATGATCCAGGGGATCGCAAAAGTGAAGTTATGCTCAGTTAGAAACTCGTAGTCCTCAATCCAGGTATAGCTCACTTCAGCAGAAGTTATAGCCTTCATCCCATCAATGAACGCCTCCATAGTCAGGGGTGAAGCCGGACCGGTAGCATTAAATACCCCGTGGATCTGGTTCTCTAGGAGATGAACGATCCACTCTGTAAGGTCCCGCACATCTATCTGTTGAACCAGATCATCTTTCTTACCCGGCACTAGGACTTCACCACCCCGACGGAAACGCTCTGGCCAGTATGTACCACGATGCGTCATGTCCAGCGGGCCCACGATATACCCAGGTCTTACCACACATGCCCGATCCCCGAAAGCTTTATGGACCTCTATCTCAGAGAGCGCTTTCATCACACCGTACGAGGAGGTTGAACTCCGGCCTGTGGAGGACTCCTCAAGTACCGGGTCCGTGTCCTCAGTGATCTCCGTAGTCAGGTAGGGATAGTAGACCCCTGTCGAGGAAATATAGAGATATGTTCCCGCTGCGTCGCGAAGAAGTTCTGCCGAATTTCGCGTCCACTCCACGTCCCTTCCAGAAGCATCGATCACTGCATCCCAACTCCGTCCCTGCAGTGCTGAAAGGTCCTCCCCTCGATCACCAATCAGGTGCTCCACCTGTTCAAACAAGTCCTGAAAAAGCCCGGGCTGGCTTCGGCCTCGCGTGAAGATTGTGACTTCGTGACCACGCTCGATTGCATAGCGCACATGATGGGGGCCAGTGAAGGTGGTTCCTCCCAAAATCAGGATCTTCAGAGAACGCCCAGCCTGTGACAGAGATCCTTCCCCTCCGGTAATCGTCTCCTCTCGTGCAGGACTACA
>CAUZHN010000012.1:0-52518 GCA_963579625.1 Gemmatimonadales bacterium UBA6960
GGTCTCCCTTTCGTACAAGAATCTCCCGCTTTTCGACACTCCTGGTGGGGAGGGCGCGTCCTCCCGGCACCCAACTCTCTGATCAAACCTGGAGCTACATCCGTGCTCACACCCTGTTCCATATTCGGGCGATACCGGTCTGATCGCCCCCACTCGCAGGTCAAACGCTTCCTCATCCGATCGATCTTTGGGCCTGCCCTCATACTCGTGGCAACTCCCGTGGCAGGACAACTCCAGGAAGAACAAAATCTAGACAGTCAGCTGCCCTCGGGTCGCCGAACTATGACCGCTGAACGGCTCCGTGACGGTGAAGAGATCCAAGTCGATGGCAGGCTTGATGAAGCGGTCTGGGCCCGTGCGGTACCAGCTACCGACTTCATTCAGCAGGACCCGGACTTCGGGGGGACCCCGACGGAGCGAACCGAGGTGAGGATCGTATTCACCGCAGAGAGTCTTTACATGGGGGTGTCTGCCTACGATTCCGAACCCGACCAGTTGTTCGGGAACACCATGAAGCGGGACGAATTCCTCTCGGCTGATGACCGCTTCATGTGGACGATGGACACATTCCTCGACCAGCAGACGGGGTACTTCTTTGAGATGAACCCATCAGGGCTCATGGCCGATGCGCTCCTACGCGTGGGGGGAGGAAGCGAGCGGGCATGGGATGGGATTTGGGATGCATACGCCCGCCGGCATGAGCAGGGTTGGACGCTCGAGATCGAGATCCCCTTTCGCACCCTGAACTTCGACCCCAACGCCCCCGCGTGGGGGATCAACTTCCAACGTACAGTGCGCAGGAAAAACGAGGAAAACGTTTGGACTGGCCATGAACGGAATCAAGGACTTCGCAGGATGTCGAACGCGGGCCTCTTACTCGGAATCACAAACGTGACACAAGGACACGGACTGGACATCAAGCCCTATTTAGCCAGTGCGACCTTTGACGCGTCTAGCGGACCGAATCCTGTGCCCAGGGAAACGGAAAGCGATGTCGGGGTGGACTTGTTCTACAACTTCACACCTAGCCTTCGGGGCAACCTTACGGTCAACACCGACTTCGCTCAAACCGAGGTGGACCAGCGTCTTGTGAACTTGACTCGGTTTCCCCTCCGTTTCCCGGAGAAGCGTGACTTCTTTCTCGACGGAGCACCCTTCTTTGATTTCGCATCAAGCCCGGTTCAGGCCTTTGGCCGGGGACGAGGCTTCCGACCGAGTGGTATCCCGCGAGTGGAACCTTTCTTCAGTCGACAAATCGGGCTTGGGCCAGGGGGAGTCCCACAAGCAATTGACGTGGGGGCTAAGCTCACCGGTCAGGCAGGTGCGCAAGACATCGGGTTCCTCCAAGTCCGCACCGGAGAGGACATGAACTCTCTGGGAGAACCCCTACTGGGAGAGGACTTCACTGTTTTCAGGCTGAAACGAAGGGTGCTCACCCAATCGTACCTCGGTTCCTTCTTCAGCCGCCGGCACGCCCGCACTGCGGGAGGGTCCGATGACCTCCACACTGTAGGAGTGGACTTTCGGCTTGCGACTTCAGCATTCCGAGGGTCCGACAACCTTATGATGTCAGGCTACTTCCTTGGGAGCACAGAGCCTGAGGATCTGGGTGATAACCTCTCGTACGGCCTACAGGCGGAGTATCCGAATGATCGCTGGTTCGGGAGCGTAGGATTTACTGAGATACAGCCCAACCACAACCCAGCCATCGGCTTCACGCCGAGGCGAGGGTTCCGAGCGTACAGCGGACAAGTTGGCTTCGGGCCCCGGCCAGAGGCCTATCCATGGATCCGTCAGCTAACTTTTGACGTGGGAACCAACCTCCTGACCAACATGCAGAACCGCCTGGTCACCCGTGACCTCAACCTCACGGTGCTGGGGGTGCAGTTCCAGTCCCAGGACAACTTCAATGTGACTATGATTCCATCCTTTGAGCGATTGGAGAGGAACTTCGAGATCCACCCCGGCGTGATTCTGCCCGAGGGTACCGACTACAATTTCACTCGCTACCGCTTCGATCTACGAACCGCAAACCGGCGTCTCCTCTCTACCCGCTCGAGCTTGGAGTTCGGAGATTTCATGTCAGGGACTCGTGAGTCGGTCGTGGTGAATCTGGGGATACGTCCCTTCGTCGGAATGGTCGCTAACTTTGACACCGAGTGGAACAGAGTGAGCCTGCCCGAAGGCGAATTCCAGCCCATCCTATATCGGGTGACCCTCGACAACCAGTTCAACCCGTGGATCTTCGTGGTGAATAACCTGCAGTACGACTCGGTGAGCGATAGGCTCGGGTGGCAGATTCGGTTCCGATGGACGATAGATCCTGGGAACGACCTGTACGTCATCTATACCCAGAACTGGTTAGATGACATCGTAAGGGACCGTTTCCTGACCCAGGATCGACGCGGAGCGGCAAAGTTCGTATATACCTATCGATGGTGAATCTTTCACGTGAAATGCCAACGGAGGCACCATGAGTGCCGGACCAAGTGTGACCGTGCGACAGGTGGGACCCTCCACAGGAGAGGGATTCGTGAGGGGTCACTCCCAATTCATCGACCGTCCGGAGTCAA
This sequence comes from Gemmatimonadales bacterium UBA6960, assembly GCA_963579625.1. GTDB lineage: Bacteria > Gemmatimonadota > Gemmatimonadetes > Longimicrobiales > Gaopeijiaceae > JAAXGI01. The sequence goes on from CAUZHN010000012.1 coordinate 2,574, forward strand.
AGGGTGGGGCGGACCGAGGGCCTATGGGCGGCGAACTCATCCTACTGGGGCTGGGAGGATGCTTCATGAGCAACCTCCTCGCAGCAATCCGAGAGCGAGAAGCCCCGGTCTCTAACGTGGAGTTGATCGTTTCTGCACGCTCGGAGGGCACCCCAGCGCGCATGACACACTTCGATATCAGAATCTCTGCGCAGCACAATGACCCCACTCTTATGCGAAAGCTTGCCACGATCGCCGAGCGTGGGTGCATTGCGTCCAACACCTTGAAGCAGGGTGGCTCGATCTCTGTGATTGTGGCGGACTGACAGCAGGCACGGAACCCCACCTACGAAGGACGGGTTAAGAAGGATCAACCAGCCACGCGCCCCTACCGTTGGAGCGAGCATGATCATTCGCCGCCCACCTGACATTCCCTCTTCCGAGATCACCCCGGAAGGCGTGTTCCTCAACCGGCGTGCCTTCATCAAGCAGGCAGCAGCAGGGACCGCGGCGTTAGCGATTACACCGTCAGTGGTCTCTGGACTGCAGCGATCTATTCGATCCCAAGACCCCGACTTCGCGGATCTAGAATCTGAGCTAAGCGAGCCTGTAAACTCCTGGAACGAGATCACCTCATACAACAACTTCTACGAGTTCGGGACCGCCAAGGAGGACCCCTCGCGTAACTCGGGATCCTTCAACCCGAAGCCATGGACCGTGGCAATTGAAGGCCACGTGAACAACCCCGGAACCTTCGAACTCGACGAGTTTCTGGCTCCCCATCGGATAGAGGATCGGGTCTACCGCATGCGTTGCGTGGAGGCGTGGTCTATGGTCATTCCGTGGCGAGGATTCCCCCTGGCGGATCTGATCCGCCGTGCGGAGCCGACCGGAAACGCAAAGTTCGTGGAGTTCACAACCGTGGTACGTCCTGATGAGATGCCTGGTCAGCGCATGCGCGTCCTGGATTTCCCCTACATCGAGGGATTGCGCATGGATGAAGCCATGCACCCCCTCACAATGCTCATCACCGGCGTATATGGTGACGATCTACCGAACCAGAATGGGGCCCCGCTCCGACTCGTTGTGCCCTGGAAGTACGGATTCAAGGGAATCAAGTCGATCGTGAAGATCCGTTTCGTAGAAGAAATGCCCATGAATACGTGGTGGTTCACCAACGCGCGCGAGTACGGCTTCTACGCGAACGTGAATCCGGAGGTAGATCACCCCCGCTGGAGCCAGGCCCGCGAGCGGCGAATCGGGGAACTCCGTCGCCGCGAGACTCTTATGTTCAACGGGTACGCGGACCAGGTAGCCAACATGTATTCAGAGTTGGATCTCACCCGCTGGATCTGAGGGTCTCGGTAGCCCGTTCCATGACAACCCGCGGTAGCATTCGCGGCCTGAAGGTTCTCCTCTGGGTTTCGGCCCTCATGCCAGCCGCGTGGATCGGAGCCGGACTCTTCCTGGGATGGCTCGGTGTAAACCCCATCGAAAAAGTCACGCACGTTACTGGGCTCACGACCCTCATCCTTCTTCTCATCACGCTCGCGGTGACACCGACCCGCCGAATGACCCGATGGAATCCAGTAATACAGCTTCGCCGGCCCCTCGGTCTATTCGCCTTCTTCTACGCCTCCCTGCACTTCTCAATCTGGATGGCACTAGATCTGAGTTTCCAGCTGTCTTGGATCTGGGAGGACATCATAGAACGCCCGTATATAACGGTGGGCTTCATGGGTTTCGTTCTTCTTATCCCGCTCGCGATAACCTCGACCAAAGGATGGATTCGAAGGCTGAGTCACCGGTGGACAACCCTTCATAGGCTGATCTACGCCACGGCGGCTCTGGGAGTGATCCACTTCTACTGGCTGGTGAAGGCGGACACGCGCCTCCCCATCCTGTTAGGAACCATCCTCGCAGTGCTCCTAGTGACCCGCATTCCCATTTGGCTACGGAAGAAGCGTCACCGCCAGGCCGCTACGAGCCAGGAGCCGATCTCTGTGCGGTAAGGAGCGTTAGCCGAACTACTGACCGGTCTATCTGCCCATTGGAGACGCTTTTTCATTAGGAACCCTTAGTCGTCGGACCCCGGAGTTCTCCTGGCCTCCTCCTCGAAGCACGAAAACGAAGGTTCAGCACTTCGACGAAGATCGAGAACCCCATCGCAAAGTAGATATATCCCTTCGGAATGTGCAGACCCACCCCGTCAGCGACGAGCGCCATTCCTATCAAGAGGAGGAACGACAGGGCGAGCATCTTTAGTGTGGGATGACGGCCCACGAAATCGCCGATTGTGTCAGCTGAAACCATCATCACCGCCACTGCCAGCACAACTGCGATAACCATCACCGGGAGATCATCCGCCATCCCAACCGCCGTGATCACAGAGTCCAGCGAGAACACGATGTCCAATAGAGCAATTTGCGTGATCACACCCGCGAAGGTGACCACGACTCCCGCTTCCCCTATCCCCTCGCCTTCCCCTTCGAGCTTGTCGTGAATCTCGTGGGTGGCCTTCCAAAGGAGGAATAAGCCACCGAATATCAGAATCAGGTCGCGACCTGAGAACCCGTGATCAAGGAGCTCGAACAGGGGTCGAGTCAGACCCATGATCGCCGCAAGGGACAGCAGGAGAAGGATGCGGGTCCCCATCGCCAACACCAATCCTATCCGCCGCGCTCGGCTCTGACGCTCCTCCGGCAGCCTGTCTGCGAGGATCGTGATGAAGATGATGTTATCAATCCCTAGGACGATCTCCAGAACTGTGAGCGTCGCGAGGGCGATCCAAGCTTCAGGAGTGTAGATCCAATCCATGGTTCGTCGCGGACCTACTCCCCCTGCCGGAGGGTCCGGGCCAGATAGGCCTTCAATCGCTGCCAGGCATCGAGTGCCGGTCCGCTCCGTAACTCGGGATCCTGATCAACGTGGAGCCAAAAGCCGTGGTTAACATCGTCGTAAATGTGTAGGTCATTCTCGATCCCCGCAGTACGGAGAGCAGCTTCGAACGACTCTACCGACTCGGGGGAGGGCCCCTGATCTAGACGCGCAAAGGTCCCGTATACCTCGTGGTCAAGCGCCGCGAGGCGCACAGGGTCGTCAACCAGCGCACCGTAGAAAATCGCCGTTGCGTGATGATTCTCTCCATCTAGCCCGACCGACATGGCAATCCCCCCGCCAAAGCACCAGCCCATAGCACCCACTCGGCCTGTCACGTCCTGTCGGGCCTTCAGATAGGCCACCGCGGCATTCATGTTTGTGATCATCTTCTCCTGGTTGCTCCGAACTTCGCCAATAAGCGCCATGTTCTCTTCGGGATTGGAGCCCGTCCGGCTATCGAAGAGGTCCACGGCGAGTGTTACGTATCCCTCATTGGCAAGATCATCGGCGACCTCTCGGACTCGGTTGACGAGCCCATTCCACTCATGGACGATAACGAGCGCCGGGAAGGGACCCTCCCCTTCAGGGACGGCAAGATAGCCGGTGGAAACCTCGTCTCCTGGCACGTACTTGAGATCCATCCCAGTGAGAGGACCAGCTGCACCGATGATCGAAGGAGGGAGTTGATTGTTCGCCGTCGGGCCCTGTGACGCGGACAGGTTGTCGCTGGGGGTGGGTGGTGCTTCCTCTCCGCTTCCGCACGCGGTGAGAGCGAGAGAAGCCATGACCGCTAGAGCGAAGCGGCGGCTGAGGTCGCGCGTAGTAGTTGTTCTCACGGGTCTGCCTCCGGACGGGTTGGAGTGCTACGGCTGAACTCAAAACGTGGGACTGGGTACCCGAGAGTTCAACTCTCGGGAGATCACCTGCAGAGAAAGAGAAAAAGAGAATAGGGAGAGATTAGGGAATAAGGAAGCTAAGCTGCTCCCCAGGCTTGAAGCTTACCTCACTGCCTCGTGCTCCCGGAGGCCCTGCTCGAAGAGGGTCTTGATGCGTTCGCTGGTCCGGAATTCCGCAAGGATCTCTGCCCGACGACTCCGATACGCATCATCCATGTAGTAGCCCAACACCACGGCCATCACCGCGCCCTCCTCAGAGTTCGTCTCCTCGAAGCGTCGTTGGAAGTCTATGAGGACCGGCTCAAGCGAACGGTCGTCCCAATCCTCCGGGAGACGGCCAATCTGAAGGAATTCATTCAGTACGGAGGCGAATTCAGAGCTGGGCGGTCTGTGCCAGAACGAAACGTCCGGCCCAAACTCCTCAACCAAGAAGGGAAGGTATAGGTTGGCGCGAGCCGGTACTTGACGCACAAGCGCCGGATTGTACCGCCGGACCTCGTCAAGGGAAAGTCCGGTAACACGAGTGACTTCGTCGAGGGAAATCGAGCGTGACGCTCTCATTGCGTAGATCTCTACCTGCTCTGAGCCCCCCATAAGGTCTCGTATAGTCTGAGCATTCCCAAATACCATCTCGGCATAGCGGTAAGAACGAGGCCCATACGTACGTACGACCTCTCGGTATCTCCGAGTGGAGATGCTCCTGAGGTCCAGAGCGAATCGCGAGCCAAGCAGATACTGCGAGCGCGTGTCCTCACCACCCAACCGTGCCCCGTTGATCACCGTCCGCCCGACGTTTGTGCCCCCTGCATGGTGCTCCGACAGCGCCGGAATGAAGGTCCCGTACTTCGTGGCGAGAACCAAGAGATACGCTGCACAGTAGGGAGCTTGTGTCGTCTGGTTGTATCCCTCAATGACAACAGGGGCCAACCTCTTCAGTCGGTTCCAGTTTCCTTCCAGCCACTGACAGAACCCGAGGGCCCGCGCTTCCGAACGAATCCTACCGTCCAACCCCGACTCGACCGCAGCCTGCGCTAGGCCAATCTCAGCAGGAACACCGAATCGCTCGTATATGGATCCCCACTCCCGCAGAAAGGGGCCATATCGCTCGATATTTCGACGAAGGAATTCCCCCCTAGTTTCGTTGTGGACCACTTCTCCAACCACGGGCTCCAGCAGGACCTCCACCTGGTCCCGGCGGCGTGTCAACCGGCGCTCCAGCTGTGTCCCGACAAGCATCGAAGAGAGTGACTCCTCTACCCAGCGTCCGCTTCGAGTCCAATCACCCCGAGTCGGAAAGACCGCGAGGAGCCGGCCGTCCTCCGCACTCCCAAATGCGACGGACCCATCAGGAATCGTGAAGATTTGCTGCCAAAAGGAATAGCCCGGGCGGTACATCTGCATGGCCTTGAAGTCTAGTTCGAGCAGAGTCTGCATACGGTAGTAGACGAGCTGCTCGTCCGTGAAGTCGGTGCTGACCTCCACGTCTGCCACCTCGATCGTGGAAAGGCCCACGGGCTCCTGTGGTGTAACGGTAACACCGGCGGAAATCGGCTGTGCGGACAGGGATGGGGTGACCAATTCCGAAGTGGTGAGCGAACCGATGAGGGCGAGAACGGTTGTGCCCAGAATCGCGGTGTGTTTCATCGGCGGGTGGGTGGTAGACACCTTCGACTACATCTTTATACGGTAAGCTATCTTAAAGTAATAGAGGCGCGCGGTCTGTCACCAGAGACAGGCCAAAGAACCGGCTGGCATGGGGAGGCACCAAACAAGTGAACCCTCCCCGGCATCGATGGATGCCGGGGAGGGTTCACCTATTTCGGTAGTATCAGAGTCCTCCGTTCCTTCCTACTCAGGGAAGTCGCAGGGTGACCAATCGGGCCGGATTCTGCACCTGCACGGAAATATACTGCTCCCCCTCGTGCATATAGGTCATCATGCCATACTGACCCGGTCCCGGCAGGGGAACTTCGCCTACTTTGTCCCCGGTAAGCTTATTGTAGGCGTGGAGGGCGGGCCCGTCAGCCGTCTCCCACTCAGCAATCAGAAGGTCACCAGCAACCATCTGGATTGACTGGCCACCACCACCGAACATCGACGTGTCTACGCCCTGGAGCGCAGGATGGTTCTTAATAGCGTCATCCACTTCCCCGACGGGGACCCACCAGATCCGCTCTCCCGTATTCATGTCATACGCGGACACGCGGCGGTAGGGAGGCTTGAAGACAGGAAGGCCATCGATCCTCGGAAGACCTCCCCCCGGACCAGCAACCCATTCGGAGATCGTGGTCCCTGTCGTCGCAGGGTCATCCGGAAGATCGGACTCGGCGCCAGGCATCACAAAACCACCCCCACAGCGCGGTCCTGAGGGAACGTACATAATGGCCGTTGTGGGATCCAACGTCGCCGGGTTAGGAATATTGAGCCCACCGTCACACCGAATGTTACCCAAAAATTCGGAATCATTACCCGTGTGCAGCCACGGCACATACGAACCACCGATCTGGTACTGGCTTATGAGCTCGAGTGCTTGCGCCCGGAGTTCGGGCGTCCAGTCGATCACCCGATCCTCTGAGAGTCCCTGAGGCTCCTGCGGCTCTGGCCAAGTCGGCATGGGCTGGGTTGGGTACGAGAAGTTCCCAGGGATTTGTGTTTGCGGGACAGGACGCTCTTCGATCGGCCAAACGGGCTCACCTGTCTCGCGATTGAAGGTGAAAATCAACCCCTGCTTGGTGGTTTGAATTACCGCCGGAATCTCTTCGCCGTCCACCTCCAGATCCACGATCATCGGGACGTTCGGAAGGTCGTAGTTCCAGTCGTCATGGTGCACGGTCTGATAATGCCAGACCCGCTCACCCGTACGGACATCGAGTGCAATCGTGCTCGTCCCAAAGAGGTTCGCTCCCGGACGGAAGCCACCAAAGTAATCGACAGTCGGCGGGTTGGTCGGCAGGTAGACGATACCACGCTCGTAATCTGCCGAGATGGGTGCCCAAGAAGAGATATCGCCTGTCCACTGCCAGGCGTCGCTCTCCCAGGTATCATGTCCAAACTCACCTGGTCGAGGGATGACATGGAACTTCCAGAGGTGCTCTCCGGTTCTCGCGTCAAATCCCTGGATGTCACCAGGAACCATCTCGATCCGTGTCTGGAGGTAGCCCTGCTCAGCGGAGTTCCCCACAACAACCACCCCATCCACAACGATCGGAGGGGAGGACGTCGTGATAAAGCCGAGTTCCCTCGGGATTCCATGGTCCGGGTCGTAGGGTTCATCCCAGTCCTCCCACGGGCCCCATCCGTTTAGCAGCGGAGGCAACATGTCTACCACACCCGTCTGCCCGAATCCATCGAGTGGCACCGGGTCTCCAAAGCCCTCTAAGGGGAGACCGGTCTCCGCATCCAACGCATGGAGGAAGAAGGCTGGTGATGAGTAGTAGATCACCCCCCTCCCATCGATCTCCGCGTAGGCAACTCCCTTGCCGTAATTTTGACGCATGGAACGCTCCCACCGCTCTGTATTAGGCTCGCGGAAGGTCCAGATCGTCTCTCCAGTCTCTGGGTCGATCGCAACCACCGTGCGCCGGTGGCCGGCCATGGTGTAGAGCGTACCATTAATGTATTGAGGAGTAGCCTTGAATTGGAGTTCTTCTTCAGGACCGAAGTTGTCAGCCCGCCAGGTCCAGGCTTCTTCGAGATCATTGAAGTTCGAGGCGTTGATCTGATCTGCCGTCGAGTAGCGGGTGCCCCAGGCATCCGCACTCTGGTAGCGCCACTCTCCGTCCGGGTTGCGCCGATCCTGAGCGCTTTGCCCCTGAACGAAGGTCGGCACTACAAAGGCAGCCGCCAGGACCAAGGCTAACCATCGCGGCGAGTTAGAGGTGCCAAGAAGAGATGCAAACATGGTTCCCTCACTAGAATGAGCTTTGAACTAAGGCGGGACCATCTCGAAGAACCCTCGGACGCCCCACAAGCGACTAATTGAGTCCAGTCGAATTAACCCCCCAATCACAAATCACAACGGATTGATATTAGTGCGTAGCCTTGCGTTCGGCCAGGGCGGGGTCGCTCGCTGCGAGAGTTGGTTACCCTACCGCGGGCACCAGGTCATCCTGAGGGCGTCAGCTTCTCCCTACCCCACCTCTCAGCAGGAAGACTCGTCATGACTCTAAGTGAAATCCTGAAAGAGAGGGCCCGAAAGCGTCCACCGAACAACCGAAGGTCTCATCCTGCTCTTGTCCATGAACAAGAGCTAGTTTTCTCACTACCTTAAGCTTCGGGGTCATGATGTGGACCTAATACTCCTCTGGATGGGAGGATCCTAACCGGTAGTTCGTGTTGGCTCTATGCATCTCGGCCCCTCGTTAGCCGGGCGGTTTACATAAGTTGTCACAGCGCAGGCGTGCATCTCCTCTGGAGGATAGGGCGCTAGTGCCGCAGTCAGGGCGGGCGAGGGCACCTGCGGGTCGACCCAAATGTTCCACTCGGATTCGTCACCAAAGATCACCGGCATTCGGTCGTGGATCGGCGCCACCAGAGAGTTGGCAGCTGTGGTGAGGATCGTACAGCTGAAGAGCGCCTGCCCCTGACCATCCCATTGCTCCCACAGCCCCGCGAATCCGAACGGGCGTCCGTCCGCCATGCGGATCCAGTGGGGAACCTTCGGGCCCCTCTCTGACGGCAACTCTTGCCACTCGAAGAATCCATCGGCCAGGATCAGGCAGCGTCGACGCTGCCTCCAGGCACCGCGATACGCGGGTTTCACCGAAACGGTCTCTGAGCGGGCATTAATTGTACGGTACCCGATCTTCGTGTCCTTCGACGAAGATGGCACCAACCCCCACCTAAACCCCTCTATTCGCCGGCCGTGCTCGTTCTGAAGAAGGACGGGCACATCCTGTGAGGGAGCGATGTTATACCGGGGCTGATGTTCGGCCAGAAGCACGTCCACACCGTAGGCGATCGAGAGCGCCTCCTGGTCAATGGTGAGTCCGTATCTCCCGCACATGAAGTCCTCAGATATTGCGTCTACACCGTGACCGAAGGCCCCTTGTTAGTTTGCCAGCGGGTCGGGTCGGAGTTGAAACTTCATGACCTTGCTCGTATTCCCCTGGCCACCCTCCATGTGGAAGGGCGCTCGAGTGCTCACGGTCGTCCACAGTCCACGCCCCTTCCAGCCGGCATCCGGGTCGTCGATCCGGCCATCCATCCACTTCGTGTAGAAACCCAGGGGGTAAGGGACCCGCAGAACTACGAACTCCCCGTCATTCAACACTAGGAGAGCCTCAGATGCGTTGCCGGTGTTAATGGGAACGTTCTCCCCCAGACCGAGCACCCCGAACTGATCGACCCACGTGTAGTAACTAGCCTCTGCACTTCCAGAGCCCTCGACGCCCTGTAGTTGAGGCAGTGGCTCCGTGTAGAAGGTCCAACCCTCTGGGCAGTGTTGCCCGGTCGCCTCCGGCCCATTCAGGGGGGCAGTGCATTTGCGTCGGTCGAAGCTACCCATATGCCCGCTCGCGAGCGCGACCCATGCGACGCCGTTTCGGTCGATGTCCATCCCACGCGGAGAAAACCCTTCGATGGGTTCGCCGTTACTGTCCAAGGGGAGTTGGTAGTACTCTGCCAGCGAAGTCTCCTCGGGGTTGGGTCCCGGGTCCAACCGAACGACTGCGCCCGGATAGCCCAGAGACGACGCCCAGACTGAACCGTCGGAAGCGGGCGAGACCGCGTAGAAACCTGCGATGATGCGCTTGTCCTTCGTCGGATCAATGGGGTCATTGGCCTCTACGTAGTCGTCCCGGACGCCGTTCCCGTTCGTGTCCAAAACGAGTGGAGTCCAACCCTGCGAGGCCTCCTCATCTCCCGTCTCGTCGAACATCCGGGTGTTCAACCAGCCGACAACCTGTCCCCCTCCGCTGGTCCAGAGGGTATTGTCCTCATCTTCGGCAAACATCAGGTGGTGGGTGCTGAAACAGGTGCTTATGTGCGTGAGTTCCTTAGTCCTGGGATCGTAGACCGCCAGGTGACGCCTAGCATTCTCTACCGGAACACGCTGCGCGGACGGATGATTCGAACCCTCTCGGCAGAACTCCGGATTGGACTGCGGACGGACCGTGGAGGTAATCCAGACGCGTCCCTCTGCATCAAGCATTGGATTGTGGACGTTGTTTCGGCTATCCCAGATGATCTCATCACCGAAATAGGGCGACGACCCCACCATCGAAGGTGCAGCAGACGGTGCGGTCTCTGGATCCCGAACCGTCAGGGGTACTTCAGATGCCGTGTGTGTTTCGGGATCCAGAACGGGCAAGTAATCAGCACTCAGTTCGAGCGCTCCATATACTGGACCATTCGCGTTCACGGTCGGGTTTCGCCGATCGGTGGATGCAACGTCATGCAGATAGGCTGTGGGGTCGGCCCAGTCCCAGATCGTGATAACGACATTTCGCTCGATTCCCTCCGGTCGAGCGGGGGCAACAGGCACCTCACCGGCTGCGATACGGTCAGTCCAATCTGCGAACATTTCAAGGGCCCGTTCGCGGCCCATTTGACCAAGGCTTCCACTCATCCCGGCACCAGCTTGCCCGGAGAGTATCCGCCGTTCCCATGCAGCAACCGAGGACTCGAATTCACCAAGTGCCGCAGGAATCTTGCGGGTTCCGAGACTGCCGAGTTGGTGGCAAGCCGTACAGGTGCCCGACTTCATCCTCCGAAGCCAATCGGCCTGGACCGTGATGTTCGGAGAAATCCCGTTGCCCTCGGGACCCGTACCCGGAAACTCACTACGCTCCGGCACGTGGACTAGCGAGAGCCAGTGGCCGGCGGGGTAGTAGTACGCCGCGGATGCCGGATCGGGTGCTGTTACGGCGGTGAGGTCCAGTGTGCTGCCGGGAGTAGCGTCGACCCTAGGAGAGTCCACGAGGCCGTACCCGCGTACCCATACCTGGTAGTTTCCCTCAGGGAGGTCGGGGAGAAGGTACCTACCCTGATCGTCGGTGACTACGATCCGAGCAAACGTCGTGGGCAAATCGTCCGTTTCGGCAATCACCCAGACGCCAGCCTCCGGCCCAGCAGGTCCAACGACTACGCCCCCTATGTCATCCCCGTCCCCGCCGGAGCCACTCCCACCGGCTTGGCAAGAGACAGCTGCGAGCAAGGACACCGTAAAAGCAGCTGCTAGCCTGTTGTGTGTGGGTAGGAACCTGGAGTGAACGGGCGTCATGTTACCCCCCTTGGGCTCTGCCGAAGTTGCGCCGTATCTCTCGGCGCGAGTGAGCGCGGATGACAATAGTTAGCCGCTGGAGACCTCACCCTGTATCATTATAGGCGCGCCGGACCGGCGACCGCAAAGCGCTATGAGGGCAAATGGTCCTAAACGCCACGGAGGGTCGGTGGCACCTCGAGGATTCTGCGGAGTTTCTTGCGACCCTCCCGTTTTTAGAAACGAACTTCATGCCTAGGAGCATCCCTCCGACCTCCTCCTCCCTCGTCCAAATGACTTCGCCGGTTTCCCTGAACTGATGGAACTCGAGGTGGAAGGGGATACCGTGGGGCTAACTACCTCCCGTAGCAACCGATCTTGACTTCTTGCGGGGGTTTAGACCATGTCCATCTGCCACCTATTTCTTCGGACCGGGGACAGCACGAAATGCGTCGGATCGAGATGTACGATACGACCCTTCGGGATGGAAGCCAGGGCGAAGGCGTCAACTTCTCTCTCCGCGACAAGCTTCAAATCGCCGAGAAGTTGGATGAGCTTGGTTTCGAATACATAGAGGGAGGGTACCCGCTCTCGAATCCGAAAGACTCCGAGTTTTTTCGGAGGGCGGCAGACAGGGACTGGCGGCACTCGAAGATCACGGCATTCGGAATGACCCGTCGCCGTGATACAGCGGCTGAGGATGACGTTGGGATGCGTGCGCTTCGCGACTCGAAAGCTCCTGTTATCACAATCGTCGGAAAGAGCTGGGACCTGCATGTCACGGAGGTCCTTCAGGTTAGCCAGGAAGAAAACCTCGCGATGATCCGCGATTCAATCTCCTTCCTGAAAGCCGAAGGCCGACGTGTCATCTACGACGCCGAGCACTACTTTGATGGGCTCAAGCACAGCCCCGATTTCGCGCTAGGAACCCTCGAAGCTGCCGCGCTTGCGGGAGCTGAGATTGTGGTGCTCTGTGACACGAACGGGGGCAGTCTCCCTCCCGGGATCACTGAAGGCGTGAGAGCCGCTAGGGAAGCCCTGGAAATTCCCGTAGGAATCCACTGTCATAACGACTGCGATGTGGGGGTTGCGAATTCACTTGCCGCCATTGAGGAAGGAGCATCTCAGGTGCAAGGAACGGTCAATGGACTCGGTGAACGGTGTGGCAACGCCGACCTGATCAGCGTTGCCGCGAATCTGGCACTTAAAAGGGACGTCTACGAAGTCTTAGGGGAAGGAAGGATTGAGGGTCTAGCGGAACTCTCAAGGTACGTGTACGAGATCGCCAACATGAATTTTCGGGCTAATCAGCCCTTCGTCGGTTCGAGCGCGTTTGCCCACAAGGGCGGAATGCACGTTCACGCAGTCAACCGTCTGGCGGAGAGCTACGAGCATATTGAACCGGAGACAGTCGGAAACAAGCGGCGGATTCTGGTAAGCGAGCTGTCGGGACGATCCAACATCATCGCCAAGGCGACCCGTCATCGGCTACAGCAAGATCAGGAGCTAATAACAGAGATCCTGGAGCGAGTGCAGGAGCTCGAGAACGAAGGGTATCAGTTCGACGCGGCCGAGGCCTCTTTTGACCTCCTCATTCAGAAGGTCGCGGGAACATATCAGCCAGCTTTCGAGCGGCTACACTACCGGGTGAGCGTGGTAACCGACGAAGGGGGTGATCCTTCGACAGAGGCGACCATCAAGCTGAGGGTCCGCGGCCAGATGCGGCATGTGGTGGCCAAGGGTGATGGACCCGTGAACGCGCTTGATACCGCCCTGCGGAGCGCGCTGAGCGCGGCGTATCCCAGCCTGGCCGATATGCACCTGGTCGATTACAAGGTGAGAGTGATCAACTCAAGCAAAGGGACTGCAGCCCGGGTTCGCGTTGTGATTGGCAGCGCAGACGAAGACGACGTCTGGAGCACGGTCGGGGTCAGCGAGAACCTCATTGAGGCAAGTTGGCTCGCGCTCGTGGATAGCGTTGAGTACAAGCTCTTAAAGGACGAGCTCGAACTAGGCCCAGACGAATCCCGTGCCTGACGCTTAGCGCTTCTTTCGCCTAAGAGGGTTCCGGCCCTTGCGGGTAGCCAGGTCCACTTCGTGAGATGGTTCCCCGTTAACGGTCAGGGTGGTGAAGCATCGTCTGGATCTCCAAGAAGAGGTCGCGGTCAGAACCCCGCGGGAAGGGGCTCCGTTCGCACCTGAAGTAAACTCAGAATGGAGGCGGGACTCGTCGCTGCTCCAATCGACACTGGCGTTGATACAAAGTGCTGGTAGACAGTGAGCGAGTGCTCCATGGCCGGATCCGCTGCGGCAAAACCGAAAGACGTCTGACCCTGACCAGTCAGAGCTGCGGTGAACGTTCCGGTAGTCTCATTAACTCCCTCGATCGCAAAAGCCACAGCCTGTGTATCGTTCCGGAGGTGGGCCCAACCGCGTACGATTTCGGACCTACCGGCGACGCTCTCTTCGTAGGGACGTTCCTCCCCTACCGGTCCACTCAGCACGCGCCAGGATCCTTCGCCTACCTCACTAATCATCTGAGTCAGAATGACCGATCCGGTTGAGTCTCTGAACACACCGTACGTTCCATTAGGCGTCCCAAAATCCCAGGTCCACGGATACTCACCGAGCCTCAGCGGCGTTTCAATCGCAATCTCCCTCACCTGCAAATCAAGATCACTGACGAAGACAGAAATCTTCAGCCACGACTTGCTGTTCGGCATCTCTAGATCGATCGTGATATCGACATGGCCTCCCCCGTTGAGCTCCAGCGTGCCTTCATAACGGAGTTGCACAGTCACCGGCCCACTCTTAAGGATCTTTACCGAGTCCCACTTGATCTCAGACGAGTCGTACCGGACTCCCGCATCGTCAATGACCGTAAGGCCGTTATTGCCAGTGGTAATCAGCTCCCCACGGTAGTCGACCGAAAGGAGGAGCGGGAAGCCACTCCTGTTGAATCTGATGTTGCCCGACTGGACAAAGTTGGGAGCCTCGGTAACCGAGAGGCCAGGTCCGACCGAAGTCTGTTGGGGGATGTCCGGACCGTAGTGGAGCTCGAACGTCCTCATCTCCAGCGGGCCGATGCTAACATTGAAGTCAACCTCCAACGCCCGGATCGAGCCATCGTCCCAGTGCAATAGGCCGGTGCCCTGCACCTGTACTTCTGTGTCTCCCTCTGTCATCCGGACAGGGTCGGTTACTGCCAGCCGACCCCGTGGCAACTCAAGGAGTGCGTGAGTGGGAAACCGAGTGCGACGGATGCCACCCGTCTCTTCGACGCTCAATATCGCCCCTTGTTGAGCATGAAGATCTAGTCCGATGGCAGCCCAAAGAATGAATAGGCCACCGATAGTCCGGGTGAAACCGATACACACCCTAAAGAACTCCTTCCAGAGCTCGAACACGATGACTTTCACTGTCTGTCACATATACGATCTGTTCGTGAACGAATACCCCGTGCGGGCGAGCAAGCCTGCACTCGAGGGGGTTACCGTCGGGACCGTCACCTCGCCCGCCTGTGCCGAGGATCGTTTCGATCGTTCCTGTACTCAGGCGCAGACGACGGATTACGTGGTTCTCCGTGTCAACGATATACAGGCTGTGATCCGAAGCTGAGTAGGCGATCCCCTTGGGACCGTTAAATGTCGCGGTGACTGCCGGTCCCCCATCACCACTGAAGCCCGTATCGCCTGTTCCCCCTATCCGCTGGAGCCGGTTGGCACCCAGATCTAGTCGAAATACGGCGTTTCCCTCTCGTAGCACCAGATAGGCGTTCCCCTCATTGTCGGTATCAATTGAGCGGGGTCCCCTGAGTGGTGTCCCTTCGAGCGGACCTTCGTCCGGAGTAGCCTGTTGTCTATCACCCGTGCCCGAGAGAGTCGAGATCGTACCCGATCTCAAATTTATGCGACGGACCCTCGCGTTGCCGATGTCGCACACCAGCAGATCACCCTCCGCGTCAAACGCGATACTGTGTGGCTGTCGTAACTGCGCATTAATGGCTGGCCCACCATCACCTGAGAATCCCGCCTCCCCCGTGCCAGCCACGGTAGACACGATTCCAGTACGAGCGTCTATCCGACGGACAACGTGCGCATCGCGTTCGACGACAAAGAGATTATCTTCGCGGTCGAACCGGATCTCATGCGGTGCCGAGAAGGAGGCGTCGAGTGCCGGCCCCTGGTCTCCTGAGTATACTTTTTCCCCGTTGCCGGCGATCGTGGTTAACCGGGCCGTGTCTAAATCCAACCTACGGGTTCGGCCCGTATCGACTTCACAGAAGAACAGGGCACCATCTGGTCCAACAACTACGCCGTAAGGATTATTGACCGGCGTCTCAGAGCCCAGTAGCCCATCCTGGCCTTCCGGTTCATATCCGGCAACGCCCGTCCCCGCAATGGTTCGAACCTGACCTTGCCTGGCAAAGACACTTTGGGGCCGTGCCCCAAGCGCGGTGGCCACCATCATAGTCCGAAGGAAGCGACGGCGAGTGTAGTCGCTCATCTGTTCAGCCCTCCAGTTCAGGGAAAGAGACTATAGTCCAGCTATAAGTGCCCCTCATTGACCTGCTTCCAAGAGCCGTATCACCTACTGTGTTAGTCCAACCACCCCATGGAGTCTGGAATGAGGTCCATAGAGCAAGGTCAGGCTCAAGATCAGGCCCAATCGCCTCAATAAGTTGGGGGCAGCAGCTTAAAGAAATGTGGAGCCAGACGGTATTGTACTCGTGGCGCCACTGCTCGACTAGTACTTTCACTCCCTTAAGCAAATGGTTGCGATTGGGGCGCTGACAGTGATTCCAAGCTGTACCGAGACGTTCTATTCAAGCGTTCACAAGCTCATCCATATGCGCTCGGGCACCCGACGCCAGTCCCGTTAGGTTGTAGCCGCCCTCCAGCACGGATACCAAGCGACCGTTCCCCGCAACGTCCGCGATCTCAAGCATGATTCTCGTCATTTCACGGTACCCGTCGTCGGTCACGCGGAAACCTCCAAGCAAGTCGTCGACGCGGGAGTCGAAGCCCGCCGAAATCAGAACCAGCTCCGGCTGGAATTCCAGGGCAGCCGGAAGGAGGTCGTTCCGGAACGCTCCCACGATCTCCGCATCTCCGGCTCCCACACGAAACGGGCGGTTCATGTTCAGGCCGGCTCCTAGACCCTCCCCCGTTTCCTCTCGCCTTCCAGTTCCTGGGTAGAATGGGGACTGGTGGGTGCTCATGTAAAAGACACTGCCATCTGCGTAGAATAGATCCTGGGTCCCATTGCCGTGATGGACGTCCCAGTCCACAACGAGGACTCGTTCAATGCCATAGGTCGCCTGGGCGTATCGGGCTGCGATCGCGACCCCGTTAAACACACAGAAACCCATGCCCCGGTCACGGGTCGCATGGTGGCCTGGAGGCCGCACAGCGCAGAAGGCGTTTTGGATCCGACCTTGCATGACCGCATCTACCGCTCCGAGCACGCCGCCCACCGCCAGCAACGCTACCAGGTAGCTCGCGGCCGAAATGGTCGTGTCCCCGGTGGACAGTTCACGTCTGCCCGCCTCCACTTCACGGAGGACAAGCGCTATGTATTCAGGGTCGTGCACCAACTCGACGGGACTGAGTTCGGCCTCCCTTGGTTCGAGCTTAAGAAGAGACGCGTACCAGTCGGCCTGCCTCAAACGGTCGTCGATCGCCAGGAGCCTTCCTGGTCGCTCGGGGTGCTCGTCTCCGGTGTCGTGCTCCAGATAGACCGGGGCCCATAGATAGCCCGTGCGGGCCGGCTGTCGACGGGGCGCCGGGGAGGATAAAGTGGCCGCGTAGGCCAATGCTCCCATCGAACCGTGCAAGAACTCTCGCCTGGTCGTCATAGGTCCATTCCGCATTTACGCCAGAAGTTCAAGCAGTGCGTACGACACTGCGTCCGGAGTCTGCGCTGGAAGATCGTGCCCCGCACCGTCGACGATGCGGCGCGCCACTAGAGAGGTGAACCTCGCCCGATCTGCAGAGGGGTCCGCTGATGGTCGCCCGAACCCACTGTCCGCACCCCGCAGCACGACCGCAGGAACTTCAATTGTTGGCCGCTCCGCCAGCTCTTTCTCCACTGCAATGAAACGTTCCTCCCCCGGAGCGTTCCCGTGTCGATGGCGATAAGAGTGGATCACCACATCAACAAAGTCAGGGTTATCAAACGATGTCGCTGTGCGGTTGAATAACTCGTCACTGAACTGCCACCCAGGCGACCAGGTTTCCCACAAGAACCGGCAGATCTCACGTCGATTCGCCTCCAGACCTGTCCGCCCCCGCTCAGTATTAAAATACCACTGATACCAAAGTCGTGCCTCTGCCGCAGGGGGCGCGGGGGGCGACCGAGTTACGGTGTTCTGCACAGAATACCCCCCGATGGCAACTTGGGCGCGCACCCTTTCCGGGTGAAGGATCGCCGTAATGCAGGCCGCGCGATTCCCCCAATCAAACCCGGCAAGAGCAAACTGTTCGAGGTCGAGCGCGTCGGCAAAGTCGATCACATCCTGTCCGATTGCAGCTTGCTCCGCCATGCGTGGCGCTGAACGATCTCGGAACCGCGTGGGTCCATACCCCCGCAGGTATGGCATGAGCACCCGGTATCCGGCGTCTACTAGGGGCGGCACCACTCCATCCCAGGCTCGAACGTCGTAGGGGAAGCCATGAAGAAGAATGACCGGGAAGCCTTGGCTGTTGCCGTTGTCTTCGTATCCAATATCGAGCACAGGGGTCTGGGCGAAGAGTACCTCCTGACTGCCACGGGTCTGAGCCCACGAGTAGCGGACCCCTGAAGGTCCGCCAGCCAACACCGCAATACTCCCCAAACCCGTACTCTTTATGAATTCTCTTCGGCTCTGGATCATGACCGTTCCTCCGTCATTTGTGATGTTCTTGAGTTCGGGCTTTCGCCTCGCTGTGGATCGAATCCGGGGCCCTACGGCTCCAACTCCATCCGGGGTCCCGTAACCCATCTTCTCCACTCGGCAGAACTGTCGCTCGCGGACCTGGTGAGCTACAAGGATTTGGCCGTGAGAGCCCTCTGTCCGACCCCTTCAACAGTTCGCTAAATTTCCCTCGCTATTGTTACCTCAGTTGTGGAAAAGGCACAGAAGCTAGGATTGACCGCCGATCCCATCCACGGAAACATCTGCCGCTATCATGATGTATGACCCAACCTACTGAGGTCCAGGAATATCCGCATGGCGAAATTGAGGAGTGAGAGTCAGAGCTGGCTTTTTTCTCAGGCAGAAGCTAATAGAGGAAGGAAGAGAACCGCGGTCCCGCGCGCTCAACCGAGGAGATTCAAGCTATGAGGAAGGGACTTCGAGCTGCGGTAGTGTTAACCGTTGCCCTCGCGGCCTCGGGGATGGCCAATGGGCTTTGGGCCCAAGAGTCTGCGCCCACCTACACCAAAGATATCGCACCAATCATGCAAGAGGTCTGCATGCGGTGTCATGTCGAAGGTGGTTTAGGCCCGATGGCGTTCACCAGCTATGACGAAGTCCGTCCATGGGCACAGATGATCAAGCAAGAGGTGGCAATCCGCCACATGCCGCCATGGGGCATCGACCCGACCATCGGCATTCAGGCGTACAAGAACAACATTGCCTTAAGCGAAGATGAGATCGATGCGGTTGTACGGTGGGCGGACGCCGGTGCTCCTGAGGGCGACCCGGCCGACCTCCCTCCCACCCCAAGGAACCAATGGGACTGGACTCAGGGTTGGGAGCTCGAACAATTACTGGGCCCCCCAGACATGAAGATATCGACTGGCCTCATTCCTCTCCCTGCCTCGGGACAAGACCGGTGGCCCAACGTGACTGTGGAGTGGCCGGCGCTTGAGGAGCCGCGGTACCTGAGGGCTGCGGAGTTGAGAAACACTCCGGCTGGCCGAAGAGCACTCCACCACAACAACGTTTCACTTCGTCTGGAAGACGGACCATCCGGACGTATCGTCGGGGCGGGAGCCGGAAAGAGCTGGGATCTATTTCCTGAAGATACTGGAATCTTGTTGGGTGCCGGGCCGGGATCTCTCAGCTGGGGCATGCACTACGCCCTGACAGGGCAAGAATTTGTGGATGAGGTTGAGATCGCTCTCTGGTTCTATCCAGAGGACCAACGACCTCTGTACGAGTCCACCTCGGAGTATCACCAGCTGATCGATCAGTTTACTCCGGGAGAGCCAAGAGCTCGGGATATCCTTATACCCCCTCACGGCACCCAGACTCTTACGCGTGTGGTCGTCTTAGATCAACCAATCATGATCAACAGCGTCCGACCGCACATGCATCTGCAGGGCGTCGCGCAGTCCATGGAGGTGATCTGGCCGGAGAGAGTCGACGATTTCACAGGACACCCAGGGAGTCCCACTGAGGTGCTGACTTCGGTCAGCAGATACGACCACAACTGGCAGCTTTCATACAGCTACGAGGATAACGCTCGCCCACTGCTGCCAAAGGGTGCGGCGCTCTTGTTTCGCACTCAACTCGACAACACGGCAAACAACCCGCTTTCTGTTGACCCAGATCAGTGGGTTGCGTTTGGGGGTCGGAGTGTGGATGCCATGTCCCATATGCACATGGCGGTCTCTTACCTGACTGAAGAGCAGTACGAGGAGATCCTGAACAAGAGAATCCGGTTGGCTCAGGAACAACTGACTCAGCCCGCTGGGGAACAGGGCGTCGAAGTCTGGCTTCCAGAAACGGCGAGAGGAAACCTGGATGAGTATGCTGGCAGGTGACCGAAAGGAATAACGTTGATATGACGCGACTTGGAGTGATCGGCGGGACTCTCGTGCTTGCGTTAATTGGCGGGACTTGGACACCTCTAGATGCTCAGCATCGTGTTCCCGGTTGGGGTCAGGTAGCCCCGCCTGGGGGTCATCAAAATGACCTTCAGCTTCTACGGCCCACAGGGGGACCGGTAGTTCCTATTTTTGAAGGGTGGTACACCAATCCAGACGGGACTCACCAGCTCTGCTTCGGGTACTTAAACACCAATACGGAGGAGGTGCTTGAGATCCCGATCGGGCGGGACAATAACATCGAGCCCGAGGAGTTCAACGGGTTGCAGCCAACGCACTTTGGTCCGGTACCTCCGGGGGGCAGAAGGCACTACTGCATTTTCAGTGCAAATGTGCCCGCAGATTGGGGGGATCGGGATCTCATCTGGACGCTGCGAGACCCCAGTGATCACGGTATGGGGCAGACCTATTCTTCACCGGGACGCATCGTATTCGAACCTTACCACCTCGAGGAGTTGCTACAAGAATCACGAGAGAACAGCGCGCCGAGGGTGAAACTGGATTCGGAGGGCCCAGAAGTGAGAGGGCGAACAGGAATGACTCTGGGACCGTTCGAAACAGAAGTGGGTGAACCACTGCCGGTGATCATATGGGTTCGCCGTGACAACCCATTCGACAAGGACGACAGTCAGGGGATCAGTTTCAGGTGGCACAAGTATCAGGGCCCCGGTGAGGTGATGTTTGAGGTCGTGGGAAGCCACCGCATGGCGCCGGATGGCCGTGCTGTCATTGAGTCCGAGATGTGGCTCGAAGCAGAAGATGCCTGGGGGACGGCGGCCACCGAAGTCACCTTCCTGGAACCCGGTAATCACAAGCTACTCCTTCAGGCATACAATGATTCGGGCAGGAGGACGCAGCCCAGTGACTTTGAATTTTTCTGCTGCTGGACGAACGTCATGGTCGATGTCACGGTGACGCCCTAGTACCTGGCGTGCATCGCTGTTTTATCCCGCAGATAGGGCTCCGCCTTACCGAAAGCACTCAGATCGAGCCTCGTCAGTAAGAGAGGCTCGTTACTCATTGTTTGGAGGCCATTGATGCATGACGAGAAAAGCCAAGAGCACTCAGACTCCCGGAATCTGACAGGTCAGAAGGACGGAACGAGTCGCCGTTCCTTTCTCACTCAAGCGATGGCCGCTGGAAGTGGCCTAGCCGTGATGGGGGTCGTGGGGTGTGGTTGGGATACTGAAGCCCCCGCTGTGGTTGAAGCTCCGGAGGAGATGGGGGACTCCGGCCTACCGGCAGGAAAGGACCTGAACAACTTCGTTCGGCACTCTGAGAACCCACTTGCTCTCGAGACCAGGAGACAAGCTTTCGGTGCAAGTGTTGTCGTCCCAGATGAACTCCTCTTCGTCCGCAACAATCTTCCCACCCCCGACCCCCACATTGTGGAAGACAGGGATGCCTGGGAGCTGTCAGTGACAGGTGTAGCTAACCCGCGCACAGTCACGGTAGGCGAGTTGAAGAGTCTCGGCGTGGAAACCATTGCTACAGTGCTCCAGTGTTCCGGCAACGGCCGCGGCTTCTTCCAACACGAAACGACTGGTTCACAGTGGCTCGCGGGCGCCGCGGGGTGTGTAGTCTGGAGTGGTGTCCCAGTTCGGACGGTGGCCGAAGCACTTGGCGGCGTGACCGAGGGCGCCCGCTTCGTCACTGGAACGGGAGGTGAGGTGCTCCCGGAGGGGATCGATTCGTCTGAGGTTGTCGTGGAGCGGTCGATTCCTCTGGAAAAGGGGATGGAGGACACGCTCCTGGCATGGGAAATGAATGGTAAGCCACTCGCACTCATCCATGGTGGTCCGTTGCGCCTTGTCGTGCCAGGGTATTTCGGTGCTAATCAGATAAAGTACGTGAAGGATTTAGCGTTTGCCTCTGAAGAGAGCGATGCAGCGATCATGCGGACGGGATACCGTATTCGACCTATTGGCGAAGGTGGTGATCCGAGTCAGCCAACCATGTGGGAAATGGATGTGAAGTCATGGATCAACCATCCCAGTGGCGAAAACAGGGTACAGGCAGGCCAGGTCGTCATCCACGGTGTGGCGTTCGGGGGAACTCGCTCCGTACGAGGTGTGGAGATTTCCATCAATGGCAGTCAGACTTGGCTAGATGCACCGCTGATCGGGCCTGACATGGGAAGGTATGCCTGGCGACAGTTTGCCCTCGAGTTAACACTAGAAGCAGGCGCATATACTCTCGCGAGCAGAGCTACGGATGACGCTGGCAATACGCAACCGGCCGAACGCCTGGAGAATCATCGAGGCTATGGGAATACTAGCTGGAGAGATCACTCGGTCACTGTAATTGTCAGTTGAACTTGTCTCAAACTTGCCAAAGGCGCACGTCCCCTTCCAAGAGGACGCAAGTCGTGGCGACGTTACTGGGTCTGCTGCTTTCCTCATGTGAGAGTGCGGCCGATCCGGGAGACAAGGAACTCATGGATTTGGGGCGCAGCGTTTTCTCGGAATTGGCCGTGCCCAGTTGTGCAACCTGCCATGCGCTAAGGGAAGCGGATGCCACTGGGAGTACCGGACCGAATCTGGATGAACTCAGGCCGAGCATGGAGCGCGTCCGCCTTGCTGTCTCCGATGGATTGGGGGTGATGCCAGCGCAGTCAGGTCATCTTACAGACCAACAGATTCATGCCGTAGCCTACTATGTCGCCAGGACGACCAGTAGCATAGACTAACTCTTGGACCATAGACCGGAACGGACTTAGCCCTAAGGAGCGCAAAGATGTGGCTTCTTCTGTGGATGACTAGGAACGCGCCACGGGCTGTGCACGCCCGAGCAGGAAACGCCTCGATCCTCTTTCTCCTCCTGACCGGAGGCGTCACGATGGCTCTGTGGGGCGCCTTCTCTACGATTCCGCCAGCACCTTCGTTCACGACTCCGGAACGGTTCTCAGCATCTGATGTGGAAGAAGTCATGGCATCATACTGCGTTGCGTGCCACAACAACGCATTGATGTCCGGGGGATTAGCGCTCGACGCAGTGGACTTCACGAGTCCGAGTACCTATGCGGAGCCATTGGAGAAGGTGATCAAGAAGCTTCGGGCAGGCACAATGCCCCCGATAGGGGTCCCGCGCCCCGAGCCTGCCGTGTACGACTCCACGGTGACCTGGCTGGAAGCAGAACTCGACCGTGCTTGGGCCGCAAACCCGAATCCGGGCCGGGCAACGCCCGTACATCGTCTGAATCGCTTTGAATATAACAATGCCATCAATGAACTGCTCGGCATTGATGTCGATGTCATGTCGTTGCTGCCCGGTGATCCAACAGCGGACGGAAGCTTCGACAATATGGCGGAGGCCCTGCCCTTTTCAACCTCCCACATGGAACGCTACATGTCCGTGTCCCGCCAGGTCACACGACTGGCTGTGGGCCTCCCGCCGGTCAATCCCGAGGTAACCACCCACGAAATTCCTCTGCACGTCATACAGGACTGGAGGCAAAGTGAAGATCTGCCACTCGGCTCTCGCGGCGGCATCGCTGTTCGCCATCACTTTCCGGTCGATGGGGACTACCTGATAAGGGTTCGTCTCCGAACCAACTGGCAGGACTACATCATGGGTATGGGCTGGCCCCAGCAACTGGACATTCGCCTTGATGGAGAACTGTTAAGGCGGTTTACGGTTGGAGGTGATGCCCCTGGAAGGCCTGCTCCAATGAGCTTCACCGGCCCTGGTGAGCCCGCCGATATTGAGTGGGAGGAGTACATGCTCACCGCGGATGAAGAGTTGGAGTTCCGCGCTCGGGTCGAGGCCGGGCCACGGATGGTGAGCGTTTCTTACGTGAGGGAGCAACTGGAGCCCGAAGACATCCCGCAGCCGCAGCAGAGGGGAAGGCTTCTGGCAAATGACGAAGTCTATATGGACTATCAGCAGGTGCATTCGGTCGCGATCGGTGGCCCCTACGGTACCGTTGGAGGCGCGGCGGATACACCGAGTCGTCGAGTGATTTTCACCTGCTATCCTGAGGATGAGTTAGAGGAGGGTGCTTGTGCCACTGAGATCCTGTCGAGGATGGCGCAGCACGCCTACCGCCGGCCTGTAACGGACGGTGACCTGCAGACGCTTTTCGACTTCTACGACCGTCGCCGCCAAGAGGGTGGGAGTTTTGACGCTGGTATTCAGTTTGCTCTCGAGTTCCTCCTCAGCGATCCGGAATTCCTGGTACGCATGTATCGGGATCCGGAGGGAGTGACACCAGGTGAGACCTTCCGCCTCAGTGACCTGGAAGTCGCGTCGCGTCTGTCCTTCTTCCTGTGGAGCACCATTCCTGATCAGACGTTGCTCGACCTAGCCGAGCGTGGAGAACTCACCGATACAGAGGCCTTGAAAGAACAAGTGGGGCGAATGATGGCCGATCCACGTGCCATCGAGGCACTCGTGGACGACTTCGCTAGTCAGTGGTTGAATCTGCGGCGCGTGAAGGAGGTAACGGTCAATCCGGAGCTATATCCCGATTATGATGAGAGCTTGCTCAATGGGTTCCAGCGCGAGACCGAGCTATTCGTCGCTCATACTGTACGTGAAGATCGAAGCGTTCTGGAGCTGTTGGATGCCGATTACACGTATCTGAACGAACGGCTGGCCTTGCACTATGGTGTGCCGGACATTTATGGGAGTCGCTTCCGCCGAGTCGCCCTTCCAGATCTTGGGCAGCGCGGTGGGTTGCTCGCCCATGGAGGTTTGTTGGCAGTCACGTCCTACCCGAGCCGTACATCACCCGTTCTACGTGGGAAGTGGCTTCTGGACACCTTCCTTGGGACCCCTCCTCCGGCGCCACCACCAAACGTGCCTGTACTGCCGGAACCCACAAGTGGGGAACTTCCAGCATCGATCCGAGAGAGGTTGGCCCAACACCGGAACAATGAGGTATGTGCGTCGTGCCATTTGCTCATCGATCCGTTGGGTTTTTCATTGGAGAATTTCGACGTAATCGGCGGTTGGCGGAGCGTTGATGAGGGAGGAAATCCAATTGATGCCCACGGGACTTGGCTGGAAGGGGTGGAGCTTGAAGGGTTCGAGGACTTGCGGGAATGGCTGCTGAATCGGCCGGAGCGATTTGTTCACACACTGACTGAGAAGCTGATGGCCTATGCCCTCGGGCGCCGGATCGAATATTATGACCAACCGTCGGTGCGAGAGATCGTTCGAAATGCGGCGGCCGAGGATTACCGTTGGCAAGCCCTCGTTCTTGGAATTGTCGAGAGCCCAGCTTTCTTGACGAGTGTGGTGGAACCCGTCGCACTTAATTGACGGAGGATCTGTCGGGGCAGAAGTTCAGCGAGGGTGGAGACGAACGGGCCTCATCAGTTAGAGGATCACCGGGAGGATGCGAGATGAGCGACAGGACACGAGACGCAACGATCATTACTGGAAAAGCGATTTCTCGGAGGACCGCTCTCCGGGGGTTTGGTGCGGCATTGGCGTTACCGTACTTGGACGCGATGGTCCCTGCATTTTCAGGATTCGGAGCAGCACCCCGGCCCGGACCCATCCATAGATTCCAGACGGTCTACGTGCCCAACGGAATGGCCATGCCCTATTGGTCGCCGCTTACCTTCGGAAGGGACTTCGAGCTCACGCCTATTCTGGAGCCGCTGGCCCCGTTTAAGAATCAGATGCTGGCGTTCTCTGGCCTCAAAGCGAACTGGAACATCGCTCATGCCGGTGCGTCGGGATCGTTTCTGACGGGAACGACCCGTGGAGGAAAGAACGAAATAGAGATCCTGGCCGACGTGTCTATGGATCAACTGCTCGCCAGAAAGCTTGGCGCACAGACGCAACTGTCATCTCTCGAGCTTTCGATGGATGCTCCGGCCAATGCAGGATCCTGCACCGCCAACCTGAGTTGCGTCTACACCCACACGCTTTCGTGGCGCAGCGCAACCGAGCCTCTGCCCATGGAATACAATCCACGGGCGGTGTTCGAGAGGCTGTTTGGCGACAGCGGGAGCACGGGGCGTGTTGCGCGAGAGATCCGACTGAGAGAGCAGGCGAGCATTCTGGACACAGTACTGGACAAGTTGGTGGGGTTGAAGGTGGAACTCGGACCCGAGGACCGGCACCTACTGGATAGTTACACAGCGGCGATTCGGGACGTTGAGCGGCGCATTCAAAAGGCCGAGGAACAGATTGATTTAGATTTGCCGGAAATAGCACAACCCGAAGGTGCACCGCCTGTCTTCGAAGAACACTTGGAGATCATGCAGGATCTGCAGGTCTTGGCCATGCAGACGGACCTGACGCGCGTCATAACATTCATGATGAGCAAGGAACAGAGCGCTCGCCCGTACCCGCAGATCGGTGTTCCCGAAGCTCATCATCCGCTGTCGCACCACAACAATAATCCGCAGGCTGTAGAGCAGATGTCTAAGATCAACCGTTATCACGTGGAGCTTTTTGCGAAGTATCTGGAGAAGCTTCGCGCTACACCAGATGGTGACGGCACGCTCTTGGACCACATGACGATCCTGTATGGTGGCGGCATATCCAACAGCACGATTCACTCGGGGGAGAACCTCCCCGTCTTATTGCTTGGCGGTGGGGTCGGCCGGCTGAATGGAGGTCAGCATCTGCTGTATAACGATCAGCCTACAATGGCAAATCTGCTCGTAACACTTATGGATAAGTTCGACATGCCGGTCGACCGTATCGGTGGCAGCACGGGCAGTCTTCCGATCGACGGGATTTCCGGGATCTAGGAGTTCGGAGAATGGCAGCCGGATTGCGAAGTTTTACCCTTATGGGATTGGCCCTAGCCCTCCTCGGGGCCGATGGTCGTGACATGCCCCCGTTGGTGGCAGCCGCCAAGGGCGCAGAATGGAGTGAAGTTCGTGCTCTCGTCGCTCAGGGAGCTGACGTTAACGCGGCACACGGTGACGGTACCACCGCCCTCCACTGGGCGAGCTACTGGGACAACTTGGAGGCAGCCGATCTCCTGATTGGCGCAGGTGCTGATGTAAACGCCGCAACTGATCTTGGCGTGACACCGCTTTGGCCAGCTTGCCAGAACGGAAGCGCGTCCATTGTTCAAAGGCTACTGGAGGCCGGTGGAGACCCTGCAGCAGAACTCTGGTCAGGTGAAACGCTCGTTATGACCGCCGCTCGCTCGGGAAACCCGGAAGTGGTCCGGCAGTTGCTCGCTGCAGGCGCCGACCCGAATGCGAGTGCCACGCGCAACCAGACCGCGCTCATGTGGGCAGCGGGCCAAAGGCACTCGGCCGTCGTTGAGTTGTTGTTGGAATACGGTGCGAATGTACACGCGCGTTCAGATGTACGGACTCAACGCATGAAGACCGACAAGGCTCAGGAAAGTCATCCAGACTACCAAGTCTGGGTCGAGCAGGGCGGAGACAGAGCCCTGATGTTTGCCGCACGATCAGGTGACCTCCGCTCAGCGGAATTGTTGGTGGAAGCCGGGGCCGATATGAACGAAACCTCAGCCTTCGGCATTACTCCTACAGTTATGGCCGTTCATGGCGGGAACGCCAAACTGGTGGAATATCTCTTGGAGCGGGGAGCCGACCCGAACGCAGCAGATGCGGGTCATACAGCGCTGCATGTGGCGATCCTTCGCGGGAACGGAGCAGCTGTTCGTGCTCTCCTCGCCCACGGAGCCGACTCGAATGCCCGAATTCAGAGTTCTACGCCCACCCGCCGCCAGTCTGACGACTACCATTTTCACCAGGCTTTGGTAGGAGCGACACCGTTTTGGCTCGCGGCTCGTTTCACTCAACCTGAGGCGATGCAGCTCCTTGTAGAGCACGGTGGGAATCCTCTCTACGTGCATGAGGTCACATATCTCGAGGGAAATCGAGAAAGGCAGGATATAGAGAGAGAGGGGGCAATGACATCGCTGATGGCGGCCGTCGGAATGGGTGGCAGGAGATTGAGAAGAGGTTTTTATCGACCCGCTCTGGATGAGCGTGAAGCCAGGACACTTGAAGCTGTCAGGATCACCGTCGAAGCTGGCGTGGACGTAAATGCCACCGATGCCTTTGGACGGACGGCACTCGACGCTGCGACGGATCTGGGATATGAGTCCGTGGTAGACTTTCTCGTGGAGTCTGGAGCCAACGTAGCAGATTAGACCGAGTCGGCGCCCTAGCAGCCCCAAACTATCGTTGCACCGTGGGACCACTCTCCGATTGAGATAATCCTCAGCCCCAGCATCACGACCAGGACAAGAGTAAATCCGGAACTGTTACAGAGCGTCCTGAGTTCGAAGTGAAGATCCCGAATCATCAGTCTCAACCACTTCGTCTAGAAAGAGAACCGTTTCACCGCTCAAGGGCGAACACCCAGATCACTCCACCTTCGGGCACAGACGTGCTCGTGCCGCGGTCCCCGTCCACGCGCCGACCCATGGATGCGGCATCCACCCCCCAGCCCGACTGAACCGCTACGTACTGGACTCCGTCTACTTCGTAAGTGGACGGAACGCCGATGACACCGGAGTTGGTGCGCTGCTGCCATAGAATCTCACCCGTGCTTGCGTCGAACGCACGGAAATACCGGTCGCTGGTTCCACCCGCAAAGACGAGTCCGCCCCCGGTGGTCAACACGGGTCCCCAATTGTGCGAGTCGAACTCCTGAGTCCACACCCTTTCACCCGTGTCCAAGTCCCAGGCCTGGAGCTCGCCAATGTGGTCCGCACTTGGACGCACTGTCATTTCCGTGAATGCCCCCGTGTAGGAGCGGCCCGGCACGTACTCCGGCTCGCTGCCCGTAATCGCTCCGCAGAGGTTCTCGTTTGCCGGGATATAGAGGAGTCTAGTAATGGGGTTGTAGGCTGCAGGTGGCCAGTCCTTTCCTCCCCAAAGAGACGGGCAAAACTCAGCCCGCCTACCCGTTCCCGGCTTCCGGTCTTCATCGTAGGTCGGCCGACCCGTCTCGGGGTCGATGCTGATGAAAACATTCTGCTGAACGAACGGCTGGGCGTCAACGAATCCGATGGCGTTCGCCTGGCGCTCCAGAACCCATAGGTACCCGTTTCGCCCCGGATGTACGAGCGCCGGAATCGTGCGTCCGTTCCGCTCCACGTCGACGAGCAGGGGTGTCGAGACCTCATCCCAGTCCCACGAGCCGTTCCAGTGATATTGGTGGTGGCCAACGAGCTCCCCCGTATCGACATCGAGAGCGATCACAGAGTTGCTGTAGAGATTGTCCCCGGGGCGCTGATCGCCAATCCAGGGACCCGGGTTACCAGTCCCCCAGTAGGTCAGACCCAAAATGGGATCGTAATGACCAGTGATCCAGACGGCCGCTCCGCCGGTTCGCCAAGACTCACCCGGCCAACTTTCGTTCCCCGGCTCACCCGGTCCGGGGACGGTGTGGGTTCGCCAAACCTCTTCGCCCGTCTCTGTATCCAGAGCTACGACAAAGCCCCGGATCCCCAGTTCCCCGCCGGAGACACCGACCATGACTTTCCCGCGGGCGGCCAAGGGTGCCAGGGTCATGTAGTACCCCGAGGTGTTTTCAGCCACCGGTGTGTCCCAGACAACCGCCCCGGATGCCGCATCGAACGCTACCACCCTAGCGTCCAAGGTCGCCATGTACACCTTGTCGCCGAAGAGCGCTACCCCTCGGTTGGTGTTGTGGAGAGCGACCAGATCTTCGGGAAGCTCGTGCTGGTATCGCCAGATCAACTCGCCCTCTCTAGCGTCGAGAGCCAGCAATTGATTGCCCGGTGTGGTAACAAACATCACTCCTTCATTGACGATAGGTGGAGATTCATGGCCACTCCTGACTCCCGTGGAGAACGCCCAGACTGGAACCAGGTTCTGCACGTTGGAGACGTCGATTTGATCAAGAGGGCTGTATCCCCACCCGCTGTAATTCCCTCGATAGGATAGCCAGTTCTCGGGCTCCGGACTCAGGAGTCGGTCATCGGTAACCGACCGGTACGACTGTCCGACCACGGCAGCCGGCGCCAGGATAAGCGCTGCCGCCAAAGCTGGTAGACCCGAGGAGATAAGAGCTTTTATCCAATTCATGTCTGCCTCCTCTAGGGCCTCACAGCGACCCCAGAAATCCATGGAATCCTAGAACCTAGAAACGTAGGTCAGGAGGCGTACGATTGAAACCCGGAGGCCTTGGCTCAAGGAGGGACGGTCTTCGTCGGCACGTGCAGCGGGTACTGGCATACTGTGGGGATCCAGATCAGAGATGTGCCCAACTTCTTGGGCTACGAGTGGGTCCGCGGCGGTTAGAAGCGTGAAAGTTATGATGCGATCTTAAACGGAATCTCAAGCTCCCACATGGTTGTTTTCGCCGGCATGCTACCGGATGGTTACGACGACATCTGGAAGATCGTCGTGTTCTTGCGGAGAGAGGCATCCGGCTGCTGATCTGACCTTCCGGGTTGCCCCAGGACCATACTTGCCGGAAGGAACTGATCCGGCTATGCCTTGGAACACTATTGGAAGCGGGTGGGCCATCACGGAAGCCGGTGCGACGCCGGCGCGGCCCCGCCACTGTAAGAGGACCGAGACCAATCTCGGAACGCTCGTTCGGCGATATCCACTGGGGCTTCGGCCCTGGGAAGGAGAACGAAGCGGCCTCAAGCCAGGAGACGTGGTCCACACGCCCTCTGTTCACAACCTCCGAGGGGGGAGCGTGGCGATGGACCGTTGGGACTCGTTTAGTCGGCCTCCTCTGCTCGTTTCAGCCGCCTTCCTTGCACTTTCCATCGGTCGGCCCTCAGGGCTTGAGGCTCAGGGCACAGCTTCCCAGCTGCCTGACTCGGCTATCGTAGTCGAGGGAATCGTCGTGACTGGGACGCCCGTGCCAGTCTCCGAGAAAACCCTTGGAAACCATATCTCGATCGTGAAAGGGGAAGATCTCCGTGCACAGGGTGTCACCCAAGTAGTCGACGCACTCAGAGCCGTGAGTGGGGTGACGATTGTTCAAAGCGGATCCTTCGGAGCACACTCGTCGGTCTTCCTCCGGGGAGGCGAGAGCGACTACGTGCTGGTCCTGCTCGACGGAGTACCACTTAACCAGCCTGGTGGCTCCATCGACCTAGCTGGCCTCACGACAGGGGATATCGAGCGGATCGAAATCCTTCGAGGCCCAGCGAGTGGGCTCTACGGTTCCGACGCTGTGGCCGGTGTGATCCAGATAATTACCCGGAGTGGGGATTCGGGCCTTGCCGGCTCAGGAACCCTACGGGGTGGGAGCTTCGGCAGCATCGATGGCCTGCTAGAGTTACGTGGAGGTAACGATTTGGGTTCCTTCGGCGCGTCACTTGCCAGTTACGATACAGATGGGATTCTGGACTTCAACAACGGACACCGAAAGACTGTCCTCTCCGGGCGTGCCGAACTACGGATCGACGATGCTTCCACGGCGCGAGTGACAGCCCGGCTCCTAGATCGCGTCTACCGGTTTCCCACAGATGATACGGGAGCGCTGGTGGACATAAACCAGTCCAGCTTCTCAGAGGAAGCGACCCTGGGAATCGAGGTGGGCCGGCGTCTAGGAGGATCTTTCGACCTCCGTACCCTCGTAACACTTCATGACGTCGACAGTGGGACCGACGACGCGCCCGACGGACCTGATGACAACGTCGGGTTTTACGGATTTCAGAGCCTGGACGCGATGCGCAGGGTGACCGGGGACCTTCGCGCAAACTGGCGGTTGTCGGAGGTTACTATCCTCACTACGGGAGCTGAGCTGGAGCAGCAGAGAGTCCGTTCCTTCAGCGAAATCCTGTCCGAGTTCGGCTCAAGAACGGGCCGTTCTGACAACTCGCGGTCGAATGTAGCCGGATATGGGCACGCGCTCACCTCAGTGGGTCGGGTCGCGTTGAACGGTGGGGTTCGGGTGGAGGACAACCAACAATTTGGTAAGTTCGTGAGCTTCCAGACCGGATCTGTAGTGACCATCAGCCCGGACACTCAGATTAGATTTGCTGCCGGGCGAGGCATCAAGGAGCCTACCTTCGCGGAGACGTTCGCGACCGGCTTCGCTCTTGGAAATCCGGACCTTGAACCGGAACAGTCGACCTCATGGGAAGTCGGGGTTCAGCAGGAACTCCTAGATAGAGTCCGGATCGGGGCTACGTGGTTCAATCAATCCTTCGAGGATCTGATCCAATTCACCTTCTCTCCACCGAAACCGACGGATCCGAACTATTTCAATGTGGCGGCAGCCAATTCTAGAGGCATGGAGCTCGAATTGGACGCGACTCTAGGCGCGGCAGAAATCACGGTGGGATGGACCTGGCTCGATACGGAGGTGGTTGACTCAGGATTCGACCAAGGGCCTTCGGCGATGTTTGTACAGGGGGAACCCCTTATCCGGCGTCCGCGGAACCAGGCTACGCTCGGAACTCGGGGCGTGATCGGAGGTCGTGTGAGGTGGAGTGCTGACCTTGGGTGGGTTGGTAAACGATCAGATCGGAACTTCAGCGTATTCCCCGCTGACCGCGTGACAATGGAAAGCTATATCCTGGTCAATCTGGGACTGGATGCTACGATCTTCGAGGTGGGCGATGGTGGGCCGGGCATGGACCTGCTCCTCCGAGGCGAGAATCTAGGCAACATCCAGTACCAGGAGGTTTTCGGTTTCGCTGCGCCGGGCAGGGGCATCTACGTCGGAGGGCGGATCCGCTGGGAAGATCGGTCGAAAAGAATCCGAGACGCCCATTAGTGGAGCCAGCAGGTGACCGTTCAGGACCAATGATAGAGTGTGATAGGCCATCGTACTCACCGCCCGTGAGGCGTATCAAGTTATCGACTAGGCAGATGTCGTCGATCTGGTGAAGAGAGGAGAAGTACTGTAAGCGTGGCAACATTGCTGATCATCTTTACGTGTTTCGTGTGCTTGGCGGCCCTAACCAGTCGGCGGTCCCGGTGTAGGCGAGGCAAAAGCAAACACGGGGACCGGCGAGAAGCGGACGAGCCAGGACTCATCACTAAGATCTTTACCAACATGACCGTACGCATTGATCGCCCGGAGGAGAAGAAAGACTTTTACCGGGATTCTCATGGGTTCGTGGGCGAGCTTCAGGAGGGTGACCTGGGCCGAGAAGAACGTGAGGACAAGGAAACGGTATCAGGGCTGACTCCCGGCCCTTGGCACCCTCACGATCCGGTTGCCTTGGGCCCGTGACGACACTCGAACCACTGGCAACCGTCCTGCTCTTCTCCGCCCTGGCCTCTCTCACGGCAGTGCTCGGTGCCGTGCCCCAGGCGCTACGGGGCACTCCGTCGCACGCGATGATTGGGTGGGCCAACGCGCTGGCCAGCGGTCTCATGCTTGGCGTGGCATACACCCTCCTCACGGAAGGCCTCCAGAACGTACTCGCGGCAGGCGGGGTCGGTGCGCTCCTGGGAATTGGCTTTGTCCGGGGAACCCACTCGCTTACGGGGACGGGGGAGCTGGACCTGGCAGAGCTGGACAAGGCCGGACCGGAGTACGGATACAAAGCTATTCTGGTGGACACGCTCCACGCAGCGCATGAAGGTGTGGCTATCGGCGTAGCCATGGCCGTTTCGCTTCCGCTGGGTATCGCTATGGCTCTCACCCTAGCCATCCACAATATTCCCGAAGCCATGGTCCTCAACACCCTGCTGACAGAGCGGGGTCTTCGCCTCCCCCAGAGCGCCGCACTGGCCACTGCGGTGAACCTGAACCAAGTGCTGCTCGCCGTGCTCTCCTTTGCGGTTATTGGCCTCTGGCCAGTTCTTCTCCCCTGGGTGACAGGCTTCACGGTGGGAGCGCTCGTCTACCTAACGCTTGTGGAACTGCTGCCCGAGTCCTATCGGCAGACGGGCAAGACGAGCATCGCCGTGGTCACGCTCGTAGCCATGGGTGTGGTAGTGCTGCTAGCAGGAGTCGCGGGGTGAGCGGGGTATGGCTGGTCTTCCTCTATGCACTGCTTACCGCCATTGCGACGGGCCTTGGTGCGCTCCCTTTCGCCTTCGTCCGAACCATCTCGGGCCGCTTCGTGGCTTATGCCCACGCCGTCGCCGCTGGACTCATGCTTGGCGCCAGTTTTGGTCTGGTCTCAGAGGGAACCGACTACGGCCGGGGTGAAACACTGGTTGGAGGCCTTCTGGGCGTCGTTTTCATCTTGGCCACTCAGCGCTTTCTGGGTGCCCAGGACGAGGAGAAGTTGGTGTTCGAGGCCACTCGGGGCGAGGGCGCCAGGAAAATGCTCCTCATACTCATCGTGATGACTGTGCACTCGTTTTCGGAAGGTATCGCGGTGGGAGTCTCGTTCGGCGGTGGGATGACACTGGCAGCTGTCATCACCATCGCCATCGCCATCCACAACATTCCGGAGGGCGTCGCTATTACAGCGGTGCTTAAGCCTGAGGGGGTGTCGCTGCCCCGCTGCGCTGCCTGGAGCATCTTCTCCTCCCTTCCCCAACCCCTCATGGCGGTCCCGGCATTCCTTTTCGTTGAGACCTTCCGCGCCGCCCTTCCCTACGGTCTCGGCTTTGCCGCCGGAGCCATGGTATTCATGGTTCTGGTGGAGTTGCTGCCCGAGGCCTACCACCAGGGGAAGCGGGCACAGGTCGCCACCCTTGCCGCAGCCTCCGCTATCGGCATGGTGCTGTTCCAGCAATGGCTCTAATCAAGTTCTGGGAATGCCTGAAGGAAGGAACTAGCTAATGTCGTTTCTTGTTTTCATTGTCATTGCCGTGGCCATGGCAATTGTCCTTGGGAGTTTCTTCTTTGGTTTTTGGGGATGGGGCGGACCCATCGTGCTAGGAGTCGGAATGGGAGTTTTAGCCCTCTTTGTTATAGGTATTTTTAGTGACTAATCATCAGAAGAAATTTCAAGCTGCCAGAGAAGATAGACATGGAATTCATGGAATCACTCAGGATGACGAACACCCTTCTTTTATTGATTGCCATCTTGCTGTTTGTGATCCACAACCGCTTATGGAAGTGGGAGGGTGAGGGCAGCTTGGGGCCGGGCCCGCTCCTTATATGACATCAGAAAGGGGGTTTGGAAACTTATTGAGTACGATAACCTCAGAGACAAGTTGGACTCAGAGTAAAAGTGATGCCCCGGCAGAGGGGGGTACTGGGCGACTAGTTCCCGTCACCGAAGAAGGGGTCCGTCTACCCAGTTAGCGCGGCATCGAGGCAGGCGGATTGAAACGATCCGTGAAAGGAGCGAGCTCGTTCGTCCGCTCCTGGGCATTGATCACAGCATGAGCTGCACCAATGGCTCCGTAAAGTGCTTGAATGGAAACAAGTTCGATGATCCCCTCCTCACCGAACATGGCCACGGCCCGCTCATAGGTCACATCGGTGATATGCCGATTCTTCCAGAGCTCCTGCAGAAAGTCATAAGCAAGTGCTTCATCTTCCGTCATATTGACCGGACGCCGGCCCTCGGCCAGTGATCGTACCGTCTCCGCCTTAACTCCTTCCCGGATCGCGGCGCCGTTGTGGCTGTTCCACGGATGATTTGCGGTCCACTCACGAGCGGTGATGATCGCCGCCCATTCGTAGATCTTCGGAGAGACCTGCAACTCCTCTGAGCCGTAGTGCACCCGCAACCGCACCATCGTGTCCACCAGGTCGGGAACCCGAAGGAAAGCACTCCACGCAATATTGCCGGGATTACGCCCGGGCCTCACGGTCACGTAGTCGTCCCAGTCCTCCTGTTGCCGCGGAGTCAATTCGTCGTAAGAGAGGACCCGAAACCGCTGTAGCTCTAGCTGGCTTTGGAGATCTGGGTCGGTGATCTCACGTGCTCCCGCTTGGGCACTTAACCCGGAATACGGCATCGATACGAGAAAGAAGAGGAGGACGGCTTTCATCTGCATTTTGATTTCTCCCGGTCACTATGGGGTGACCCTGACATTCAGATACCCGTTTGTCCAGCAGCACTGGTCGCCGAAGGACCCCTGCCGCGCCTGCACGAACACCATGTAGTCTCCCGGCTCATCGAAGGTCACATCGGTCGTCGCGCTCATCCCCGCCGGCGCTTCAGTCGCTGAAAAACGCAGGACCCGACGGCTGAAGCGGACATTGTCCCCAGGCGGTCCTCGATACTTGCCCCACCACACCAGCCCAGCCGCCAATCCATCGCCGTCGGGGTGCCTCACCGAGACCGAGAGCGGCAGCCGGCTTCCCACCCGAATCGTCGATATTCCCGCCGTTCCCCCTCGCTTGCCTATGACGGCTGGCCCCTCCGGCTCGAGGAACTGCAACTGGGGCGCCATAAAGTCCCGCGATAGGTGAGCGAAGTCTCTCACCTCATACCCTGGGATCGACGTATGGCCAGGGACCTCGAAGGTCCGACCGTCCTGTCGGAGGGTCCAGATCACGCGTTGACGCCCGAAGTCTGCTGGCACGTTGACGGTGAAGACGCAGTAGTAGCGACCCTCTCGCTCAGGTACCTCTAAGAAGTGGGTGGGCTGCGACCCGTCAAACGCGGCCGGCTCGATGAAGTTGTCCGGCCCCAGTGGGATATCGATCACTTCATCCATATTCATGTTGAAGTACCCGAAGCACAGATCGTAGGACCCGTCCGATCGGGTCATCCATCCCTCGAAGATGGGAACCACGGGCTGACCGGTGGGACGCAGGTTTTGCAGCAACCACTCCGACTCTTCGATCGGAAACTCGAACTCCTGCGCTCGCAGTGGTGTCGCGACCGTTGCGAATGCGAAGAATCCGTTGGCCAAGAACCCCACTACGATCAACTGCCGAACTGCCATCTGCTATCTCCGGTCGTTCCTCAAGTCATGCCCGTGCGGACTGCCATTGCCGATGGCTCCCCTACCTACTGTCGGGACACCGCTATCGGCCCCTTCTCCGCTAGAGCACGCTCCCTCTCTTCGACAAGCCTGTCAAAGTCCTCCTGGTTGTCGAACCACGTCACCCCATACCGGAAGTGGGACATCTCGTCGACCGTCCTAGGCCCCCACGTGACCCACTGGTCGGGATCGGGGTTGCCTGGGTTCGCCGCCGTGTTGTCGAACACGGCCGTCACGAGGACTGTCGTCCCCTTCGGCAACAAGGGCATGGCATCATCGTCGTAGAGGAACGAGACATGCCATTGATGCGCCCAGTCCAACTTGTTGATCAACTCGTAACGGCCGTCGGGATAGACCACTTCCAGCACGGCATACTTGGCCCGCAGGTGGAAATGTCCTCTGAGACTGTAGATGCGAGCTGGCCTGTCGAGGACGTACGTCGACCGGTACGTCACTATCCGATTGGGTGGGAGAACGAGACCCGGCCAACTACCACTGATCTGAGGGTCGGTGCTGTGTCCCGGAAATCCGCCGAAGCCCGTCGTTTGTGAGATACGGAAATGCACTTCACCCGGGGTCTCGAATTCCGGCTCGCTGTCGTGGAACCACACGCCGAGCTCCAGAATGGCCTCTACGTCATGATCGATCGGGACCAAGTGCATGTTGAATGAGACCGTCGATCCCGGCCGGATCAGCCTGCCCGTATCATCGGGGTAGATATACCCTTCCAATCCCATCGCCGATGCCGCCAGCTCCGCACGCTCCACATCATCGGAACCCTCCTCACGCATGAGAATGCTGGTGTTGGCGTGGTGGAAGACCATCCGGGTTTCGGGGGTCGCGCTCCGTATCTCGATGGCCCGGATCCACCTGTCCTCCCTAAGATCATCCAAGGTCGTTTGCAGCGGAGGAGTCTGATCCATGCCGTTCGCGATGACCGTGTACGCCGGCGATCTGATCACCATATCCGGCGGGCGGTTGAAGACTTGGCCGTAGTTCCATGCATCTTCCCACTCTGGCCACTCCGGCGCCTCCGGCACGGCCGTGGGGTCACCCAGAGGCGCGCCCTCGTCGACCCACCGCACGATCGTCTCAATCTCGTCGTCTGTCAGCGAAATGTCGTTCTTGAACTGCTGAATGCCCACGCCTTTAGCGAGCGGCCAGGGCGGCATCAGGCGGTTCGCGACCTTGAGTTTGATCAGCGGCGCGAACTGTTTCGCTTGCTCATAGCTCTCCAGGGACATCGGCGCGATCGAGCGTGCCCTGTGGCAGAGTACACAGTTCTCCTGAAGGATCGGTGCCACATGGCTCGCATAGGTGACCATCTCATCGCTTATATCCGTCGGGCCCCAGTTCGCACCGGGAAGAGGAACCACTCCTGACCCGCTTTGAGCCGCAGCCATCTGAACTCCAATCAACCAGCATCCGACAGCTGCCAAAACCGCCACTTGGAGTCTCGATTGGAACATCCATCGTACCTTAACCATGATCCGGCTCTCCTTTCAGCGGTTTGCCGACGAGAGACACCCCCAAATACATCTTCCCTTCTCGTCCAGCAGATGTATGCGTACACAAAATGCTCGCAAGAAAGATCAACAGCAAGCTTTTGTTATGGTTATAGCAATCCCTAAAAGAAATAAGACCATCCTCATTTCTATCTGCCTGGCACCGGCTTCGGCCACTCCCTTTTTTCATGATTAGTCACCATCACGCTCATGTGCGGTGTTCCCGGAGTACTTCAGCGTATTTTGGCTCCTCTCCCCTGGCACCCACAGGGGACCGTCTTTACGTTTCCCTAGAACGGCGCGGCCCGAGTGATGCCGCGACCTTCTGAGTCGTAATCGTGGCGGACGCCCCCTGCAACGAATGGACGGACGCCTTGTACAAGAGATGCCAACGAAGATTTGGCCGAACGCCTCGTATTGAGGAGGGAGTTAGAACGATGGGCTATACTCGCAACGTCACGCTCTTGCTGACCACTTTGGGCCTGTTAGGGATGCCGGCCCACGCTATGGGACAACAGGAGACCGAGCCCATGGGCTTCTTCATCACGAGCGTGGGGGTCGGGAACGGCGGTAACCTGGGAGGCCTCGAGGGTGCCGACGCGCACTGCCAGAGCCTCGCCGAGACGGTTGGGGCCGGTAACCGTACGTGGCAGGCCTATCTGAGCACGCAGGCGACGGCCGACGCCACGGCCGTCAATGCCCGTGATCGGATTGGTTCCGGACCCTGGGCGAATGCCAACGGCCTCATCATGGCCACCAGCGTGGAAAACCTCCACTACGACAATTCGAATTTCAACTGGCAGTACACGCTGGATGAGAATGGCAATCAGTTCGCCTCACGCATCGACGGTGATCCGGATTTTACCGAGCATGATGTACTCACCGGTTCACAAATGGATGGCACCGTGGTCGCTGGGGGCGAGGACCAGACATGCAACAACTGGACAAGCAACAGCGAGGGGAGCGCCATGTTAGGGCATGCCGACCGCTACTCCTTCACCACGCCGGGTTCGTCTTGGAACTCCTCACACGGCACGCCGGGTTGTACGCGGGAGAACCTCATTAGCACTGGAGGCGCCGGTTTGTTTTACTGCTTCACCACCGGCTGATTGGGGCTTCTTTAAGAAAGGAAGAGTGACTTGACCCCCAAAAGGTCCGCAACTTAGACGGGGCACCTCACAGGACGCGCATAACAGTAATACGGCTGGGCGTGGCTGCGTGACACGGAGGGGGGCTAGGAGCCGTCTTCGAGGCCAGCCAGATTCAACATATGGAACCATCGCAGGTTGTGATTGTGGCAGCAACGACAGCCACGACTACCACCAACACCCCAGCCGTAACACCGCCCAACAATAGCATAGTGCGGTCCATGCTGAACTCCCGAACCTCTAACATGAGAATCTCTCCCAAGGGTACCGAGCGGGTGTTGCCCACGACTTCATCGCCTTCGACCGATGGGTTCTCTAGTTCCACCTGACTCTCTCCCTGCGTCGTCACGCGGACACGGTCAGGTTGCTCTGCCTCAATGAACTGAGCCGGGCTTGGAGCAACTACGGGTTGCCAAGCAGCACAAGCGGTCAGGTGTAGCACTAGGAAGAACAGTAGAACAACGCGGGAGCAGTAGCGTGTCATGCCCAAATTTCACCCCCTCACCCGCAGGTCCGCAACTTAGACGGGAACCTCACCGGACGCGCATAACTCTGTTGGGTGCGCTAGGAGTGCCGCCCCGGTAGAGGGTAGTGGCAGACGGCACTTTCCGCTGGGGGAGTTGGACCAAGCATTGCCGAGGTGTTCATGTCGTGTACGGGAGCGGCCGACAACCTCGGGGTGTGCGAACCACGGCGTCGGCAGGCGCTTGCCACGGCCTTCCATCTCATAAATGACGTCCAGTGGTTCATCGAGGTTCGGCGCATAGCTCAGCACGACCTTACAGATCAAAGCGCCCGTGACCACTGCGGTCAACGCGGCTTCCCTGGCGGCATAAGCTGCCGCCCGATCGATGTGACTGAGATCCTTGCCCGATAATGCACCGCCCCCGATTGGTACGCGTGGACCGTAGTAGTCCATCACGAGCTTCCGTCCTGTTTGACCGTTATCGCCATCACTGCCGCCGTTGATCAGCGGCCCGTTCGGATTCACCAGAACCCCAATCTCTTTCCACTTTGCTTGCCATCGTCGGTCGCGTTTCTTGAGCTGGGCATAAGCGTCTTCCAGCTCGGTCAGCACCAACTCGGTGACCTGCATCAGGCTGACCTCAGGCTGCTGCTGCAGCGTTATCAGGATCTGTTCTATACGCCAGTCGTCGGCATTTTCCCGCACGCGTACCAGCAGTTTGCCGTCCGGCCCCTGACCTTTGAGCCTTCCAGATCTGCAGCTCTGCCAGATCGCGTCCGTCAGATGGTGAACCAGAAAGTGTTCGGGCGGCAGCCAATGGACCTTCTCGTCGTAGCCTGCCCAACCGATTGCAATGCATTGGTCGTTCACGTGCGTGGTCCATTCACGCGGGTCGCACGTTTGTTTACAGACGTGATCGTGGACCGTGTATCGGTCGGCAACAATGTGGTTGGACGCTACGTATCCGATGTCGCGCCCGACCTCCTTGACGATCTCTTCGAGCGGTCGCCGTAGCGGTTCGCGTGTGGCAGTGCCGCCAGTCAGAAATACCTGATCGGACCAAACGCTCATCTCCACCTGACAATAGGCGACGGGATCGACTTCGTAACACTCGGCTACAATCGCATCCGTAACGAGATCACAGAACTTGTCGGGATGTCCGGGTAGTACGGCTTCGCTCGTTCTGATCATGTGGGCAACCTCGATAATTGACTGTAAGAAATACCGGCTCGGTGAAGCATCCCCGGGCTTCCATCACGGGTAACGATGACATGGAGCCGTGTGCCTCGAACGCCGACGAGAAGAGCCGGGCTCAAGGTCTCGATGTACCCGTCCGTAACGACGACCGCGGCAGCGGGCCGTGTCTCCGCGATGTGCTCGAGTACACAGGCCATGCTGGTGCCGCCGGTGGTATCCGCGAGCAACCGGCCGTTGACGATCCTGGCCTTGGCGACGACATCGCTGAATGCCCACAGCGGCTTGCGAATAAAGCTGCCGAGTCTGGCCAACAATCCGATGATCAGCGGCATCTCAGCGTTCATTGAACCGCTGACATCGAGATACACCTGCGCGGTGCCCCCGCGTAGACGTTGCTCCGTCGACCAGAGCGCCTCCGGCAGCAGCGGGCTCCACAAGGCCCGGAGGGTGGCGCGCCTGTCTCCGGGGCTCAGCACGGGCACGGTGAAATGAAGCGGTCTCGTATCATGGTGAACCGCTTTGGGGTCGGGAAGCAGATGACGACGCAGTACTTCCAGGGTTTCACGCCGCCAGCGCTGCACACCCTGCGAGACCCCGGGGATGGCGGCGTGGTAGGCATTCGCGCCGACTCCACGCCCTTTCGGTGAGCGCCAGATACCGCAACCGTTCATGCTCTTGAGGGCCCGGTCCAGTGCTTCCTGAAGCACTTCGGGAAGCTCGCCGACGAACTCCGTATGGTCGTGACCGCCGATCAGGACCGTCCCCGTCGAAGGGACCGTTTTGACATCTAGAACATCTCTGGCAAGGTCGGCGATGTCGTCTGCGATCAGCAAACCGTTGTAGAGCGAGACCCAGGCAGACATAAGAGGGGACCTCGATCCGAAATCTGGAGTCCATTCCGTGCGAGTTGGTGGACGCAGCAGTCGGCGGACACCCTT
Organism: Gemmatimonadales bacterium UBA6960; assembly: GCA_963579625.1. GTDB lineage: Bacteria > Gemmatimonadota > Gemmatimonadetes > Longimicrobiales > Gaopeijiaceae > JAAXGI01. Next base: position 44,340 of record CAUZHN010000012.1, read on the forward strand.
CTCCTTCGCGTAGTACCGACTCATGAACTCGCTGTAGTCGTCACCAAGCTCGCGGTGGATGATGGCGTTGATCACAGCGTCAAAAGCCACATGCTCGGCCGGCGAGAAGCCGGCGAAGCGCTCAGTGTGGCGGAGCAGCACGTGCAGGAATTCGTGACAGATAACCGCCTTGACGTGCTGATCGGTACGGCAGTGTTTCTTCAGGAACTTCAGATTTACGAGCAGCCGCGGACGCGTCTCGCAGGTGACCGCGAGCGTAGGGACGGTCTCGGTGAATTCCACCTGCAGCACTTTCAATACTGCACGGACCGCGAACGGATTCTCTTCGATGAGTTCCTGGTAGAGCGCATTAAAGTATTCTGCGTTCATGCGTAAAACCCCCCTCCTTCGTACAGCTCCAGGCAACGCGAGAGGCTGGAACGGGTCCAGAGCACGGGCCGCTCGGGATCGTATAGAACGGTCGTGCAGAGCCCGAGAAGCAGTGCCTTGCATAACACCTTCTTGGGGTCCGCGTCGGCAACACGAAGTCTTCGTGGGCGTGGATCAAGTCGGCATATGCAGCGGTCTTCAGATGGGTTGAACACTTCGCGCAGCTGCTCGGCGTGTTCGAGTCCGTGCTCCCTGAGCAGCGCATGCATGACCGTAAGCGGATCGGATCCGCCGAAGTCGAGCGCCAGCCGGGTCACCCGCGGACAGCGGATGACGCCGTCGCCTTTAGCGAGTATCGAAGCCGTCAGGCGTTCCGTACGGTGGCGACTCATCGGGCCGCCGCTGTTGCAGCGATGCTGCTCCTTCACCCTCTGTATCGTGCTTTCCGACAGGCCCTGCTCCCTCGCGTGACATATCGCGCGTCCCTGGGCCATCGAGTTGGCCATGGCGGGACCGCGGATACTGGCCAACTCGCGGGCGAGGTAATACTCAGCCAACCCGCTCGGCGTCTTCGTGCTCATTTTCGTGACCTCGCGCCTACCGCACGCACACTGGCGTGAAAATCCGACTCGAACTTGCGCGGGTTTTCCACGCTGATCCCGTTGATCAGGCACCAGTAGAACAACTGCGTCGCGCGTTCTAGCCGCGCACCCTTCAGCCGCTTGAGGGCCGTAGCGATACGTGTGAATTCAGGTGCGATCGTGTTCTTTGACGAGAGACGCTCCTGCCAATTGATCTCACCGTCCACGTCCATAACCTGCGTGGCCATACGGCCGAGATCGTTGATACCCTCCGCTCCGATCGCGAGCTTGCCGTCAACCGCGCCCGGGTAAACAGCCAGAGCAAAAGCCGCGGAGCGCTCCTTCGACTCACTGGCCAAGAACTGTTCGACGGCGAGTGTGCCGGCATCGGGTCCCAGGCAGGTATCGCGCAGCAGCCTGACCTTGCCGGCGAGCGAGTGCTCCAGGTGAAAGCGATGCACCCATTGCTCGACGCCACTGAGCATCACGGCGTCCCATGCCAGGCGATGGGCGGCCAAGACTTTGCTAGTGTCCGGTGGATCACCCCAGGTGCGATGGGGCAGACTCGCCTCGAGGACGACGCGAAAGCTCTTGTCCTTGAATTCGCCGTCGATGATCACGGCCGCGAGCAGCGTGCGCGTGAGCAATCTCGAACGCCGGGGTGAGATACGAATGCCGCCATCGCCCAGAGCGGTCACCACGGCACAAGCGTAATCGATAATATTCGGATCACAGACTTCGAGTTGTGTCTCGAATTCCTGCCGCCACAACGCCAGTGTCTTTTTCAATGCGCCGCCATCATTAGCAACCGACCCTTCACCCGCGGGATCGGAGATGCGTTTGCGATTGGACGCCGATAGCTCCTTCCAGTCGGCCACATCGACTATGAGGGCAAAGCGGTCAGCCAGTGCCGGGTCGAGTGGCTCCGAACCGATGTATTCCTCGCCCTCCCCCTGATCCGAAGTAGAGGGATTCATCGCGGCCCAGCGATAACGCAGGGTCTCGAGCGCGATGCCCTGCACACGCCGCTCGTGGACGAGCGAAAAAAGGCGGTTCTGGTGCTCAGGCTTACAACGGCTGATCTCGTCTACGAGCACCGACTCCGCACCCCAGATGGTTGCCGGTGTCTGCAGGAAGCGCACCGATTCTTTTGCATCGTCGGGATACGGAAAGCCCACCAAGTCATCGAACGAGATGAGGCTGGCGTTGTAATGCCGGTGCTCGAGACCTAGTGCTTCGCTGATCGAGTTCAGTAGGTAGGTCTTGCCGGTGCCACTCAGTCCTATCAGCAGAAGGGGGTCTTCCGTCACTAACGCTGCGAGGATCGGCAGCTCTCGTTTCTCAAAACCGTACACACCCAGCGATGCGAATCGATCTCGAGCCTTAGACTTGCCTCCAAGAATTTTTCGCTTGATCGCACTCAAGAGGGACGGGGACGAGTGAGGAGAATCACCGTCCGAGTCGGGGTGGCGCTTCAGATCGACTGTCATATCAGCCTCCTGCGTATAAAGGGATTCAGGAAGCCGAAAAGCCCCCCACATCAGAAGACGCGAGAGGCTCTTCGACGCTTTAGGCGGAGTGCCGTTCTCAGGAGCGTGCCCGCCAAGCTGTCGTGTTCAAAGCGCACACTCCGTTCGGGCCTCAGCAGCCCGAACCGGACTTCAAGTATTCTCAAAAAGCAAAGGGTCCCGCTCGGCCAAACCGAACGGGACCCCCGGGCGGTTTAGCAGTTTGATCACCCGGCTGCAATCGTCTCAAATCACCGGGGTGCAGTGTCATTCTGCACGCTATTAATTTAGTGGAAGTTCGGCCCTATTTCAAGGCGCAAAATATTGTTTGTTAGGTGTGTTAGTCCCCGTCTTCCCTGAGCCTCTGACACCATTGTACGGCCTTGCGAAACAAAGCGTCTATCGTGGATGGCCAAGCTACGCCCCGCTGCCTGGCATAAGCACAGTTCTCACAGCTGCGGTTACTGTCAGGAACTTGGGTCGAATTCAGCGTCCGGATCATTTCCTCGACCTCGGGCTCAATCCAATCGCTACTCCATGGATAGGGCACCAGGGTCTCGTGAAATGTCAGCTTACCGTAAAACCCTGGTGCCTGCCGATCCGCATTGCAGACATAAAAATAGGCGATGTCTGAGACGTCGAAGCCCATTTCCTGGAGAAGGTAGGCATAGAAATCCAGCTGCTCTGCGTACCCTTTACGATAAATCGGCACGAGATAGTTCTCTGTGGTCACTTGCTTGCCAGCCGCCTGGGACTTGTAGTCGACCACGATCACCTTTGCAGTTCTCGTGTCCCACCAAACGTCGTCCACTCCCCCGTGGAGGATGATGTTTGTGGACTTGAACCTGGCGCTCAGACCGTGATGCGTGGAGTGTCTCCAGTGATCCATCTCTTCATGTTTGAACGGTACCACATGCTCCAGGCCATGAGCTTCCATGAGCCTGTGGGGGATCTGCTTCTCACGGCACTCGTCAAACTCCTTCTTCAGCAAGGTGTCCGTTAACGCATTCAAGGCCCAGCCCGGTGTACCGGGATATTTCAGCCCTCTTACGCGATCTAGATAAAAGCACTTTCTGCACTTCCGGAAGTCGGAAAGTTTTGATCTACTGATCTTGAAATCTTCCGATTGATTCGGTGTGTAGATCGAAGACTTTCGTGTCCGCAGACCAGTGGCAGGAACGTACTCGCCCTTTTTATTCCACTTGAGGCTTATCATTAGACAACTCCGCCATCATCGAACGGTGCCGGATAATCTACGAACGCGGAATACCGACCCTGCTTCAATGAGCAAAATATCGCCTAGTGGGTGCGCTAGGATAGATTGAGAGTTTGATCCTGACTTCTGTGAATAGCATGAAATGAGAATCCAACGGCACAAAACTGCGATGGGTAGGGCACACCTCTCTCGACCCATACAGCTAGCGTTGGCTTCCAACATTATCCACCCAGAAACGACAATCCTCGACTACGGCTGCGGCCGTGGTGACGACCTCAGGACTCTATTGGGGCTTGGCTACGATTGTGTTGGATGGGATCCTGTTCACCGCTCTGACGGTGAGAGACGACCGTCAGAGGTCGTTAACCTCGGCTATGTCGTGAATGTGATCGAGGACTCGAGTGAGCGGGCGGAGACACTTGAGAGCGCTTGGGCCCTCGCAGAACGAGTGATGCTTGTCGCAGCACGGGTGGACTTTCAAGCGGGCCAGGACTTCGAGGATTGTGCTGATGGAGTTCTCACCGGGCGGGGCACGTTCCAGAAATTCTTCAATCAACCGGAGCTACGGGATTGGATCGATACTACGCTAGAAGTCCTAAGCGTGGCCGCAGGCCCCGGGGTCTTTTTCGTCTTTCGTCATCAAGAAGACCGTCAACGATTCTCAAGTAGACTATTCCGTCGAAGATTGTCAGCTCCGGTAGGAACCATCAGTGATGAGTTGTTTGACACCCACCGTGAGCTCCTGACACCTCTCACTCAATTCTTCGAAGATCGGGGTCGCTTGCCTCACCCCGAGGAACTTGACAACAGTGAAAACTTGACCGAAACGTTCGAAAGTATCGCCCGGGCGTTCCGGATCGTGCGAAACGCTACGGGGGAACTCCCGTGGATCAAAATCGAAGACCAACGGCAAGATGATCTCCTTGTGTACTTGGCCCTTCAACGTTTCCGGAAGAGGCCCAAGATGTCGGAGCTGCCGATAGAGTTACGCTACGATGTGCGAGCTTTTTTTGGGACCTACACGAGAGCCTGCTCTGAGGCGGATCAGCTACTGTTCTCAGCGGGAGACACAGCACGTGTGGGTGAGGCCAGCAAACTAGTGGACTTCGGTAAGGCAACACCTGAGGCGTATTATTTTCACGAGGCCGGTCTTGACCGCCTACCCCCGATCCTCCGTGCCTTCGAGGGCTGTGCACGAGTTGTGATCGGAGAAATTGAGGGAGCAAACATCGTCAAGCTCGACCGGGGACGTCCCAAAATCTCCTACCTATCCTATCCCAGCTTCGATGACGTGGCCCACCCCACGCTCGCATTCTCCGTCGTGATCTGGCTCGATACGATGATTGCGAAGCACTACGATTTTTCGCGCCGCACGAATCCTCCGGTTCTTCACCGCAAGGAAACCCTGGTGCCGGCTGACTACCCCAACCGCGATAAATTTGCTCGCCTAACTCGCCAGGAAGAGAAGAAGGGGCTTCTTGACCGTGAGGATATCGGCACCTTACGTGGCTGGGAGAAAGTGCTCAATGAAGAGGGGTTCAAGGTGGCCGGGCACGTCTTAAGGAGAGCTAGTCCGCAGTAAGTCGGCTCCTCCAACGGCCTTTCCTCACATGCGCTCAAGGGATGACGCTCCTTTCATTCCACCGCCAATTCACTACATTCGCTATTTATTCGGATAATCGTCTGCGGCTGGTGGGAATCACATCACGTAACACTGTTTGTAGTGTCCAGTGGTTTCGATACCACCGTATATCGTGTTATACTGTGGTACATTGTGTTACGCTGTGGTACATTTAGAGCGGGCGTTCTTCCCTCATTGAGTCTATGAAGAAAGAGATCGCCGGAGTTAAGTATTACTCCACTTCATTCGTTCTTTCGGAAGTTGGCGTTTCACGCCAAACCCTGTGGCGATGGAGACGAGAGGGGCTCATCCCCCAAGGGCACCGGTTTCGGAACGGCCAACTGCTGTTCACACACGACGAGCACCAGAAAATCCTCGAGTATGCGAATCGTGTTGTACCCGAAGGTTTCGGCGTTACTTCCTTCGGCACGCTCGAACTAACTAGGAGAGTCAACGAATGACACTCCGGCCCTCTAATTGCCCATCCCTTTCCACTCGCGATATCTACCTCGACAATAGCGCGACCACTCAGGCTTTGCCGGAGGTAATCGAGGCGGTTTCTCGGGCCATGGCGCACAGCTGGGGGAACGCATCAAGCGTTCACTCGGCCGGCGAGCGCGCTCGCCTTTGCTTACGTGGAGCCAGGGAACAAGTTGCCATGATGCTCGGAGCATCGATTGACGATGTCGTGTTTACGAGTGGGGCAACGGAAGCGAACAACCTAGTTCTCCAGAGTCTCCTGACAGCTAACTGCCGAGGCTATCGCCTTGTCACGACGAGCATCGAGCATTCCTCCGTGCTCGCAGCCGCGGACCACCTCCACGCGAATGGCGTTGAGGTGGTGATTCTAGCCGTCGACAGAAATGGATTGGTCGATCAGCAGAATATGATCGATGCCATTAAGCCCGGGAGCACACTCGTGTCGATCCAGTGGGCTAGCAACGAGACCGGGGTCCTGCAGCCTCTCGTCGAGCTGGCTAAACGGGCACAGGAAGCAGGAGCTCAGTTTCACACCGATGCTGTTCAGGCCGTGGGCAAGGTCCCGATCAACTTGGCGGAAGCCCCGATCGATTTCCTTTCGTTATCCGGCCACAAGGTCCACGGGCCTTTAGGTGTTGGGGCGCTCGTTGGACCTGGAGTCCACACGATTCATCCGCTCCTATTTGGTGGATCCCAAGAGCAAGCTGTCCGACCCGGCACCGAGAACATTCCTGGCATCGTCGGCCTCGGCACAGCCCTCGAGCTCAGGTCACTGAGATTTGACAGTGTGGCCGTGGGCACCCGAACCCTTAGAGACCGCTTCGAACAATCACTAAAGAACAACGACCTCATAGCAGCGATCAATGGTACATCTTCTGACCGCCTCCCAAACACAACAAACGTGCAGTTCTCAGAGATCGATGGGGAAGCCCTAATCCTACGGTTGGATCAGGCGGGGATTCGTTGTTCTCAGGGCTCCGCATGTACCAACCAGAAGCCTGAGCCCTCGTACGTACTCCGTGCGATGGGGCTCTCGGAGGCCGAGGCCTATGCGAGTGTGCGCTTCAGTTTGTCGGAGTTGAATACAGTAGAAGAAATTGATTCTGCAGTTGAATCAATTATGGAAATCCACGCGAGCCTCACTCGCTTTGCGGTAGCATAGGACTGAGAAAATGCGTTTCGGCGGACATCAGACTTTCGCAATCAGAGACGGTTGGCTCTACAAGGGGCTCCGGCTTGCAAACGAGGAACCAGAACGATTCGCTGATCCTGATTTGGCTGATTGGTTGGGTGTCGGGAAAAACATGGCAAAAGCCATCGAACACTGGACGCTAGCTACGGGCCTCGCCGAAAGAGATATGGAAGCCGGCACCAACACGAAAGTGCTCCAGCCTACCAAATTGGGCGAGATGATTTGGAAGCACGATCGCTACTTTCTGCTGCCGGGCACCTGGTGGGCGATTCATGTTCAGCTGATCCATCACCCGATGCACGCATACAGCTGGCACTGGTTCTTCAATCACTTCAGTGCGATGCGGTTTGAGCGCCCCGTTTGCGCGGAAGCATTAAGAAGACACCTCGCCTCCGACGGTCAGCGTATGCCTACTTCTCGCACGCTAGATCGCGACCTCAATTGCCTGTTGCGTTCTTACGCTATCCGTGTGCCTCGGGAACAGGCTGATCCCGAGGAAGCCCTGGAGTGCCCACTGAGTGAACTAGGCTTGCTTCTCCACTCGCGTCAAACGGGGTTCTTTCATCTAAATCGGGATCTCAAACCAATCCCATTTGAGTTGTTTGGATACGCTCTCGCTCATGCTCTAGAGGGCAGCGGCGCCCTCAGGAAAGGTGCTACTAACGACCTATCCTTATCCGAACTCGCGAATGGGTTTAACATGCCTGGGCGGGTGTTCGCGCTTACCTCCGAAGCCACCTACGAACTCGTAGCGAGCTACGAAGGCGGACGCTTCCTCCAACTCGATGGGCAGGCCGGAGAGCGCATCGTGAGAATCCAGGGTGAACCGTCACTTGATCGACTGAAGCAATACTACGACGAACACGTAATTACTGAGGAGGAAGCCGCGTAAGCGGGGTGCAATGGTGAAGAGCGCTTTTCTCCGGTCCATCAATATCCAGCTTGATGTGGGGTGTCCGGAGCGACTCCAGCATTTTAGGCCGACATCGAAGTCAGTTCGGCTGATCTCTTCGCTGATGAAGAGCGATGGTGGTAACGCCCTGTTCGTTGTCGCTCCGTACGGATCAGGCAAATCGCTTACCGCAGGTTATGTCGGCGAGCTAGTTGAAAATCGCCTTGCTGCTGCGGAGGCACTCGCCAAGGTTGAGGCTCGAATCGTATCGGTTGATCCAAAACTCTCTGAATTGGCTAGGCGAAGGCAGGTGGAGGGCA
>CAUZHN010000013.1:0-50785 GCA_963579625.1 Gemmatimonadales bacterium UBA6960
TGAGCAGCGTCACCGGGATCGGGAAGAAGACGGCAACTAGCCCCTAGTCCCCCCTCCGTGGCATCCAGCCACACCTAGCTGCCTAGCCCTGTTTTGCTCAGGAGGTTTTTTGATTTCAGATTGAGCCAGGAGTCCCAAGCTCGAAAAGTTTTCTGCAAAAATTTCAAGCCACTAAGAGTAGGAAGACTTCATGACCACCACCTCACTCTCAAGCCGCGGAGCCCGTGCGGCCGACACCCCGCTCCGCATCGATTACGGGGCCTATAGTGAAGCGATCGGAAACGCCTATCACCCGACCGACAACCTCACCGGAGCATTGCCGCTCAACGTCGCGGAGAATCATCTCAGCTGGCTCGATCTGAAGGCAAAGATCGAGGAGATCACCTCGGAGAACGAGGTTCCCGCATGGGTGCCGGGATACACCTCCGCACGGGGAGCGCCAGAGTTCAGAGAGGCCGTCGCGAGCTTCCTTGCCGAACACCTAACGGGCTGCCCCATCGACCCGGAGCGTCTGGGCGTCTCCGCCGGAGCTACCAGCGTCATCGAAATGACCTCCTTTATCCTCGCCGACGCTGGCGACGTCGCGGTCATCCCCGCGCCGAGCTATCCGGTCTATCGCCAAGATATCGGCAACCTCTCCGGCGTCGAGCGCTACGACCTCGTGACCCACCACGAGCTTTGGGAGATAGCGCACGGCCCGGCCCTTACTCTCGCCCATCTCGAGCAGGCACGAGCGAAGATCGAAGCGGCTGGCAGGCGCCTCCGCATGCTGATCCTCACGACGCCCGACAACCCGACCGGCGGCATCTACCGAGAGGAACGACTCTCTGAGATGGCCGACTGGTGCATCGAGCGGGAAGTCCACTTGGTCGTCAACGAGATCTACGGATTGTCGCTCATCGACACTGAGCACCCGGTGATTAGGTCTGATTACTCCGAGGAACTGCCCTTTTCCTCCTTCGCCAACCTCATGGAAGTGAAGCAAAGCGACTTCCTCCACCTGTGGTACGCCGTTTCCAAGGACCTCGGCATCTCCGGCTTCCGCGTCGGGCTCGTCTACTCACAGAACGTCGCGCTTCTGGAAGCCTACGAAAACTTGAACCTGACCCACTCGGTATCCAACCACACCCAGTGGGTGCTCGAGCGTCTGCTGACCGACACCGAGTTCATGACCCTGTACCTCACCCGCAACCGAAAGCGCCTCACCGAATCGTACGCGGTCGTGGTCGGTTACCTGAAGCGCCTCGGCATCCCCTATGTACCGAGCCGAGGAAGCCTCTTCGTCTGGATCGACTTGTCGGAGTTCATGAACCGCAACTCGAAAGATGCAGAGTTGGAACTTTGGCAGGAGCTCTTCCGAGCCACTGGCGTCCTCCTCACTCCGGGCATCGGGTTCGGGCATACGAAGAGGGGGCTCTTCCGGGTCGTCTATCCGTGTGTATCGATTGAGGAACTCAAGGTCGCCATGGGGCGGATCGAGAGATTTGTGTGGGGAAGACGAGATGGGTAGGGTCCCACCTATTTTCCGAAGAGATGGTACCGAACACTGGGAAACGGCAACTAGCCCCTAGTCCCTCCGTGGCATCCAGCCACACCCAGCTATCCAGCCCCCAGTACCGGGCACCCCCCATTCAGGGCCGCATCCTCTGAACCCCCAAACAGTGTTTCACTAAAAGGATTCCTACCAATTGGTTTCCTCTCGACAAATCTCCTCTGTCCCGAGTTCCGTAGTCTCCACGTCACTCCGACTGTAACCTCTCATACAGTTTCGGTAAGGACTAGCCACGAAGTACAAAGCCACGATGACCACACCCGCTACTAGAGCCTTGGTGATGAATTGCTTGGTGTCTTCTGTCATTCCCATACGCCTTGGGATAAAGGCGAGAAGCAGAACGACGATTACAAGAAGAATATTCGTCAGCACGGGTGGGGACCTCCTGCTGTTCCAAAAGTGGCTCTGGGGGTTATTGGCTGTTACTGGAGCCGGATCGAAACCTGGACTCGTGACAATCGATTATCCCCCAGAGTTGCTCGCGGTCATGAGTTGTGCGCTCAAGCCTTCCCGATCCACCTCTAACCCGCGGAGATATACCATGGAGATCCACCGAGTATTCGTGATGTCCTCCAGGGGATTCCCGTCGAGGACGATGAAGTCCGCGGTGTTGCCCACCTCGATTGTTCCAAAGTCGTCAAGTCCCATCAGATCGGCTGAACTCCGGGTTGCCGCCACGATGACCTCCTCCGGCGTCATCCCCGCCAACACCATGTCCTCCATCTCCAGATGAACTGCCCAGGGCGAGCTGCCGTCCGTCCCGAAGGCAACTCTTACCCCCACTTCGTTAACCCGAGCAAGGTTTCTGGCCTGGATCCCGAAAGCCTCTTGAACTTCCGGCCGGTCTGTGGCCGCCTCTTGGAGCCGACGCAACTCGTCGGGAGGGACCGTCCCGCTCAGCCAAGTCAGATCCCTGGCGATGCCCGGGTCCGGAAGGTTTGGGACGTAGACCAGATCAGGACGTTCCTCGATCAATGTCAGGAACTCCTCGTCCACATCCCGATCCCGGACGCCGTGGGCCAAGGCGTCGACTCCTGCTCGGAGGAGGCCTTTCGCGTCTTCGAGGTTGAAGATGTGGGCCGTGACCAGGAGGTCATACCGGTGAGCCTCGTCGATGATCGTTCCGTATAGCTGGGGAGTGAGCTTCTCATATTGCCCTCCCCGGTCGTCCACCCAGATCTTGACGATGTCGACCCCCCGCCCGGCCAGTTCCCGAACAGCTTCCCGGGCTTCCTCTTCGGTATCAATCCAGTACGGGACCTCCGAACGGCCCGGCTCCGGTCTGGTGATCCCACGCCCAGCGGTGAGGGACCGGGCAACAGAGGGGAGGATCTCGTCGCGTACCTGGAATGGCACATCACCCGAATCCGATCCCAGGCTGACCACCACAGCGGCGCCATAGTACGCGTTTTGCCGAAGTTGCTCGATGCGCTCTTCCCGCATGACGGACAGATGCATGTGGGCGTTGATGAACGCTGGGATGACGGTCTTCCCGGTGAGGTCCACCCTACCTGCACTATCGGGAACGTCCAAGTCACTAACTGTCCCCACCTGTGTGAATCGGCCATCCTCAATGACGAAGGCGGCATCCTCGATGGCCTGGCCTCCATCTCCCACAATGAGGCGAGCCCCCTCAAAAACGGTCACAGCAACCGTTTCCGTGGGCTGATCCCCGTCTCCCGTAGAACACGCTGCAATACTCAGTAGAGCAAAGAGGAACGGACCGGGACCGAAGGCGAGAAGACGGAACGAGGTCTTCACTCGGTACATGACACTCTCCTAGATATTTGGTTCAATCGAAGTGTGTGCGGGGATTTTCCCGACAAGCGCGGGACCCCTGCTTAATGTTCCTATGGATGCATCGTCAGAATCTAATGCCTCGGTCAGATCGTCGGGAACCTATTCCTTCACATCCCGGTGGGCCTCATCCGCCTCGCTCCCGTAGCCCCCAATCCACCGGCTCTACTGGAAGTCAGAAGTCCCTCGCCTCGGCAACGTTCACGGGGAGCGTACGGGCTGTTCAAGCACGAACTTCTGCACTCGTCGGCCCCGGGTCTCACCGATGTAGATGTTTCCGTCTTGGTCCACCACCATGCTGTGTGCAGACATAACCTGTCCACCCTGGCGTCCGTAGGACGAGAAGCTGTCCACAACCTCCAGGTCACTTCTTCGAAGGATCCAGATCTTGTTGTTGGAGCCATCATTAACGAATACCCACCGTTGGTCTGGGTCCTTTGAGACCGCCACCCCATAGGCGGTTCCGAGGTCACGCGTTTCCGGCGACACGAAGCCCTCTTGCACGAACGTCCCGTCGCGCTCGAAGACCTGGATGCGGTTAGCCCGGCGATCGGATACGTATACGAGCCCATCCCTGGAGAGATCGATTCCATGCACGGGCCCCACGAACTGCCTTGGCGGCTCCGCATCGGGGTCGAACTCGAGCTGGACGTCTTCAGGGATATTCCCGTACGCTCCCCAGTGCCTCCGGTACTCTCCCGTCTCCCCGTCGAACACTATCACACGCTTGTTCGTATACCCGTCTGCCACAAAGAGCTCGTTCGTTTCCGGGTCCACCACGAGACCAGCCGGTCGGCCCAGGTGAGTTATGTCATTACTCCCACCGGTCACTCCTTCCTCACCGATTGTGAGGAGGTGTTCACCGTTTCGTGTGAACTTGTATATCAGGTGGGATTCGTCGAGTGTGACCCATACAAAGTCGTCATAGTCGATATAGACTGTGTGCTCTCTTCTCCCCCATTCGCCGTACCCTGGACCATCTGTGGCCTCCCATAGTGTCTCTCCCTCGCCCCCTATCCGGTTCCCCTGTCCTGCAGGGGTCCCGGGCTCGGCAAAGAATTGCCGAAGTTCTGGCCATGCCTGGACCACATTTCCTTCTGACCCAAACTCTATGACAGGAGGCGCCGGCCGACAGCACTCAGACCCACCCTCAACCGCACCCAATTCTCGGCCGCTCACCGTCCAGGGACGCTGAATGACCCAGATGTGTCCCTGGCCATCGACTGAAATTCCTCCCACCTCTCCTAACATCCACTGGTTCGGAAGGGGGGACTCGGGCCATGTGGGGTCGTACCGGAACTGCGGCACACCATCCGAGATCAATTGTCCGGCCTCCGTGCTCGCAGAATCATCCTCTGGTGTCCCGAAACAGGAAGAAGTCAATGCCGTAAACGCCACAAGCGGTACAGTGGTGTAAATGCTTCGGGGAATCTTCATCCATGACTCCTATCGGTAGACAAAAGCGATCATAAGTTACCCAACAGCCTGTAGGTGGAACTACGGCCGTCAATCAAGACCGACGCCAGCATAGTGCACTCCGTTGAGTTCAGCCATGTCCCTCCGGGTGGAGAGATATTCGCAGTTGAGCTAGCTGATGTGACCGTGCCCGCACGCGCGTGGCAAGAATCTTATCAGCTCGTTTGCCCCCCGCGGAATTCCCTCCAGACACTCGACTGTCTTGTCTGCCTTGAGCGGAGAGCACAGCTCAAGCTTTTGAGTGGCAATGCTGGAAGAGCAATCGTTAGTGTTGCACATACGGGCGTGACCCACCCTCAACTTCGGTACCACCTACAGTGTTAGGTCAACCAACTCATGTTGCCTGGGGTGAGGTCCGTGGAGAAAGGGTGGGCTCATGCTTTCCTTTCGCTCACCCCAGGTTGCTAACGGCCATGCACCACGCACGGTCTCCGCTGCTCGGGGCTCGGAAGTGGCCCTTGGCCGTCTCTTTCAGGATCAACTTATTCAGGGCCAGATCAGCTGCCGATCCCTTCAGGCATTGGTTCTCTTTCTCCAGCTCCTCGATACCCTTCGGCAAGGAGAGCACACCATCAGAGAACCAGCAGATCATAGGGGTTTTCGACCCGCCAACGTATCAAAGCACCGTCAGATCCTCCTTAATCAAGCCACCAGATCTCCTTGCTGCCCGCCTAAGGGGCGGACATCTTGCCGAATAGACCCGTTCCCGTAAGGAGATCACATGTCCAACCCTGTTGACCGTCCGGGAGCTTTATTGGATCCCGGCCAACTCATGCTCATCCTGCGAGTGGCATTGGGAGCCGTCTTCGTTATGGGAGGAGTGAAGCTTGCCTTCCCATCTGATGCTCAAGCTCTAGCGGCCTCGTACGTGGATCCAGCTACCGGCTGGATTTCTCCCTTCTTCCACCAACAGATCACGGACCGCCTCGGGATCAGTGTCGCTTCTTTCCTTCGCATTCAGGGGTGGGTAGAGATCGTTCTCGGCTGCGTCTTGATCCTTGGCGTGAAGGCTCGGCTCTTCGCGGTCATCGCGGGACTTCTCTTCTGGAGCTTTGCTGTAGCAAATCCGGTCGCGGGTGAAATCCGCCTGAGTCGAGACCTGGCCCTTGGGGGCCTCTGCATCGCGGTAGCTCTCGCCGGGCCGGGGCGCTGGGCACTTAGTCAGTGGGGACAAGCGTCAGCACCATGGATTGGAGAGCGCTGGGAGATCACGATGATGCTCGTTCGCTTCAGCCTTACGTTCACTCTCTTAGCTTCCGGGCTGTTCTCGGACGGAATCATGGGGAACCATCTGAACAGTTCGGTGCCCCCGGCTCTCACCTTGGTGGCCGGAGCCTTGCTCGCCCTCGGCGCAAGACCTCGCTGGGTTGCTGCGGCTGTGGTTGTATGGCTCGTGATCTTGATCCCCAACACCCTAATCGGAAGCGGTCTGCTAGCGGGGCTCGATTCCACCAAGCGGGAGATCGGACTTCTAGCGGGAGCTCTCGTATACACCCTCGGTGGCCCCGACCGGGGCGGAGTGTTCCCTGGCCCCCGCCGGGGCAGGACTCAGTGACTGAACGCTCGATAGTTCACGTCGAGGTGAAGGCCCCGATCGCGACAGTGCGCATGGACGGTCCCGAACGCCACAACGTTCTAGACGCGGAAGGCTGGCTCGCTCTGACGGAGGCTTTCGAGTCTCTCTCTAGTCATGATGAGGTGGTGTGTGTGGCCGTGCGGGGCACTGGGGGAAGAGCGTTCTCTGCGGGGTCCGATATCGCTGCCTTCGAGGAGCAGAGGGACTCACCCGACGAGGTGCGCAAGTACTCTGGGGTCCTCTCGTCCGCGATGGACGCTGTCCGGGCGTTCCCACATCCGACGGTAGCGATCATCGAGGGGATCTGTGTGGGGGGTGGGTTGGAGATCGCCGCGTGCTGCGACCTCCGTGTCTGTGGCGAGTCAAGCAGATTCGGCGCTCCGATCAACCGACTGGGACTGACGATGTCGCACGATGAACTCGATCCACTTCTTCAGCTTCTTGGGCCTGGACCTCTCCTCGAGATCCTGCTGAGCGGGGAACTCATCCGTGCTGAACGAGCCGTAACAATTGGGCTCGTGAACCGAATCTGGCCCGATGCCGCAGTCGTCGAACAGGGGTATGGGCTCGTTGCTCGCATCGCCGCTGGCGCGCCACTCGTCAATCGATGGCACAAAAAATTCATTCGGCGCCTCCAAAAGAGAACCCCGCTTGCGAGTGAAGAACGTGAGGAGGCATACGAGGCCTTCCAGACAGCGGATTACCGAGAGGGTCGACGGGCATTTCTCGAAAAACGCGATCCCCGATTTCGTGGTGAGTGAATCTCTGGTCAGGGTCGGATGAGCGGGGCGCTCGAAGGGATCCGCGTCGTGGAACTCGCCCACATCATGGCGGGGCCAGTTTGCGGCCTCATGCTTGCCGACATGGGTGCGAACGTAGTCAAGGTCGAACGCCTGCCGGGCGGGGACGGCACGCGCGGATTCGTTCCTCCGGACATCGGGGGGGAATCGGCCGCGTTCATGATGCTGAACCGCGGAAAGCGTGGGCTTGCGCTTGACTTCCGTTCGCCCGCTGGCCTGGACGTCGTGCGGCGCTTGATCGGTGGCGCTGATGTGGTGATCGAGAACTTTCGCGTCGGCACGATGGAACGTATGGGATTGGGATGGGAGGAGCTGCGCTCATTTAACCCACGTCTCATTTATTGTCAGATCACGGGGTTTGGTCGGACCGGGCCACTCGCCAAACAGGGGGGGTTCGACCTCATTGCTCAGGGCTACTCTGGGCTCATGAGCGTGACAGGGGAGGGGCCCGGACGAGCACCTGTGAAGGTCGGAGCACCCGTGACAGACGTAACGGCCGGCATCCTCGCGGCATTCGGTGTGGCAGCAGCGCTGTTCGAGCGCGAGCGAACCGGAAGGGGACAACGCGTAGACACTTCGCTACTCGAGGCCGGTATCACACAGACCTTCTGGCAAAGCGCGATCGCGCTAGCTTCGGCCGAGTCGCCGGGAGCCCTGGGCACGGCGCACCCACTCACCGCCCCTTACCAAAGCTTCCGCACCGCCGACGGATGGATCAATGTCGGGGCATCGAACGAGGGGACGTGGCTCCGCCTCACCAATGCATTGTCTGCTCAGGAGCTGGCGTCAGACCACCGCTTTGAGACAAACGCCGACCGCATGGGCCACCTGGTCGAACTCGTCGAACTGCTCACTCCGTATTTCTCGACCCGTACGAGCGATGAGTGGATCGATATACTCGAGAAAACCGGGGTGCCTGCAGGACCCGTGGCCTCAGTGGGGGAGATGCTCGAGCACCCGCAGACCCTGGACCGGGAAATGGTTATCGAGGTAAAGCATACGAAACTGGGATCCCAGCGGTCACTGGGCTGCGCGGTGAAGATGTCCGGCTTGGCTCCCATCAGTCGGCAAATGGGAGCACCGCTCCTCGGAGAGCACACCCGGGAAGTCCTCCAAGGGGCCGGCTACGATGCCGACGAGATCGACGCGCTGCTGAAGAACGGCACCGCGCTGGCACTCTCCGAGTCGGCGCCTTGATCCAGCGACGATTGGCACCGAACCATCTACACCGACACGCACAACATCGGCGCTCCCAACTTCGACCTCTCGCGGAAGAAGAAGGCCATTGACCTCAAACCCGATCCGATCAATTGACCATTCCCTGGTGGCCACCATCGGGTAGCCAGGTAAAGAAATTTCGATACCGGGTACACTTAGAACGTTGCGATCGGATTGATGGGCGAACCCATCCCCTGTTCGATTCTCAGTGGCGCCGCAGTGAACAGGAACTCGTATCTGTTCAGACGCCGAGCCTCCTCAGAGACCCGTTCGAAATCAAGGTTGTCGAAGATTCCCACGCCCAGAGAGACCAGAGCGAGCCGATGTAACGGGAGGCGCTCGTCATCCGAAAACTCGTGGGGAAAGACGTCGTTCCACATGTCGTGGCCGATGAACGAGACGCCCCGCTCTTTCATGAAGTAGGCAACATCGGCATGGTAGCCCGCCACCCCCTCTGACGTGGGCCAGGGCCCCAGCACGGCGCGGCGCTTCCAGCGTCCCGTGTGGAGCAGGATCACGTCACCCGGTTCGACCCTCACGCCTTCGATCTCCTCTAGGGCCTCGAGGTCCGCGGCTCGAATAGCGGTTCCGGGTTCGACCCACCCGTTGGGTGTAGCGTGCTGCGGCAAGAGCGTTGCGTCGAACAGGATACCGCGAGTGACGATTCCGTCCTTCAGGGCGTTGATGCTACCCTTCGGGCAGCCACCCGACGCCTCAATGTCCTCCATCGGCACGCCATTGTACCCCTTGCCCTCATACATTATGTGGCAGTCGACCGCATCGAGGTGACTGTGGATAACACCGTGATAGGTCCCGGTGTACTCATACCGGTCCGAGGCGCCCGTCTCGCTGACACTCAGCACCTCCCGGTTCAGAATCGTCGTGGCATCGATCGCCGGCTCTTGTACAACATCGTGCGCCAGCGAGACACTGATGCCTTCTGTCACCAGCGCTGCCGCCTGCCTTCGCTTGGATGGTGTGATGAGGTTAGCCGCACCCAACTCGTCGTCCGCTCCCCAACGGCCCCAGTTGGACAACTCTTCCATGGCCACCTTGAACTCCTCCTCGGTCGTCATCGCCGGTCGGTCCTGGTTCGCGGTGTCCGTGCTACAAGCAGACAACCCTATGCCCAGCAGGAATAGCGCTGCCCCCCCAAGCAGTGTCGTCGTCGGTGGGCCACCACCTCCTTCAAACAGGCTGCTGTTAGCCAGCTTCCTTGCCGTCTCCATCAGGGCACGCATCCGCCTAGGTAGAACTCTCATCACGCACTCCAAAGCTCTGAGAACAAGAACACCCAACTGCCTCCATACTGCACTCTAGTGACCCAAATTGGTAACACCCGCCTGCGCGGGGGCACCTCCCCTAGTTTCTGCAGTTCCTGCGCAGAGGAACGAACCGGACGGCTTCAAGACGCTCATCATGCGAATGCGGGACGAAGTTGTCACCCAAGAGCAGATTGAAATGATGGTGCGGACGACTCCAGCCCGACTCCTGGGGTTGGAGCCCGGGCAGATTACGGACAAAGCCCTCAGCGTACGGGTTACACCTCCCACACGAAATTGCGCGTCAGGTCAATACTCCTGCGATAGAGGTCTGCATCCGCATTCCCGCCATAGCAGATAATGGGCACTGTTGCTTCGTGCCTCGAGCCGTGTGAGCGGATGTTCACTTCGTCTCGAAGAGGCCCCCCAAGGTCGCCGAAAACCATGTGGTTTTCGCCAAGAATAAAGATATCGCCGATCCGATCGGCATAGAGATTAAACTGTTCGGTCGCCTCGCTCCGTCGATAAATCTCTTCCACTCCTGAGACTTCGCTGAGAAGCGCGAATGCTTCTTCGAGTTCGTTCATATTTTCCAGGTAAACGTAGCCGGCACCTCCGAGGTTCTGGTGGTGAACCACGTATCGATCTCTAATGATCGGCACGACCTCACTCTCGATGCCATTCGAAGCCAAGAGACGACCGATATCAATCGCATTCCGTTTGGGAGACATCCCGTGATCGGCTGTTAGATAAACCTCTAGATTATTGTGGTCATTAAGTATTTGTCCGAGAAGTTCGTCCAGCGTGTGAAGATGTGCCAATGACCGTTCGTCACTGGGCGGATAGGTGTGCATCATGTAGTCCGTCGTCACAAGGTAGACGAGTTCACACTCCCCCTCGTTGAGAAAATGACGCGCGGCCCGAAAGGACCAGAAATTGATGTCGGGCGAATAGACATCCTGTTGGGCTCCGATCCTGTCGATCAACTCCCTGGTCGGGCGTTCCGCAGCGACAGCCAAGTCAGCGCTTCCTGACAGGAACATCAACTTCTCTTTGGAGGTCACGAAACCGGTTTTGACTCCTCGAGTCCTAGCCTGGTCAAAAATCGTGGGGCGGAGCAGGAACTCTGCAGATTCCATGAAGGTGCCCGTACCGGCCGTGCGGTCGTAATAGTAGTTGCCAGTAATACCATGGTCCGCAGGGAATGACTCTGTCACGATGGACGAGTTGTTCACATTGGTTACCGAAGGGATGACACCTTCTCCTTCGACGTAGATGCCCGCTCGAATCATCTGCTTCAGGTTAGGCATGTCACTCAGCCGCAGATAGTCCGGGCCGAAGCCATCCACGCAAACGAACAGAACCTTGCGGTTCTGCTCCCATCGCTTGAGGGGGGCCAGGCCCGACAGAGGAGCAAAACCGGTTGCCAACACACCCCCTGCTGTTGCCTTCAGGAATTCTCTCCGGCCGATTGGATCCCGGCTTCTATCTCTCATGGTTAATCATCTCTTCTCAAGGGTCACCTTTCCTTGGCCGTCCTCCCCACACCACTTGCTTATACTGCCGACAGTTCTGCTGCGCTCAGCGTCATCGAATACAGTTCCCGTCCTGCGGCGTTCTGAAACTGGGCCATGAGGATCGCGGGGGTCACCGTTGTATCCACAGTAAGGAGAAGAAACGCGTGCGGTTCACCTGAGTCGTGGATCAACGCGGGGTGCGGCGCGTTCGCGGCATCAATCACACTCTCGTGGATGGGCGATGTAACGAGTTCCGTGAGTGGGTACCCCGCCGTGTCAGTCGTATCGTATCGGAGAATCCGGGTTCGATGGACATCACCGCCGACTAACACCACGCCAGGAATTCTCTCCTGTCCTATGAAGTGAAATAGTGCCTCTCGCTCCCAAGAATAGGTTTCCCAACAATCGAGCTTGCCCGGTCGCACGGCCCCATTCCAGACCATCCCCGAGGCCAACAATTTGAAGGGAGCGGTCGAGGCCTGAAGTTCCCGCTGCAGCCACTCCCACTGCCGCTTGCCGAGGAGCGTCGGTTGGTCCACGGCAACCGGTGAAGGCTCAGTGCCCGCAAAATACCGCGTGTCGAGAAGAAATACTTCGACCCCACCCTGCCGAAACTTCGTGTAAACACCCTGGTTGCCTTCTCCATAGGACGGATTGGCATGATACTCGACGAAGGCCTGCCGGGCGTTATTTTTTCCGGCCCGTTCTCCATCCCCCAGGAATCGTCCGTCTGAACTATCGTTTAGACCGAAGTCGTGGTCGTCCCAGGTAGCGTAGAGCGGACAGTTTCGGAGAAGGCTGGCGAAGTCCGGGACGGCCGCGAATTCGGCGTATCGGGTCCGCTGAACATCCAGCTCCATCGAATCAATATAGGGTGTATCCCCTAACAGCACCGTAACATGTGGGTCCAAGGCCGACATGCGACGCCACACTGCGGCTGATTCGGCGTCTTCTCGAGCACACGATCCAATCGCCAAACGAGTGACCCTGGGCGCATCGTCGACAGGAGGGGTCACGAAGAAGGCATTCTCATCTCTGAGAGCCGGTTGATCCTGATAGGAGACCTCATAGCTGTATCTCCTTTCCGCCTGAAGCCCCGTCAGCTGCCAAACGACACACCGATCATTCTCAGACGCTGCCTCTGCTGTCACGACGAGGTCTGCACCAGTTCCACGGGCGGTTAGACGATAGCTGCCCGGCGTGGAACACCTGGCCCACACCATAGCACTCGTGGATGTCAGGTGGCCAAGAAACGGGCCGTGCGTCACGGCAGATTGGCCAGAGTGTATCGAATCGGTCGAGTTATTCTGACGTCCGACGGGAAAGAGGGCCGACACACCTCTGCCTAGAAAGGCCCAGCCTACCGCCGCCGTACGGATCAGAAACCCTCTTCGGGTCGGGTTCATGGCCATTCGACACCTATTGATCACAGGGTGAGCCTTAGGGCAATAATGCCTGTTGGTTTCAAACGGTGCAAGAAAAGACGAGGGTGCGGTCGCGGCCACTCTAGATCCAGGTCGCGCTGGCTTGCAAAAAAAACCCTTACACCACCACAATGAGACATTCCTGGAGTTGAATCTCGACCCCGTCCGGAGCACACCAGAATCTCCGGGGTCAAGCTTTCACGAATCCTCACTAGCACTAGCACTTCATGGTCTGCGAACCTCTGCATGATATCGTCGGCATCGAATCCCTCTACGCCCAGGGTCCATTTGAAACAAAGCTATGTCTCCCAGTCCATTCCCTTATTTTGAGACAGACCCAACCTTCTTTGAAGTCTTGAAAATCCTGAACAGGGATACCCAAGACTCTTTCGTACCGTACCACGGTGCGCTGGAGATCTGCAGCTTATGAGATGCTGTAACACCTCTCCTCTTGCCTCTTGGGAGGCTCCATCACACCATCAGCCAACATGACAACTCCGCGCCGATGCTCCGACGCTCGTTAACGCCCCATAACTCTGCATGGGAACTGTCCCGTCAAATCCGAGTTGGAATCCCCTCATGCCCAACACTGAGTTCATCTCCACTGGCTTTCACGTTCCCGAGCGGGTCGTTACTAACAACGACCTCGCCGAATTCTGGGAGACGTCGGACGAATGGATCCAAGAGCGCTGCGGCATCCAGACTCGCCACTGGACCGAGCGAGGAGGCGAAACGGGCTCGGACCTGGGTTTGAAAGCGGCGCAAAGCGCGCTCGAGCGGGCTGATATGGACCCCTCGGAGCTGGACTGCATTGTCTACGCCACGCTCAGCCCCGAGCACTTCTTCCCGGGTGGAGGCGTCTTCCTCCAAAGAAAGCTCGGGCTCAACAGTATCCCCGCGCTGGACGTCCGGAACCAGTGCTCCGGATTCCTCTACGGACTCTCCGTTGTGAATGCCTGGATTCGCTCGGGCCAATACCGCCGTGTTCTGCTCGTGGGCACCGAGGTTCAATCGCCGGCTTTGGAGTACGACTACCCGGAGGGCAGAAACATAGGGGTGCTGTTCGGGGATGGTGCCGGCGCTGCCATCCTGGGTCCATCGGAAGAAAGTGACCGCGGAGTGCTCGGCATCAACCTCTTCTCCGACGGCCGCTTTGCCGAGCACCTCTGGGTGGAAGGCGCCGGTATGAGCCGGTACCCCTGGGTCTCCCACGAGGACCTGGAGAACCAGAAGCTCTATCCCCGAATGGAGGGACGGGAGGTCTTCAAGCATGCGGTGAACCGGATGCCCGAGGCCATGAGCGCGCTCATGGAGGAGCACGGGGTGAAGGCTGAGGATATCGACCTCCTCATCGCCCACCAGGCCAACCTTCGAATCAACGAGATGGTGGCCCGCCGCCTGAAGCTTCGAGATGACCAGGTCTACAACAACATTCAGCGGTACGGGAACACCACAGCTGCTAGCATCCCTATCGCCCTAGATGAATGCGCCCGATCCGGCCGTCTGAATCGGGGTGACTTGCTGGCCCTCACAGCGTTCGGCAGCGGATTCACTTGGGCAAGCGCCCTGGTACGCTGGTAGAACCGAGTGCGCTAAATCTTCTAGTTCATTGCAGGAAGAGACAGCCCATTGGACTCACTGAAGTAAATCAATATCTACACCCACCAGTTCTGCCAACCCGTGTCGCTAGCGTCCTGGGATTCGGTCATAATCTGACGCTCTGAAGCTCCACCATAGCTGACAGTCCTTATTCGTTCGGATGGAATCTCCCAGGCTTTCAGATAGTCCTTAAATATGCCTTTGCCCCACTTAGGGTGTACGATGCCTGGGTGAGATACCGGGTCATGTCGATTCTCCGTGCATAGGCAAGGTCACAACATGACCGACGCGAGTAAGGATTGTAGCGTACCGATGAATCGCCGGCTCTTCCAAGCTGTTGTGAGGGCGCTTCTCTCTGCGCTCGTGCTGAGCGTCGCCATCGTACTCCCTTGGCGCTGGATCGCTCCTCCGACCACAGCGTTCATTCTGTGGGAACGTGCGGCGCGAGAGGAAATGGTCCACTACCGGTGGGTATCGCGGGACCAGGTTTCCTCAAATCTTGCGATAGCAGTGATAGCGGCCGAGGACCAGAAGTTTCCTGACCATCACGGGTTCGACTGGCAGGCGATCGGTGATGCCTTGGAGCGTAACCGACAAGGAAGCCGTCTGCGTGGCGGTAGCACTATCTCCCAGCAACTCGTTAAAAACTTATTTCTTTGGCCGGGGCAGAACTGGGTCCGGAAAGGCGCAGAGGCATATCTGACGATCTGGATCGAGCTGCTCTGGCCGAAACAGCGGATCCTAGAGGTCTATTTGAACGTAGCCGAGTTTGGGCCTGGTGTATTCGGAGCCAGCGCAGCCTCCGAGCATCTTCTGGGCAAGTCGCCGGCTAACCTGACAGCCTATGACGCAGCCCTTTTGGTCTCCGTACTCCCCAGCCCAAAGCGCATGTTCGTGGCGAACCCGTCGGAGTACGTGCGCACCCGCGCGAGCCAGATCGAATCCGCGGTCCAGCAGCTAGGAGGTCCGGCCTACCTGGACGGATTGTAGCATCCTTGCATCCTCACTCTTGGACGGTCACCTCCACGTAACCGTTGGTCCAACAGCACTGGGATGGGAAGCTACTTTGAAGCGCCTGAACCAACAGCACGTATTCTCCGGGCGCGGGGAAAGTGGCTGTGATCGTTGCCAGCTTCGCCTCCACCATGTCACCTCCTTCAAGACGGATGCTGTTCTCGGAGAAGGTCACTTCACCGGGAGGCCCCTGGTACTTGTACCAATAAACGTTGAACGCCTTCGGGTCACCCGTATACTCCTCAATGTGCGGTTGGGTTACGGAGATGGTGAGCGTCAGAGGAGTCCCGACTTTCGCCATAACCGGCCCAGCTTTGGCACCACTCCCACTCCGACCAACATGCTCCGACCCCTCCGGTTCAAGAAACTCGACCAGAGGTGCTATGGAGCCACCTTCCCCGCCTTGACCTCTGTCCGCAGGGTACCACGTGTTGTCCAGAAGGTAATTGACCGACCCGGTATGGCCCGGCGTCGTGTATTCGTAGCCGTTGTGCTTCAGTGTCCAGTAGACCGGATCGCTGCCTTGCGGCACCGTGACACTAAAGACGCAGTAATGGCGCATCGATCCGCTGGGTGGAACCTCGAGAAAAAAGGTCGGCTGAACCCCATTGAAGCGAGCCGGCTCGATGGAGTTGTCAGAGCCATGGGGAATGTCCCTCCGCTCTTCAAGGTTTAAGCTCTTGTAACCGAAGCACAGATCCGCTGTGTCATCTCCGTTGTCGATCCAACCGCCAAAGATAGGGATCACCGGCATTCCCGAAGGACGCAGGTTCCGGATACTCATCTGCGCGCCAAATTCAAAGAGCGTATCGAAAGTGGGGCCAGATGATTGCTCCTGAGCGCGCACAGATGCCGGAGTAAAAAGAGATCCAGCCACCAGAAGCCCCACAACTACCAGGACCAGGTAACGCAATCTCATCTTTTCCTCCTTTCCGTTTTATCCATCAGTAGTCGGTGCAAGACTCCGCTCCCGTTCCACTACTAGCTCCTCGAAATCCTCTTCGGACAAGTACGTCACTCCGAGCCGCACGTGGCCCATCTCGTCGACCGACCGGTCGCCTCGTACGACCCACTGTCCGGGATCGGGGTTGTGCGAGTTAGCTGTCGTGTTATCCCAGACTGAGGTCACGATCACTACCGTTCCCTTCGGCAGCAGAGGCATCGCGTGGTCCTCGTAGAGGAACGCCGTGTGCCACGGATGAAGCCAGTCGAGCTTATTGATTATCTCCCAGCGCCCATCCGGATAGACCGCCTCCACGATCTGATGCTTACCACGAAGATGCATGTGCCCGCGCAGGCTGTGAACCCGGACCGATCGATCCAACACGTGGGTTCCGCGCAGCGAGCTCAGGCTGTGCGGGGGAATCAAGAGATCAGGCTGGCTCCCGCGCATCTGCGGGTCTGTCGGGCTCCTGCCCTGAATACGGATCTGCGACGCACCATCTTGCGTCCCCATTGAGGAGTCGAGGTGCTGCTCTCCCGCAGTCACGAACCTGGGCTCCTCGTCCTTCGGGTATAACCACACCCCGACCTCAAGGTGAGCATCCACGACCTCACCGAAGGGAAAGTAGTGCATAGGCCAATTAATTGTAGAACCCGGTACGATCAGCCTTCCTGTGTCCTCCGGGAAGATGAAACCCCCCGTCCCCGCCGCCGATTGCACGAGCTGGCCACCACCCATCATGCCATCGGGAGCATCCGTGGGCAGCGTCAGACTCGGGTTAGCGTGATGGTAGACATACCGTGTCTCGGGAGTTCCGGGTTTGAGCTCCAGGGCCATGATCCACCGCGGTTCCTCAAGCCCCTCCACCACGCTCTTTTCGTTTGGCCAGCGATCCAGTCCCTCAGCAGGCACACGATAGACCGGTGATTTGAGCACCATATCCGGCGGGCGGCCAAAACGATCCTCATACTCCCACGCATCCGACCATCCCGGCCACTCGATCGCAGGCGGCAGGTCCGCCACATCACCCAGTGGCGCACCCGCATCAGCCCAGCGGACAATCGTGCTGATGTCCTCCTCCGATAACGCTCGGCTGTTCTTGAATTCCTGGATCCCGACCGTCACGTCGAGGGGCCATGGCGGCATGATGCGTTTGGACACGCGATCCGCCATGAGGGCCGCCAAGGGCTGTGCATCCTCGTAGGTCAGCAACGACATCGGCGCAACGTTGCCTGGCCGGTGACAAGTCTGGCAGTTCGCCTGGAGTATTGGGGCAACATCCTTCGCAAACGTGACATCATCTGCAGGGCTCGCTTGACCGAACCCCTGACCGGGGGAGCACAGAATCCCCACGACAGCCAGCGCGGACGCTACACGCCAAGCACTCCGTTGCGAGCGAGTCGACCTCTTCCTCATGGAACCCTCCTCAGATTATGCGTTTCTCAACCGACCACGATCCATAAGCTAAGTAGCCTACGTGGATCCCTACCCGCCTAGCTTACTAGAGTAACAACCTCCTCAAGGTAGCGTCCACCTATTGAAGGACCCGCGGGAGTCCCTCGCCCTCAAGCAATAGATAAATGTGCGCCTCGAGCTGCTGTAGCCCTGCCTCGCCCTCCAACGACAGTTGTCCGTCGCCGTTGAGATCGCTGCCCTCCGTCATCTGGTACGTCAATAGACGTAACTGCGCGACGAGCGGCGAAGCCCGCCGTATCGAGGGTGCGTCCTGCAGGCGTTGAGCAACTGCAACAGCCTCTTCCGCACGGCCGACGACTGTGCTAGCAATCATGGCAATGTGCTCGGCGTGCGTGCGTACGTTCTCAGAAGCACCAGGCGAACTCGCCGCTAGTCCAATGTGCCTTGCCACACCCTCGGTGGCACGCACGGCACCGAAACCGCGCCCCGGCCCTGAACTTCCCTCTGCCGGGTCAAGGAGATGGAGAACGTGACCGGCATGCCTCTGCATCGCCTCGAGGTTGCTTAAGTCCCCCGCCACAAAATTGGCGTGCAGCATCGCAATTCCCAATTCCGCCGCCGCAGTTGCAGCTAGACCCTTCCCATCTGGAGCCCCATTGAAGCCTGTAGACGCGTGACCGATGTGCGTGTGCACCGGACCGGTCTGCTGCGCCACCAACGTCGTGCCAGCAAATGCAACCGGAAGGGCCACGGCAAGCATGGCAATATTGCTGAGTCGAATTCGCATGAATATTCTCCTATCAACCTTCAAAAGTTGGGGACGTGCTTCTCCAGCATTCGCCTGCGGACAACCGCCCCGTAAACGTTCCCTGCGGAGTCCACGCCGACGCCTTCAGCTCCACTGTGTTCAATTGCCGTGGACTCGAGGTCCTCGATCAAGTATTGGACCGAACCATCTCTCGCACTACCGACACGAATACCCTTCTTCCAGCCTGGGTTGTCCGTACCAAACGACTCCGAATCAGCAACGTAGATCCTGTCATCTGAGCCGATGGAGATTCCACTCGGCCGACCGAACTGGTACCAGACATCGAGGAAATTGCCCTCCTGATCGAAGATCTGGATCCGGTTGTTCATACGGTCCCCTACGAATACCCGACCTTGCGAGTCCAGAGCGATCGCATGCGGCACAACAAATTCCCCAATGCCCGAGCCCGTCGTCCCCCAAGACATGATGAAAGTCCCATCGCTCGAGTACTTTGAAACCCGGTTGACTCCCCCACCGTGACCTTCGGTAACGAAAATGTTTCCGTTTGGGGCCACCACTAGGTCCGTCGGCTGGGTGAGAAGCCGGGGCGGGTCTCCCTCTACGCCCTTCTGCCCAAGTGTCATCAGCAGTTCACCCTCTGAGTCCCACTTGAACACCTGATTGCCACGCTGATCACTCGCCCAGACGTTTCCCTCGTCGTCTACATCAAAGCCATGCGGGAAATCGAACATCCCCGAACCCCAACTCTTCAGGATCCTTCCGGATGGATCCAGCTTGATGACCGGCGGCTCGCTTCTTCCCGTACAGGCATTCTGGAGGCAACGACTCAGCAGGTAGATGTTGCCGTCTGGACCCTGATCAGCCCCAATGAATGAGGCCCTTTCATCATACGAACCCGTAGGAAGCTCACCCCACGGATAGACGCGCTCGTATGGGTTGGGTAGATCGTTGGTCGGGCTCACCCGGGTCTGATCCTGCAACTGGGCTTGGGCCGCTCCCGCATGAAAAACGGGCACTCCTATAAGCACGGCACCTGCCAGGAATCCCGTTCGAATCGAACGCCACATCAAGCTCCTCCTTTAGAAAGAACATTGCTCCCGCCCTTATTGAACAGAATAGGCTCCCCATCTAGCACGAACAACAGCAGCCTTCCACTCGCTTATCGACGCAGAGACCAAAGATCCTCTCTACCCATCCCTTCTCCTTCGCACTTGTGGTGAACTCATAACTAGCAGGATGCAACGTTTTTATTTCAATAATGTCAGCGGGAACGTAATGGTCACGGCCAGGAACCATATTCATCAGGAACCCTTCGGCATACGCATCATGCAGAGCGCCAAAGAAAACTTCTTCCTCAACCCAGGCGTGCCTCTCTCCCCCAGACTTCCTTAGAGAATTCAAGGTGACCCAGAGCTTACGACTGCTGGGACCCTTACGAGCACATAGGTAATGTGCCCTTCTGGCACCAGGTATCCGTGAGGGGTATCGGCTGGAATATGGATCACATCACCGGCTGCCACGGGATACCGCATCCCCCCTGCAATGCCATCGCCCCCACTACCCTGTCGGTTGATCATTTCACCACCCGCAAGCAGCGTCCCCCCACCGCTCTTCACGAACACGACATCGATAATACCATAAGATCCTTCCCACTCAGGATGACCTCCATGTATCTCGGGGTGAGGGTCCATTCCATCCGACTCCCGACGAATAAATCGGAAGCGGTGACCTCCCATGGGGTTACCGTAGTCCGCAAGGGTCTCTCGGGAAGAGCGGTCCGAGCGCACCTCGGTTGCGAGAACTGCATCCCGTTGTTCCAGTTCCGAATGACTCCACATAGCGAATCCCGGTGGATCGAACTCTAGGGGGACTCTGGGGACATAGGCAGGGTTCTCAACGTACTCACCTAGGAATGCCGGGACCTTAACAAGCAGATACGTAACATGCCCCCCTTCGGGGACCAGGAAGCCGTGAGGGGTGGCGGCCGGAATCTGGATCAGATCGCCGGTAGCCACAGGATACCGCGCCCCTCCCGAAATGCCATCGCCACCATTACCCCTGCGGTTGATCATTTCACCGCCTACAATCAAGGTTGCTTCACCACTCTGTATAAACACGACATCCTCTAACTCATCATGTATCTCGGGGTGATAGCTCATCCCATCGTACTCTCGACGAATAAATCGGAAGCGGTGAGATCCGGCGGTCCCCTCCACTGGGACCTCGTAGTCGGCAAGGGTCTCACGGGAAGAGCGGTCCGGGCCCAACTCGGTTGCTAGAGCAGCATTTCTCTGTTCCAGTTCCGAAGAATCCCATACGATAACCCCCGGCGGGGTGGCCTGAACGGCCGGAGCAAGGACACTAGCAATCATTAAGGCGTGAAGTGGCACGATCATCTGGGGCTCCTGGTCTTGGTTACCAACTCTGCGCATGGCCGGCCGTATGCCATGAATAAACCCAATGTACATCGTTCAGTTACTCCGGCACCACGTGATAATAATCATCCCCCTGTCAGACCACTATGTTCACGCGGGAAACTAGTTTCTGCGGAGCATTATGCGCATAATGCAGGCTGGCGGCGGACGTTGCAGAACGACCCGGAGTGGCCGCTGCTCGCCGCAGGGATCCGAGGCGAGAGGACCGGAGGCAACTGCACACTCTAGAGGGTGTGTGAAACCATAGAACACGCAAACCAAACCAAGCGATAACAAGAGGAAGATCCATGATCAATTCGACAAGAAGAGTACTTCTAGGAAGCGTCTTGGTTTTTGTCACTTCGACTTGCGCTGGTGCTGATGCGCAGAACGGCCTGTCAATAGAACAGGTTAAAGATGGGCTCTATGCCATCATTGGTAGCGGTGGGAACGTCGGCGTACGTGTCAGCCCCGAAGGAGTAATTCTAATCGACGATAAATTTCCACAGAATTTTTCCGAGATTCAGGAACTGGTTAGCCAGGTGAGTGATCAGCCGGTCAGGTACGTCATCAACACGCATCATCACGGCGACCACACGGGTGGCAATGTGGGATTCATCGACATCGCAGAAGTCATTGCTCACCAAAATGCCAGAGACAATATGATAAGAGGAAACCAGGATGCACCGCCAAGAGTGGTCTTCAACGATCAGACCGCTGTTTATCTAGGTGGTGTTGAGGTACGAGCATTTTATATGGGCCGCGGACACACAAATGGTGATGTGGTAATCTATTTTCCTGATCTAAAAACCGTACATGGAGGTGATTTACTACATGGCATCGCACCATTTATCGACTATGGAAATGGCGGCAGCAGCAGCGGTTGGGTCGGCACCCTGAACAACATATTGGCACTGGATTTTGACACTGCCATTCCCGGGCACGGTGCAATGATGGATCGAAACGATGTGGTGAATTTTCGTAATCAAATGGAAGCAGTTCGTGCCCACATGACCGCCCTGATCAGGTCGGGTATGCCCAAGAACGAAGCATCTGTTCGCATAAGGACACAAGACCTTAGTTGGACCATGCAGGAAGATGGTCTTCTGATGCAGAGAAGCATCCCTGGCTTCTACGATGAAATTGCGGCCGAGTTACAGCAGTAGCTTCTTGAACTAGATGGGCTTAGCGGGTCGGATCCCCCGCCATTCCAGGCATGATCTCCAACAAGCCCTCCGTGATCAACTCCTCGATACGCCGCTCGAGCGTTCCTTTCGATACGCAGTGGAGATCGTTTCCACTCACGTCGCGTGGCCTCGCGTAGGCGTCCATGGATGTTGTCACCAGCGTGCCCCCGTTCGAAGCGGACCCCAGCTGAACCATCCATTGGAGCGTGACGAGATACAAATCAGCGCGCGGTCCGGTGAGGCCACTGCCGCAATCCAGGTACGTGGACAAACGCCTCCCCTCAACCCTCCCGGCACGGTATCCGGGATTTCCAATCATGAGCGACCCGGGGTCGACCACGGATATCTCTATCTGTAGCCTCTCAAACACGGAAGGCAGCAGAGACCAGACCACTGTGGGGACTGCAGGTACGATGCTGTTATGTACCGATACCGAAGTCGTCAACTCGACCGACCCAATATCACCTCCTGAAGTGGTAGTGGCCACCGAGACTCTATCACTGGGCCTACCCATCTGCGATATGCCAGCACTTCCCGATGCACACCCACTAGTGAGGGCGAAGGACAGGGCGAGAGCCAGCCGATGGTTGGGGAGGAAATTAATCAGCAGGAGTGCACCCAAACCTCGTGATCCGTGATCCACACCTGGCCTCCTTAAGTTATAGCCGACCCAGAAAATACTTCGTTCTGACCCGCTGCATTATAATGACTCCAACGCCAACTCTTGGGCCAACCGCGCGGCAAGTATCGCTCCGTACGAAGTGTCCTACCTGGAACCGTGTAACGGACTCACTTACCAACTTCGCAAACACTAAGTAGTCCTGCCACACTGCTCCAAACAGAACGAACTGGTGTACCGACTCGCCGTCTGAAAAGAGGATGACTTTCTCGATCGGGAAATCTTTGACCCTCAGGATAAACCCTCATATTCTTTACTGGTAAATTCTTGATTGATGTGGCTCTTGAGATAGGGATCACGGGGAGGAGACAATGCGAGCAGTATCAACGTCTTATCGATTGATTCCATCCGTTCTCCTGGCTGCTTCGATCTCGATATCAACCGGGGCCGAGGCTCAGGATCTCGCCACCTTCACGAACGATATCCGGCCGATCATGGAACAGCTGTGCTGGCACTGCCACGGCGAGGAGATCCAGCAGTCCGATCTAGATTTAACTACACGAGAGAATGCACTGCGCGGAGGGGTACGGGGCCCATCGATCGTGCCAGGGCGGGCTGAGGAGAGTCGGCTATACCGTCAGGTAGCAGGACTAGAGGAACCTTCGATGCCCATGAGCGGTTCGCTGACTCAGGAGGAGATCGCAGCGGTTAGGGAATGGATCAACGACGGTGCTCACTGGGATGACGGGCCGGGAACAACTGGGGCGACCGAGCTTGCTATCAACACGGAACTGCCGCCCGGTGCTCGGGAGTATTGGGCGTTCCAGCTTCCAATCCAGGCGGAACTCCCGGACGTTGGGAATTTTGAACATCCCATTGATCGCTTCCTCGAACAGACACGTCAGGCTAATGGGTTGACCGCGGCACCGCGTGCGGATCAGCGCACCTTACTTCGGCGAGCTTACCTTGATTTGACTGGACTCCCACCCAGTTCCGAACAAACAGCAGCGTTTCTGGCCGATACCGATCCGGGCGCCTGGGAGAGGTTGATTGATCAGTTGCTCGCTTCACCGCATTACGGTGAGCGCTGGGGTCGCCACTGGCTCGACGTTGCACGCTACGCGGATTCGGATGGCTTCGAACAGGACGTGGACCGAGCCAATGCGTGGCGATATAGAGACTACGTGATTGACGCGTTCAACAAGGACAAGCCCTACAACCAGTTTCTCATCGAACAGATCGCGGGTGATGAGCTCGATGAGACAACTCATGAGAGCCGGATCGCTACAGGCTTCCTGCGTGCTGGTCCTCGCGTGAACTTCCGTGAAAAGGACAACCCGGAGCGCCGGTATGACTATCTGGACGATGTTATTGCCACCCTCGGTCGGGGTGTTCTAGGCCTGACGGTTCAGTGTGCGCGTTGCCATGATCACAAGTTCGACCCGATTCTCCAGAAGGACTACTACAGCCTCGAGGCGTCGATCTTCGGCTACGTCGAGGTTGAGTATCCGCTGCTTCCTGAAGACCAAGTGCAGGCGTACCGGAGGCTAACATCCGCAATAGATGAGAGGCAGCGGATTCCGCGGGAGCAAATTGCGGATCTAGAGGGACCTTACCGCGAGCGGCTTAAGCTTGAGCGTATAGAGCGGGAGTTCCCGGAAGAAGTCCTGCGCGCAGTGCTGGCACCGGAGAGCGAGCGTACGGATGGCGAAAAGCTTCTCGCTGCCCAGGTCCTCTCCATCGGCGTTGACAGCGAGCAGCTGGATGAGGCGCTGACGCCTGAAGATTCAGCCCGCCGACAAGCCCTGCGTGACTTGATCGATGCTACCGATCGAGAACGGCCAGAAGAGCCGGCCATGGCCGAGATCGTCACGGATGGTGACTACAGATACACTCCAGATCGGGCAGGTGACAACGTCTTGGGCTGCCCCGAGTGCCGAATCAAGATGGAGGAGCCCGGCAGCCTTCTGCACGAGGGTCCGGGGCGATATGAGGTGCCGCCTAGCCACTTTCTCATTCGTGGGGATCCTTTTAGTCTGGGCCCGGAGATGTCGCCGGGGTTCGTCACAGTAGCTACCTACGGGAATCCACCCACTGAGATTCCGCGAGCAAACGGTAAAACCTCCGGACGACGGCTAGCCCTAGCGCAGTGGTTAGCCTCACCTCAGAACCCGCTACCGACACGTGTGTGGGTGAACCGAATTTGGCACCACCATTTTGGACGCGGCATCGTTTCCACGCTTGACAACTTTGGGCAGGTCGGCGATCAGCCTACCCATCCAGAACTTCTCGACTGGCTAGCGGTCGAGTTCAGGAATCGTGGGTGGAGCGCCAAGGAGATGCACCGGCTGATCATGACGTCCGATGCATACCAGATGACCTCCGCATACGAGAATCCTGATAACCTCAACAACGATCTGGAGAACCGCCTTCTCTGGCGTTTTCGCCCGCAACGGTTGGAGGCAGAGGCCCTACGCGACGTCATCATGGCGACAAGCGGAGGGATCGACCTCACGATTGGAGGACTGCCCATATTCCCGTACGTACCGGAGGAGATCCTCGCGACAGCCCAGGCCTATGGGCGGTGGGACAACCAACCGGACGGCCCGGATGTCTGGCGCCGAAGCGTCTATGTATATCGGCGCCGAACGCTGTCCTTCCCCTTCTTCGATACGTTCGACCTGCCAGATCAAAACGTGACGGCCGCCTCCCGTAATACCTCCACAGTAGCGACACAAGCACTGACTCTCCTTAACAATCCTTTCGTCCTAGGTCAGGCTCGATTGTTTGCGGAGCAGCTGGAGGAGGAAGCACCCAACGATATAGCCCGACAGATCGATTTAGCCTACCTCAGAGCACTTACAAGGCCTCCCACTAACGAGGAAGCGGCGATCAGTCGTCAGCTAGTGGAGGAAAGATCACTCGAAGACCTTACACACGTGCTCTTTAACGTAAACGAATTCCTATATCTAAGGTGAGGGCATGAGTCATACTCATAAGTGTGGAAAGAAAGAGAAAACGTTCTGGTCACGTCGTGATTTCCTCATGCAGTCTGGTGGTGGCGTGGCCGGATTAGCCCTAGCTCATCTCCTCAATCGTGATGGTCTGCTGGCGGCCGAGTCAGTGCCGATGCTGCAAGATCCACAGTGTAACGAGCCATTCCCGGGCGCTTTGGTGCCGAAGCTTCCGGATTTTGCACCGCGCGCCACTAATGTGATCTCGCTCTTCATGAGCGGTGGAGTCAGCCACGTCGATACTTTTGACTATAAACCAGCGCTCACTCAGTACGCCGGACAGCCTTTAGACAGTCTGATCGGTACAAATGTGCCGGTGCGGCAGGGCATGCCAGGCCCACTGATGCCGAGCCCATTTGAATTCAAGAAGCACGGAGAGAGTGGTATCGAGGTCTCGGAGCTTTTTCCGCATATGGCCAAGCATGTCGACGAGATCGCCTTTATCCGTTCGCTTTACGGCAGATCGAATGACCATATCCAAGCAACCTATGAAATGCAGACGGGTCAGATCAATATGGGTTTCCCGAGCGTGGGCTGCTGGGTGACGTACGGTCTGGGGTCCGAAAGTTCTAGCCTGCCAGCATTCGTAGTGATGACTGACTATCGTGGCGGGCCATTGGGTGGGCCGAACGATTGGGGGTCTGGCTTCATGCCCGCGAGCTACCAGGGCACCCTATTCCGCTCTTCGGGCGACCCAATCGTCGATCTCGCCCCGCCGGAGGGAATGACCCAGGAAGCGCAGCGCGCTCGACTCGATGCTCTGGCTAAGCTCAATCAAATGGATATGGAAAAATATCCAGGCAACTCCGAACTCGCCGCGCGTGTTTCTTCGTATGAACTCGCCTACCGCATGCAAGGCTGTGCTCCGGAAGCTATTGACACCTCAGCCGAATCTGAGGCGACCAAGAAACTCTATGGTCTTGATAACGATCTCACCGAGCCATTTGGGAGGCAGTGTTTAATGGCTCGCCGGCTCGTGGAGCGAGGCGTTCGGTTTGTCCAGCTATTCATGGGAGGAGTAGGCAATCAGAATACTGATACTTGGGATGCTCACAGCAATCTAGTAGAGAATCACACGCTGCACGCCGCCGAGTCTGATCTTCCCATTGCTGGTCTATTGACGGATCTGAAGGCCCGTGGTCTCCTCGACACGACACTCATCGTGTGGCACGGGGAGTTCGGGCGGATGCCCATTTCACAACGGGGGGTCGGCCGTGATCACAACCCTGGCGCCCAGACAGCCTGGATGGCTGGAGCCGGCATCAAGGGTGGGCAGGTGATCGGAGCTACAGACGACTTCGGTTATAAAGCACTAGAACAACCGGTTTCTGCACATGACCTGCACGCGACGATGCTCAACCTGTTGGGGTTGGACCACGAGAATCTCACATACCGTTATAGCGGCCGTGACTGGAGGCTTTCCGACATAGAGGGTGCGCCCATACCGCAGATCATCGGGTAAGCTTAGCCTCTCCAGCTCGATTTGTGGTTCTCATCCCGTCGTCATTTCAGGTCTTCGGTCTTCGGCCAAGTACACGGTAGTCAACCCACCCTCGCCAATCTCACGCTTGAGGTGGTCCGCATCACGGTGCAACCATCGACAGCCTACGGAAGGGTCAGTGCCACCAACTCAGCCGGATTATTCCGATCCCCCACAGCGACAACCACGTACTGGGCTCCTTCCAGCATGTACGACATCGGAAGGCCTGTCTGCGCAGCGGGAAGCTCGATCTCGGCTAGAACTTCGCCGGTGGCCTTGTCGTAGGCCCGGAGACTCGGCTCGCCACCCACACCTTCTCCG
Organism: Gemmatimonadales bacterium UBA6960; assembly: GCA_963579625.1. GTDB lineage: Bacteria > Gemmatimonadota > Gemmatimonadetes > Longimicrobiales > Gaopeijiaceae > JAAXGI01. The sequence goes on from CAUZHN010000013.1 coordinate 27,399, forward strand.
GCAAAGAGTAGGGTACGGGTAGCGAGTAGTCCGACCCGAGACGGACGCCCGGTACGAGGCAGTTCAATCCCCGCTAGGGCAGGATGGTTCGCAATCTCCTCGGGCGTATCCGCATTCGCGATTTGCCAGATAATCTCGCCTCGGTTCAGATCAATGGCCGTGATCTGACCGTACGGAGGCTTGACGGCAGGGAGACCATCTACACTCAGGGGTTGTCCTGGCATGAGCATGTAGTCTATGTCCATTCCCTCCTGGCCTGGCAATAACCCTTCTACACGCGGGCTCATCGCAGAGGTCACGTAGAGGATCCCGGTCTCAGGATCGACCGCACCGCCCTCCCAGTTGCCTCCGCCAGTGGACCGCGGAATTGTAACTGTCCCCCGATATCCGTTCTCAGGGTCGGTTATTTCGAGCGGAGTATAGAGCGGGCCAAACTTGAATTCCGTCATCATCGCCCTCGCCCGTTCCCGCAGCTCCGGCGTAAAGTCGATGAGGTCATCCTCGGTCAACCCCTGGCGGCTGAAAGCCGGAGGCTTCGTGGGGAAAGGTTGCGTAGGCGAAATCTGCTCCCCAGGAACGTTGGATTGGGGAACCTCACGCTCCTCAATGGGCCAAACCGGCTCACCCGTCTCACGATCGAAAACGAAGGCCCAACCCTGCTTTGTGATCTGGACGACCGCCTTAATCAGTCCGCCCTCAACCTCGATATCCACAAGAATGGGCGCCGCTGGATTGTCAAAGTCCCATATATCATGGTGCACGAGTTGGAAGTGCCAGACCCTCTCGCCGGTCTCCGCGTCCAGGGCAACCAGACTGCTCGAGTAGAGGTTGTCTCCCAACCGATGTCCGCCGTACCAGTCATGGGTGGGTGCCTCAGTGGGAAGGTAGACAAGACCCAGCTCGGGATCAGCCGAGAAGGTGGTCCACACGCCAGCGTTTCCCGTGTATCTGTTCGAGCCATCCTCCCACGTTTCTGCACCGACCTCTCCGTCCTCGGGCACAACGTGGAAAGTCCATAGAAGATCGCCCGTCCGGGCATCGAAGCCCCGGATATCACCCGGGATGTTGGCCGGCGACGGCTGGCGACGACCGCTGATCTGGGCAGAACCTACGATGACGACATGTCCGACAATCACGGGGGGTGAGGACGAGCCGATCGCACCGATAGGATCTACACCCTCTGGGATTCGGATGCTCTCCATCAGGTCAATGACACCTTCCTCGCCAAAGTCAGGTGCCGGTCGTCCGGTAGCCGCGTCCAAGGCAATCAGATGATAGCCCGGGGTGATGTAGAAAACCCGAGATTCGCCCCCATCGACCGGATCCCAATGGGCCACACCCCTACCGGAACTGATCCGTGGTGCACGGCTCCCACGCTCTCCCTCGTCCATCCGGTGTACCCAGAGAGTTTCACCGGTGGCGGCATCAATGGCCACCGCTGCTCGGCGAGAGCCTGCCGTTACGAAGAGGACACCGTCGACCACAATGGGAGTGACGCGATAGTTGGTTTCAGGTGTGGGCCCGAAGTTTCGGGCTGACCACCGCCATGCGATCTCCAATCCACTCACATTGGAGACATTGATCTGATCCAAGGGAGAGTACCGCGTGCTCCCGAGATCCCCCCCGTACACCGGCCAATCACCTCCCGCAGGCCCGGTCTGCGCACTCCCTTCGCCCGTAGCTGCAAGGAAGATGCTGACACACGCCATCGGAAGGAGAATCCGGAAGATTGAGGTCACTATTGTCATGGTCAAAATCTCCTGTCAATCATACGCCCATCACTGTACCTAACGACGCCTCATGAGACCGAACAACATTGGTGGTCGGTGATTCTCGAGGAAACACGGGATTGTCGCATTTTGGCATCCTGCCCGATAACTTACTCGGTTAGACAAGTCGGAACGATGCCTCTCTACTTTTCTACTTTAGAGTAGGCCCTATGATGTCAGTCAGCAGAGACAGATTCGTGGGCGTGCTTCTTATGCTCACCCTCTGCCTGTCGGCTTCGGCGTGCAACTTAGTCACGACGACTCCCGATAGGGTCTTGCTGACTTTTGAGCTCTATGTTCCCCCGAACCAATATGATCGGGCCGAAGAGGTTGTTGGTCAGATAGAGGGCCCACGGAACGCAATCGCCGTTTGCTCAAAAGGCACATGTAAGTTCGGCAGGGTCCTGCCTGGGGATTACATAGGATTGATCGAGGAGCCGCGAGTCCAAGATCCCAAGGGACCCAACCCAGGCCCTAGTGGTCACGAGTGTGACGCTACGACGCAAAAGTTTACGGTGCCGGCAGGCATCGAGAGATTCACAGTCCAGTTCTTTTGCCCGCGTATATGGCCCTTTAGTTCTGAGCTGGAGGGGCCGTGGACCGTTGACTACCAACCCGGAGACACAACCTGCCCGTGGGCGCAGCAGTCCGGATCGGTTCCGCTCACCATGCACTTTACCCCCCCGAACCTGCTTGTAGCTGAACTCGAAGGGTACTCCATTTCTAAGGGGCTCCACGGACCGCTCAAGAAGAATAAATGGTCTGCGAAGTCGCCCTCACGCTACAAGGGTTCCGGGATCAATGAGGCAGAGAAGTGGAAGGGGGTTTTCGGAATGGAACTCGACCGTCTGGCCCCGGATCTCGACCTCGGCACCCTCTCCGGTACAGGTAAAGGGACCAGATCCTATACTTCGTCTTATGACCCCTCGTTCTCGTGTACTGAAGAATTCGAACTAGACTTCAGTTTCCTCCTCACATCTCGAAGATTCTAACTCAGGGTTGCTCACCGTCTACGACCGGGACCGTCTTCTTCCAGAAAACTCAAGGTAGTACCTTGGACTTGCTCCGAGGGAGGCTCCCGGCGGCTAAGAGCGCCCCTGTCTTGGTTTGCATCGGAAAGATTGCTTTCCGGGGCACGGTCATCAGTGGAGTCTAGGCAGGGTGGCCGGGGGTAATCGAGCACCTTGGCTCACCAACTTCGAGTGTTAGCCTCGGAGGCACTCCCCCCTCAGAATAGGGAAGGACTCGGAGAATCTACATGAAAGAGATGCTGTGGACACTCACGATCCTAACAACACTCCGCATGTCGGCTCAGCGCTCGAAATTCTCTTTTCCAGGAGATAAATCATGAAAGGGAAAGTGGGGATAGGAATAATTCTCTTGACGGCGGTCGCTATCGCCATCGCATTAGGTCGTGACGGCGAACAGACCGCGACTGCACCCGGCTCTAGGATTGGCGAGGTACCAACGTTCGAAGTCGACCCGAACTGGCCGACGATCCCGGATGGGTGGGTCTTGGGTGTGGTCGCCAGCGTGGCGGTCGACAGCCGGGACCACGTGTGGGTGTTACACCGGCCAGGCACGCTAGAGCCTGAGGAGGCGTCGATGGCTGCCCCACCAGTGCTCGAGTTCGATCCTGAAGGAAACTTCGTGCAGGGGTGGGGAGAACCGAGCTCTGCGTACCACTGGCCCCAGTCAGAGCACGGCATCTACGTGGACCACAACGACTACGTCTGGATCGGCGGTAATGGTCCGGTTGACCAGGTACTCAAGTTCACGATGAGCGGGGAATTCGTCTTGCAAATCGGTCAACCCGGCGAGAGCCAGGGTAACCAAGACACGGAGAATCTAGGCCGGCCGGCAGATGTCTGGGTCCATCCACCGACGAATGAGCTCTTCGTCGCCGATGGGTACGGAAACCGGCGTGTTATGGTCTTCGATGCAGACACTGGGGAATTCAAGAGGATGTGGGGTGCGTTCGGTAATGAACCGACCGATGGCGAGGCGGATCCGGCTTGGGCCAGGGAGCAGGAGGGGCCTGGCCCCCCTCACTTCGCCCAACCGGTGCACGCGGCCAAGGTATCGGACGACGGTCTAGTCTACGTTTCCGACCGGGGCGGCAAACGTGTTCAGGTCTTCACGACTGAGGGGGAGTACGTATCGCAGGTGTTCATCGGACGTGAATGCCTGGCTCCAGAGTGCGGCAACGGCACTACCGCTGCCAGCACGGCGTTCTCCCCAGACCCGGAGCAGCGCTTCCTCTACGTCGGAAACCGCAGTCAAGCACAGGTCATGGTGCTCGACCGCGAGACACTGGAGATTTTGGATAGATTTGGTCGCTGGGGCTCAGCCCCGGGAGATTTCGGAACCCTTCACCACATGGACGTCGATTCGAGAGGCAACCTCTACGTTACCGAGGTCTCACCCCTTGAGCCTGTGAACCGCCGGGTCCAGAAGTTCACTTTCACTGGGATGCAACCCAGACCCCCAATGTGAGAGTGAACTTCTGGACCGTTGGGGCTCAATAATCGACGTAGCCCTCAGTCAATTCGATGCGCGTGCCTACTGGGTCCGTGAGGTACGCGATATTGAGGCCAATGGCGGGTATCTCACGATAGGGAGTGTCAAACGTGATCCCGCGAGCTTCGAGCTTGCGGATGTAACCTGCAAGGTCCCGGACCTCGAAACCGATGTGATCAATCGCCCGGCCCTCAGTGGGAGCAAGAGGTCCAGCCGCGCCACCAAAGCTCAGGTTCAGCCCCGGGGCGTTCGCCGTAGTCGTGATCGTTCCTCTCTGATACGGTACCAAGCCAAAGATATCCACATACCACTCCAGCAGCTCCACGTAATCAGGTGTATTAAAGTGAATGTGGTAGCCGATGATATCTTGACGCTGTTCCGTGTCCTCCTGAAGTTCAATTCGGATGTCATCAGGCGCTATCACGAAGGCATTCGGAGAGCCTTCAGCTCCGATGAATTCATTGCCCACCTCCAAGCCAGCCGCACGCCATTTATCAAGTACCGCCTGCATGTCGCGCACCTTGAAGCCAAGATGATTCATCACCGACCCACCCGAACCTCCGGTAGGCGCCCGCTCACTCAGGGCAACGAGCATGCCAGGGAACTTCAGCACGGTGAGACGGTCCTCGGAGACCAGTTCACCGTCGAAATGCTCAGCCCATAGCTCCTTGTGCAACTCAATGTCGGTCACGTTCAGATGCACGTGCCCGTACGTCATGCCGGAATCATCATGAGGCGCGAGCTGGGCCTGAACCGGTAATGCGAACAAGAGGGCCAGCGCAGCGGTCAGAAGGATCTTCATCGTTATTGCCCCGCGTCGATAGGTGGTCGTGTAGTAGAGGGCTAAGAATGCACCGCAGGGGCTTCCACCGCAATCCAGAAGAAGAATGGAAGGAAACTGAAACCGCTAATCCGAGGAGGCTGCTGCTCCAAAACCACCTGTCTCAGCACCTAGAAGAAGGTTGACGGGGACCCCACAACGATGGTCCTCCCCCATTTCCGATATCTGGAAGTAGTCATAGGGAGAACCCTGCTCCCACCCGAATCGTGAAGGCACGATTCTTAGTATCATGGGCCGGCTGGCTATCACCAGGTTCCCCTACAGAGGTCAGGCCGAGATTGTAGAGTAAGTCCAGCGAAAGGGTGACATCGATAGTTTCCAGGCTCACGCCGAAACCTCCAACGACCCCAAGGTCGAAAGTGTTAAATCCACCCTCAACCTCAGAGCAGTTCGAGATGGTAGATTCAAACACGCTACCCAAAACAGAGTCGTCCAACGATGCCTCACACCCGACTCGAAGCCCGACTGCTGGGCCGACGAAAACATGAGCTCCCACCGGTCCCTCATGTGGGATTCCCACGGTAAGCAGAGCGGGAACTTCGAAGTAGTCGAGGGCAAACGTCAATTGCGTCCCCTCTTCATTTCCCTTCGCACCCTTCTCAGAATACGCCAGACCAAGGGTTGCCCCGAGGTTATCGGATATCGGGAGATAGACCGACCCACCGATGTTCAGCCCGGCCCGAGAGTCCCGATTGATGGGGTTGTCACTCCCAAGAGTTGTTACGTTGAGACCGCCGTGTAGCGTGAGGAATGACTGACCCGCAACCGCCACTGGGCTAAGGATGATGACTACTACGAGCACCCCCGCAAATGCATTTTTCATCAAACTCTCCGCGGAAGTGGCATAGTTTGGATCTCTGCTCCTGGCGGCCTAATAACGAAGGAAAATCGGGCTGGATAATCCGAGTGCCCGGGACCTGGCTAACCAGCAGATATAGTTTGGTGCCTTACAGGTATATGCCTGAAAAGAAGGCCTGTCCCGTAAATTATGAAATAGACGAGCCACCCGGTTAACAGCAACTCTGGAAGTGTGAGGTCCAAAACCTGAAGATCGAACACCTTGTCCACGGTACTATCACAAGTGTGTATCAACGCCTCAACCAACTGAATTGGGATCAGCATTCATTTCTCCAATCCATCGTCACTCCATCGTCACTCCTTATGGTTGGGAAGTGATGCCCTAACCGTCGTGTAGATTTTCTATTTCACTACAAGATACTGACAGCGCCTACTCATTGCTCAGGCACTGACCCGAAGAAGAAGCGAGAGTCATATATCCTCTGAATTGAGCACAGGGGTCGTGAGAGATGCCGACTCTCAGCCAGTCAGGGTACTGGGCGGGGACAAATCTCTTCTCCCCGGAGGGCGGAAGTGGGTCCAGAATCTAGAAGTATTACGTTTCCTTTGTTCAACCGATCGGAGAATCGCAATGCGGATTCGTACCCTCGCCGTCCTGGTGCTCGCGCTGTCGCTCACCTCCTGTGCGACCACTCCCATCACAGGACGTAGCCGTCTGAGGTCGCCGATTCCGCTACAGACTGAACTGCAACTTGGCCTCGACGCCTACGCCGAAGCGAAGTCAACGTCGAAGCTGATCACGAGCGGACCCGACTTCGAGATGCTGCAACGCATCGGTCAGCGGGTCGCCGTCGTGGCTGAGCAGATGATCCCAGAGCCAACCTCTGCCTTCAATTGGGAGTTCATCCTGATCGACCAGCCCGAGACGGTAAACGCGTGGGTGTTGCCGGGAGGTAAGACGGCCGTGTTCACAGGATTGCTTCCGATTACGCAGGACGAAGAAGGCCTCGCTGCCGTAATGGGGCATGAGATTGCCCACGCGGTGTTGCAGCACGGCGTCGAGCGGATGACTCAGCAGGATCTTCTGCAAGTAACGCTTGGATTGGCGTCAGTGGTCTTGGGCGACATGACGAGCCCGCAACATGACGCCACGTTGCAGGCACTGTCGGGACTCAGCTCAGTCGGCATCGCGCTGCCGTTCAGCCGAACGCACGAGTCGGAAGCCGACGAGGTGGGTCTCTACTTCGCGGCAGCAGCTGGTTACGACCCGTATGCGGTGATCGATCTGTGGGAACGCATGGCCGAGAACAGCGATGGCATTCTACCGGAGATCCTTAGCACGCACCCTAGTCACGGCACGCGTATCGCCGATCTGCAACAGTGGATGCCCATCGCGCTCGAGTTCTACGAGCGGTAGACGGTTCACTCGCAAAGTTTGGACACTCCAAGCGGACGGATTGTTGCAATCGAAATTCCTCATAGGTCAGCAGGCTTGGTCTTCGCACTGGTCCTGATCTCACTTTCCCCAGGTCTTCAGGCCCAGATTTCCCGTGAGCCTTCCGTACTAGGGGGCCCCCTTCTTCCCCACTCAGAGGTGCCGGAGGTTCGCTCGGTCGGGTTGGAAAGAGTGATCCAGATAAGATGGACGCCCAAATGAGGCGGCAGGTGCCCAGGGCACTGGGAACTTCAACTTCGGGCACGATTCGGCCGATCTGTTTAAGCTCCGGCCCGATAATATCTTCCGTATCAAGGTCAACTGCTGGCTGAACCTCTGAACGGCTAACAGGCAGTTTGGTAGGGTTTTACGTTGGCGTGGCCTTACTTCGTGAGGGGGAAATGGGCTTAGGGCTCCTCAGGCATCTTCTGAAACGGCATCTCCTTCACATATACGTCCTGCTTCATGTAGGGAATCTCTATTTTCTCCTCGATGAACCGGCGATACACCTCGGTGTTGAGCGCATCAGTGATGCGACCGCGCAGGACGGGTTCTTCAACCCAGCACAGGAGTTCCAACTCAAGACCAGAGGGGCCAAAAACGCGAAACCGGACGCGTGGTTCGGGGTCGGTACACACACTATGGTGACGAACTGCGATGTCGAAAAGCACCTGTTTGACATGATCGATGTCTGATCCATAGGCACATGCGACTTTGATACGGATGCGCTCCTTCTCGTGAGGCCCCCCGGTCTCATTGTTGATCTTGGTGTTGCCCATGACCGCGTTGGGCACTGTCACCTCGATGTCGTCACGAGTCAGGAGGCGCGTGCTGCGTAGTCCGATGTGGGTGACCCGTCCCCGTTCTCCGGAATCGAGAATGATAAAGTCGCCAATCTTGTATGGCGCATCGGCCAGGATGAATACACCAGCGAAGAAATTGGCGACGGTGTCTTTGGCGCCGAAGCCGACTGCGATACCGATGATTCCAGCCGAAGCCAGCCACGCGGTTACGTCCAGGCCCCAAACCAGGAACAGGAAGTAAGCAGCCGCCCCCAACAGCAGCACGTTCGACAGGTTTTGAAATATGGGTAGCGTGCGCTCGTCGACAAACAGGAAGCGGTCACTGTGCTGACTCAGGGTCTCGAGGGCCATTTTAGTCACGCGGATCACGAGACCGAAGCCGATGAGAATGGCCATGGTGCCCAGGGCACCGAACGTGATCCTTCTAATGCCACCTTCGAGCGACAGTAGATCCGCGGCCAGCGCCAGACCTCCGAGGAGTACGCACATAAACAGGGGGCGGTGCAGCATCTCGACGATGCGATCGTCGAACCCCGTTGTGGTTTTTTGCGCCCAGCGGGTGATCAGCACGGAGATGACCCAGTCGGCCATCTTGGCTACCACAATGCTGAGAACAACGAGGACAAAGGCTTGAAAGCGTGGGTCGGCGGCCAGGCTCTCGAACATACCGAACTGACTCAGAAATCTCTCCAGGCCCTGCATCACTCACCTCCCAAAAACTGCGGCAGGTACAACTGGGGTCTCTCTAACGAGAGCCCACACATCACCACCTCACGCTGCCGCATGGCATGGGCGGATCAATCTTGCCGACAATCTCCCCTAGCGGAATAGGGGAGCGGGTTCAGTTCAGTCCACACGCCTCTTTCAGGGGCCAGTCAGTCCCTGCGATCTCGGCCAATAAGCCTGACCTGTTTCCAACTGCGGTACCACATCCTTAGAGGGAGTCCTTAAGCTATGCTTCGCGCATATCCTAGGCAGGGCTCCGTTCGTTTGCGAGAATCTTTTCCGCCACCCCTCCCTATTACTGGGCATAGCTCTCTGCACCCATAAAGTGTAAGGACACATACGGCTCATCTCCTACAACCCAACTATCGTGTCCTGGACCGATCGCAAAGAAATCATCCTGCGTAAGATCCACCTCCCGCCCATCGTTCATCAACACCTTCGCATGTCCTGAAAGCACCAAGCCAATGTGATCCACTTCACAGCTTGCTGTACCGGTAGTCGCACCTACGTGCTCCGACCACTTCCAACCCGGATCGTAGCTTGCACGTCCAATGGTCATGTGCCCGATCTTGATGACTTCGAATGTCCCTTTCTCGAACGTCCGCGTCTCGTCGGGTGAGTCGAATCGTTTGATCAACGCGTGCATTGGCCATACCTCCACTTGATCAGTTAGAACGTGTGGATGCCTGGGGCACCTGCCTCGGCACCGATAGGGGATCACCCTTCTTCAATCCCCCACGAGCAACTTGGCGCGGCATACCTTCATCACTTCCTCTCGCTCTCGCTCAGACCTCTTCCCTGACTGGAAGCGCAGGAACAGACAGACGCCGGAAGAGCAGCGTAGAGCATAGCCCCAGAGCGGCGAAACCCGCGAGTGCTCCAAAGAAGTACTGGTGGCCTAAAGCGCCCGGGTAGGTGTCGGTCAGATAACCGTTAAGTGGGCCCATGAAAATTTCCGGTGTGTACCCGACTGTGCTGACTAAGCCCACAGCGGTGCCGGTAAGCGCCAACGGAACTCTCGCTTCATTAAAAATGGCAAAGTAGAGACCTCTAAGACCGAACACAGCGGCACTGATGGCGACCACCATGGTGAACAGGATCCAGAGAGCGGTGGGGTCTAGGAACCCGAGGGCCACCACCAGGTCACCGACAATCATCAGGATGAAGCAAGTCGCGATGGCACGTGTGCCGCCCACCTTGTCACCAATGCTGCCGGCACCCACTGCAGCTAATGGCCTCACCCAAAATGAGAGTGCACTGACCTGTGCCGCCTGCACATCGTCAAAGGCGTAGATGTCCCGTGCCAACAGCCCAAGATCATCCATACCCTTGTACCCCGTATACGCCGTTACCACAATCATGCCCTGAAGCCACACCGCCGGGTTTTTCAGCACTTTTAGGATGTGCGGCCACGAAAGCGCTGAGCTACCACCGACAAACTCACCATCATTCTCGTTGGTCACACCGAACCACACCCCAACACCTGCAGCAACAGTGATCCCGGTAAAGATCCAGATGACTTGCTTCAGGGCTACGGTACGCTGTTCAAGAGTGGCTAACGCCGCATCTTCAGGGAGTAGTGCCCCAAAAACCGCAACGGTACCCGTGGCGAGCAGCGCCGCAACAAGCCCACGGCCGCCGTCTTGCATGCCAAACGCCTTCCCTTGGTTCTCGTCGCCCCCCCAGCTACGGGTGGCACGAATCATAGCCGCCCAGAAGAGAAAAATGGTCGTCAGACCCCAGAAGCCGAACAAAACACGGATTCCGGCCATACCCGGCACTGTCGCATAGTAGATGCCGCCAATAGCGGTGATAAAGAGCGCAGCGGTCATCATCCCACGTGCGGAGAAACGATCAGCCAGTGGCCCTCCGAAAAAGTAGGCAACCATCGCCACGCCACCGTAAACAGACAACGCGGTACCAAGCTGAAAGTTAGTGATCCCAAACACATCAAGCAGCGTGGGCCGAAAGACCCGTGCTACCAGAAATGGAAGCCCGAAGATCGCCTCTCCCGCAAACACGAGCGCAAGCATGAATCCAATGCGCCTCAAGTTCGATTGGCTCTTTATTGGTTTGTCTTTATGCATGCCCTCATTCTGCCCCTGCCCTCCCAGACCCGCAACTCAAGCGGAGGGCCTCAGACAGGCAGAACACTGTTAGTGGCTCAGAGCGGAGTCCCGCCCCAGAAATAAGGGGGGAGCGGGGGTACTTTGGGAGCCAGTTTCCGTCTTCGAGGTCGGGAGGGACGGGGTGGGTAGGTCTTGCTTACCCTTCACAAACCACGCGCCGCACTATTCACCCATATTGTAGGTGCCTTTCTCGACTAACACACCGTTCTTTGTGCATGACTGGGACTGGATAGCGTTGTGCGGTTGCGTTTCCCTACGAGCACCCGCTGGGGCTACCGGCGATTCGCCGCTTGAGTAACACACCGGACCCAAACACGCCCGTGCCTTCCCCCCGGAGGCTCGGGATTCGCACGATTCCGCTCGGATTGAACCCCGCATCGCCGCGGACCCAGTTCGTAAAGTTCCGGTCGATGGCCATAACATAGGCGTGCATGGCCCAACCCGGCTGAATACCATCTTCTACCAGCCTAGCGAGCGGCCACTCGTAGTCGGATCCATCGTCGATACTGAAGTCCTCGGGGAAGGCGATGGCCGTCTCGTCTCGCGATATGGTCAATCCATTGAATACGGCCGAGTCCGAAGGATTGTCGACTCCTAGGGAAATAAGACCGGGGGCGATTCCAGTGAGCATGACGTCAACGACGTAGGCCCATGTGTCATCCGACGGGGTCCACCCGAACTCCACCGGGCCGGTCGTAACGATACAGGCTTCGCTGCCCGTCGGTTGGGTCCATCCAAAGGAGCCGGGCACCGTCGTCCCACCTTCGATGAGGCCACCACCTAGGACGTCAACTTTCAGAACGAGCCGATCGGAGGGCCGTACGAAGTTCGCCGCCAGAGTCCCGGCGTAACATCGCCCAGGGTCCGAATCAGGACTTGAGCCGTATGTGCACTGCTTAGTCGGAGCTTTGTCCAGAATAACTTCCGTACCGTTTTCGGCCACGACGCGAACAAGGGCCTCGGGTCCGTGCAGGTTCGCACCAATGGCGCCGACTGAGCCGTGAAGGAAAGCAAACACGGAGCCGCCACCTGCTGGTAGGATCCGCGCGTATGCTTCGACGACCACATTTGGTTCGGGTTCCGTCAGCGAGACTTCGGTGAGGTCACACGCCCCGGCCACAAGACTTAGTGCCAGGGATATTGAGACCGTCTGGATCGACGGCCGCCGGGAGGACCGTCCGAGGTCGGTCATCAGAAGGAGATCTCCACACCAAATGTGGGAAGAAAAGGGAACATTGAGATTCCGCTGCGCGTGGGCGGCAATTTCTCAAAGTCGAAGAAGTAGAAGAGCGGATTGCGCTTGTTGTAGACGTTCAGGATATCAAGGTGGGGTGTGATGTGGGCAGACCATTTCTGAAAGCTTTTCCGAAAGCTTATGTCCAGCCGGGTATAGGTCGGGTAGCGCTCAGCGGAGCGAGGACCGAGGACGACTCCGTATAGGTACTCCCGCTGGCCATCTCCTTCCACGTCGGTCGCAGCGTCCAGACGTCCGTCCGCGGTACCGCGGGGGTAGTAGAGGGCGTACTTCCCAATCGGTCGCGTGTAGGGCAGACCAGTGCCGAGATTCCAGCGTAGCCCCGACTGAACGCCCCATGGCAGATCGAAGCGAACTACGAGGTCGATGTCGAGGCGCCGGTCAAAGATTGGGGGGGTATTGAGTTCTGGTGCGGGTACCAGACCCGACAGGTAGTCCGGGAAGGTGCGATCGGCCTTGAGCCACGAGGCCGAGATCCAACCGGTGACGCCCTCTCCGGTCCTCCGGATGAAAAGGTCGGCTCCGTAGGATGTTCCGTCTCCCTGGAGAAGGTCATCGGCTATCTCGTTCGGATCGTCGCCGCCATTGACCATCGTGACGCCGTCGAAGCTGCGAGCGTAGCCTTCGATCGACGCGAACCAGTTCGACCCGAAGTACCGCTCGTATCCAAGTTGGATCTGGTCCGATACCACGCTGGGCGCCTGCTCTCCTGCGAGCACCCATGTGTCGATACCAATCGGTAGCTCTTCATTCCGAAGCGATTGCACGAACTGTGTGTATCTGCCCACCGCCAGCTTGATCGCAGCGCGGCGGCCGCCGAAGAATCGCTTCAAGGCGAATCGCGGTGCAGGCTCCCACAGAACTTCACCTGCCGCGGGCCGCCAATGGTCGAGCCGCACGCCCATCTCCACCAGCCAATCGCGGTTGGCCCAGTTGGTCTGAAGATAGCCGCCGTGCAGCCACCCGCGACCGCTGCTGTCCTGGAAGGTGGAACCTCTAAATTCCAGCAGGTTGTGGTGCTGAAGGCGCTCCGATGAGAGACCGGTACGTAGTGTCCAGCGACGCCCAATGCGATCCTCAATATCAACCCTGCTCTGGAAGGCGTCGATGCTTGTACCGAAGGTGACATCTTCCCAGGACAGACAAGAGTCAACACACCCCAGGGTGAGCCTGTTGTCAAAGCGGCTAAAGCTTGTGCTCGCCTCGACGAGGCCCCCGCCAGTTCTCGGAGTCGTCCAGCGCGCGCCAATCGCGTCGTTACCCCACTTCCAATCGAGTTCGAACGGGATATCGAGTGAGTCGCCGGCGGACGTTATCTCGTTTAGGTCGAGGATGTCGTTGCCCGAGTAGCCCGTGATCTGGAGCCGGCTCCCCCCAGGGGTCCACGCCTCCAACACGCCTTGTCCATCGGTTAGGTGGTAGGGGAAATCTGATTTTATTTGGTCGAAGTACGACCTCCTTCCACTGACCCGCCATCGCACCGACTGAAAGCCGAGTGCGTTGGAAAGTCCGTTCGGGGCACCCCCCGCGATGGCCAGCCGCGCGGCTAGAATGGAAAAACCGCCGTCGACTTGGAAAGAGCCGTCACCCGCGTCGGACTCTACCGTGAGCACAGACGATACGCGTCCTCCGTACGCGGCGGGGAAGCCGCCGGAAAGCAGCTCTGCGCGTTCCACCATGTCGGCGTTGAACACCGAAAAGAGACCGCCAAGGTGAAATGGGTTGAAGATCTGCAGTCCATCCAGAAGGATCAGGTTCTGGTCCGCCGACCCACCCCGTACGTTGAACGCGGCGGTGAAGTCTGAGGTCGAGACGACTCCAGGCAGCACCTCAACCGCCCGAATCGGATCCACCTCACCAATGCCCGGGACTAGCTTCAATTCTGCGGCCGTGATCTCGCGCCGGGTCGGCCCGGCCAACTCCTCGAACCGCGCCCGCTCACGACTCGATCCCACCTCCACTTCGACACCTTCGAGCGCGATAGGTGCGATGACAAGCGTGAAGTCGAGCGTGGGGGTTTGGCCTCCAGCCAGCACGACCTCCGACGTTTTCCCTCGGTAGCCTAGGGCTTGAACACTCACTGCGTAGGTTCCAGCGGTGAGTCCGTCGATCCGGTACATGCCGAGGGAGGTCGTTTCCCGAACGATGGCTCGATCCCCATCGTCGAAGGAGATCTGGATCACCGCCCCGGCAATCGCGCCACCACCCTGGTCACGTACCCGTCCCTGGAGCGAGGAGGTTGCGACTTGCTGCCCGCTGAGCACGTGCGGCTGACCCACCATAAGACTGAGCATGAGCAGTGCGACAAATATCCCCGTCGCCTTCGCCAGAATCCTCTTCATCACTCGCCCGAACGCATCGCCCTTCGTGTTGGCACTCTGGATTGAATCCAGTTCAGCTAGGATCGTCTTCATTCGCTCAGGATGCTATTGGAGGCCTACTGACAATTTGTACGGGCCGCTGCAAATACCGAGCCAAAGCGTCAAACGCAAGGGGTGATGCAGGCAGGAAAGGTTCGATTCATCCCACCCCACCCCCGGCAGATCCGCGACTCAGCCGGGAACATCGTAGGCGTAAAACCCTGCTTATTGGTCAGAGGGAGGTCCGGTACCGGGATCTTATCTATCAGAGGCAGACAAGAGTCCAGCCGCGATGTCTACGCTAAGGGATGAGGAGACCGGAGCCTTGCGCCAGACCATGAATCACGCAATGGTTTTCGCCCTCTGGGTTGGTGAAGTCAAAGTTGGTGAAAGCTAAGCACTTCAGCTCCAGTTCAGCCTCTTCCAGATATTTCAGCATAGCATTCTCATCCGGTCCGTTGTTGGTTAAGTGCTCGTAAATACCGTCATTTGAGTACACCTGATCCCTCGGTGTGCCGGATAGATCTTGGACGATCTTGATATTGTTGATACGTAGGATTGCCGTGAGTGTCTGCCATAGCGTCAGACTCGTTTTATCGGGGTCACAGATGAGGACGTCGCGAATCGGCATCATGTAGGAAGCGATGCGTGCATACTCACGCTCGTTGTGGTCTGTGATCGGCTCTGTTGATCGTCCTAAGGTCCAACCCTGCTGGATTGGTCGGCCCTGCGGCGGTTGAACCGTTCCGGTTTCGGAAAGGACCACGTTCTCGCCCAGTATCACAATGCTTGGATCGACTCGATGCCCACAGCTCAGCGTGTCCGACGTGGTAGGTGAGGTGGAGTCGCAGGCTAGCGTTCCGAGAAGCACTACAATGAGAATCGCAACTCGCGTGTAGTCATCTGGGTTGGGTAGGCTCATGACCCAACGTAAGCACCTCATCGGCCGCGTAAAACACTGTATCAGAGCACGATGTCTCCACCGGGATCTCGGCTCTTCAATTCGTCCAGTGTGGTTTCGGCTTGCCCGAGTCTTTTCAGCCTCAACTCTTCGTCCAACATGGCTGAAACCCACAACGGGTGACCTTTGCTCTCGGGGACCTTCAATACTGTTCCCTCTCGCACTCCACGAGGCAGGACATTCAAGGGCATGTCGAGCGTCTCCTGATCATCATCCACCACTAACACAGCGACCTCACCCTCGATCCGATCAACGACCCAGGTTCTCTCGCTTTCACTCATAGACATAGCTCGTGACGACCGCCCCAGCACTCACAGTGGATTGCTCGCGTCTGCTACCAAGTGCTTGACCCGTCAGGATGGTTTCCTGTCCGAGTACCACCTCGTATCTGCCATCCTTGTACCCAACGATGGTCACCTGCCCGTCGTGGTCGGTACGCAGAACAACTTCGGCCACTGAGCTATACGCTTGTAGGGCCTCAGGTCGCGGGTGGCCATAGCTGTTCGTTCCAACCGAGATCACGACGACCTCAGGCTGAGCGGTCTGAAGAAACTCCCACGTGAAGCCGTTGTGGCTGCCATGATGCGGTGCCTTGAGGACCGTCACGTCCGGGGCGAGTCCGTGTTGCACCCAGAAGCTTAGCTCCTGTACCTCTGAGTCCCCGCTCAGGAAGGCCAAAAAGGATCCGTAGCGCAGAACCAACCCAACCGAACGGTTGTTGAGATTGGTTGAGTTGGCCGAAGGCAGGAGTAGCACCTCTATCTCAGCACTGCCGAGCGTTATCGTGCGTGGTTCAGCAGCCAGATAGGTGATGTCCGTTCGTTCTTGGAGGGTAGAGATGAGGTTCTGGTAGGTGGCTGTCGTGTGTGGTTGACCATTGTCCATGTAGAAGCGGACCGGAATAGAGTTGATCACGTCCGTCATCCCCCCGATGTGGTCGGCATGGGGATGGGTCGCTACCAAGAGGTCGATCTCCTCTACACCCAATTCTTTCAGGGTGGGCACGGGACTGCTTCGGCCAGCATCTACGAGTGCAGTCTGTCCTTCCGGGGAACGGATGAGGATGGCATCAGCCTGACCCACGTCAAGGAATGTGACGCGGACCGATTTGCCGACTGGCCCCGGGGCAGTGATACCACAACCAAGGAAGACAAAGAGAAAAGCTGCAAAGGAGAAAAAGCGTGAGAGTCGCATCAGGGCACCTTTGTCAGTCACCTTCACGGGCAAAGAGTTCGTCGGTCTTGGCGGCCATGATGAAGTCGTTCCGGTGTAGGCCCCCGATTTTGTGGGTCCACCAGGTCACCCTGACGCTTCCCCACTCGGTCAGGAGCGCCGGATGATGACCCTCCTCTTCGGCCAGGGCGCCAACGGCGTTCGTGAACCGGAGAGCATCGACGAAGTTCTGGAACGTAAAATCCCTTTCCAACCGCCGGATCTCGTCTCGAACGACGAACTCCCACTCAGGCACCTGGTCATGGAACTCATGGCTTTCCTCGGCCGTGACGGTCGGGGCCCCTCGCTGACAAGCCTCACACTTTATTTCCACTAGCTGATCCATTGTTGACAACCTCCCCTGTGGGTAGGGACTTCTGGCGGACTTATAGATCGGTGCGTTCTAGTCTTAGATGCCGGGAAACAGGGTGGATAGGTCACGATCTCGCCTTCCACGATTGCTTCCATCACCGTGCGGAGCAAATCTCGGAGATCGAACAGTGCACTGCTATCTCCACGCGAGTCTTGTGGACTCAGTCACTGTCGGGATAATGAAAGCGGACGGTCCCCTAGTACGCCACCGCCATCCCGTCCTTGTGCGGTGTCGACCCGCCGATCATCGCACCGCTCAGCTGATCAAACATGATCAGCTGAGCGCCTCCCACCCCTCCACGAGTCGTTCTCCGTTGGAGCTTGTGACCCCATGCCTCGAGCTGGACCAATGCCGCCTCGTTGATACCGGGCTCGACGGTTACGTCCAGCCCACTACCATGATTGATTCGAGGGATTTCGACGGCTTGCTGCGCGTTCATTCCGAATTCGATGACATTCAGAAAGATCTGCACGTGCTGCTGGGGCTGAACAGCGCCGCCCATGGCCCCGAACGTCATGAAGAACTCTCCGTCCTTGAACGCCATCGCTGGGATGATCGTGTGGAAGGGGCGCTTGTGCGGCTCTACGACGTTGATGTGGCCGGGCTCGCGTGAGAAGAGTTCGGCCCGGTTCTGAAGCGGGAAGCCGGTTCCCGGAGCGACGAGTCCGGAGCCGAAGTCGTGGAAGATGCTGTAGATGAATGAGACGGCATTGTGGTCCTCGTCCATGACCTCTAGGAGGACTGTATCTCCGTTGCCGGAGATACCCGACTCGGGACGTTCCATAGCCTTTGTCGGGTCGATGCGCTCGAACTGTCCCTGAGCGTACTCGGTAGAGATGATCTCCTGGATCGGGATATGGTTGAACTCCGGATCCCCGTTCCACTTCTGGATGTCCGCGTAGGCGAGCTTCTTCGCCTCGATGATGTGATGGAGGTACTCCGCGGAGTTGTGGCCCATCTCACCGAGGTCGACGTTACCGAGGATCTTGATCATCTCGAGAGCGGCGATGCCCTGGCCGTTGGGCGGCAGCTCGTACAGCCGGTAGTTCTCGTAGTCGGCGAAGATCGGCTCGACCCATGTCGAGGTGTGATCCTCGAAGTCCTTCATGGTGAGGAAGCCATCGTGCTCGTCGGAGTACGCCACGATCGCTTCAGCGATGGGCCCCTTGTAAAAGGCGTCTCTTCCGTGTTCGGCGAGCAACCTGAATGTGTGGGCTAGATCCGCATTGCGGAATACGTCGCCGGCTCTGGGCGCACGCTCGCCATCGAGGAGCAACGCAGCCCTCGTGGTCGGCTCCTGATTCTCCTCAAGCCCTCGCCAGGCCGAAGCAATGATGGGCGAGACGGGAAATCCATGCTCGGCATAGTAGATCGCAGGCTCAAGAACCTCGGCCATGGTCATCGTCCCGTATTCCTCGAGCACCTCGAACCAGCCATCGACCGCCCCAGGCACCGAAACGGAGTAGATACCACTAATTCGATCCATCCCGTGGTGGTCCAGCTTCATGTTCAGAGCATCGAGTGTCATCGAGTACGGAGCCCGCCCGCTTGCATTAATCCCGACCAACTTCTTCTCCGCGGCGATGTAGATCATGATGAACGCGTCTCCGCCGAGGCTCGTGCTCATAGGCTCGACAAGGGTCAGCACGGCGGCGGTAGCCACCGCAGCGTCGATCGCGTTGCCGCCCTTCTTCAGGATGTCGAGTCCGGCGTTTGCGGCGAGCGGTTGGCTCGTGGCCACGACCCCGCGGAGACCCATGACCGGGGAACGCAGAGTCTCGTAGGGGAACCCGTCGTTGTCCTGTGCCTCGGCGCGTTGAGAGCCCAGACCGAGAAAAAGCGTGGGGAACAGTACGATGAAGGCTATGAGACGACGCTCGACAATAAATTTCAGCATGGTCTTCCTCTCAGTATCAATTTCCCAAATGGTACTCGCGCTCGACATGTTCGTCCAGATTCCCACGCAACGCATTCTACTCGGCCTTCGTCACGAACCAACACGATGTGAGACAGCCAGTGGCAAAAAGGTTCTCATGCCGCCAGCTCTCTAATCGATCACGTCACTCCATGCGCGGAGATTTTCATCACAGCAGCACAAACTTACCCAGAAAGATCAAGCCGAGCCCAATCAACATCCCGTTCAGGTCCCCGTGCTTGCCCGCGAGTATCTTGATCAGGACGTAGGTCAGGATCCCCGCGGCGATCCCGTCCGCAATCGAAAAGCTCAAGGGCATCATGATGGCGGTAATAACAAGGGGAGCCGACTCCGAAAAATCGTTCCAGAGCTCAAATTCACTCAATGACCCAATGAGCAGTACCGCCACAAACACGAGCGCGGGAGCGGTCGCATACGGAGGAATGGCACCTACGAAAGGAGCCACGAACAGCGTTGCCAAGAAGAGCAGGCCAACCACCATCGCTGTCAGGCCGGTGCGGCCTCCGACCGAAATACCCGTGGTACTCTCAATGTACGATGTGGTGGTCGAGGTGCCGAGCAGAGAACCGACAACGGTTGCGCTGCTGTCGGCCAGCATTGCACGACCAAGCCTGGGGATCTTCCCCTCCTCTGTTTCCAGACCACCTTGATTTACCACCGCGACAAGGGTACCCGAGGTGTCGAAGAGATCAACGAACAACAGGGCCAGAATAACGCTCATAAATCCGACTTCGAACGGCAGCAGGAATTCCAGTTCTAGGAAGGTTGGGCCCAACGAGGGTGGGAGCGCGACCACCGACGCAGGAAACCCGAAGCTCGGGTCCAAGAACCATCCAAGCACCGCCACGACCAAGATCCCGGCTATCACTGCAAGCGAGCTCACGCGAGCAAACAGAGCAACGGTGAGTATGAAACCGACAGCGAACAGGCTTGCGGACCAAGTCTTCAGATTGCCCATGGCAAGCAGGGCACCCTCGCCCTGAACGATAACCCCGGCGTTCTCAAGGCCGATGACCGCGAGAAAGAGACCGATGCCGACAGCGATACCTGTCTTGATACTCGCAGGCATCGCATAGACAATTCGCTCCCGAACACCAGTCAGACTGAGGATCAGGAATAGGACTCCAGACCAGAAAACTGCACCCAAAGCAGTTTGCCAGGGGAGGTTCATCCCAATCACGATACTGTAGGTGAAGAAGGCATTCAGCCCCATGCCCGGGCCAAGAGCAACCGGTAAGTTGGCGACGGCCCCCATGAACATGCTTCCGAACGCCGCGGCCAGACATGTTGCTACGAAGACCGCACCGAAGTCCATCTGTGCGTTCTCGAGCATAAGCGGGTTTACGGCAACGATGTAGACCATAGTGACCCAAGTCGTCGCCCCGGCAAGCACTTCCTTGCCAAGCGAGGTGCCATGCTCGCTAAGTTTGAACCAGTCCTGTAGCACCTGTAGCATGGGACTCCTACCGAAGCGCGAGAACGAATAACAGGGCTTTCTTCATCGAGCGATTCTCCGCCAGGAATGCTCTCGCAACGTCCTAAACAGATTGGACGAGCAAAACTGTTTTGGTAGATGCGCTAGAAGCCTCACCCCCGTAGAGGGGGGGGGCCGGTGCCTCATCTCGACCGGCAGTGTTCGCCATTCGTAAGCGTTAGGACCCCGCTCCCGCTCTTCCCCCCGAGACTCCCTTCCGTCTCTCTATCTCCTTCTCGAATGCCGCCCGGTCGAGAAACGCCGTCTGCGCGCCGATCCGGGTCGTGGAGAGTGCAGCATACAGGCTCGCTCGCTCGAGCGCGTCCCCCTCTGATCGGCCTTCGGCGAGGAACGTCGCAAAGCTGCCGATGAACGCATCTCCGGCACCGGTCGTGTCGATGGCTTCGACCGGAAAGGGCGGAACCACTCGCGTGCCATCAGTTCCTGCGACCAGCGCACCCTGCGAACCAAGGGTGATGACAACCCGTTGAAGGCCCCGATCAAGAAGCCCCTCTGCGCACGCCGCTGCGTCCTCGCTGCTCTGCACGGCCATACCACCGATTGCTTCTGCCTCGCTCTCGTTTGGAATCAGATAGTCGACCGCTGCGATACGCGTCAGGTCCAGGCGCTGCCCCGGAGCAGGGTTCAGGATACAACGAATACCATGTGACTGTGCCAGTTCGATCGTGTGGTACACGGTTTCCAGTGGAATCTCAAGCTGCAAAATGATGCAATCAGCCTGGAAGAGGGCTCCGGAGGCGAGGTCGACATCAGCGGGCATGAGCAGGTCGTTGGCACCCTTGACCACCAGAATCGAGTTCTGTCCCGTCTCGTCCACCAAGATCGGAGCGACACCGCTTGACGTGTTCGCGACAGCTTGCACGTGGGCCGTATCGATGCCCTCCGCCTTCAAGTGCTCGATGGTCGCAGGCCCGAAGAGATCATCCCCCACCCGGGCTACCATCAGGACGTCCGCACTGCACCGGCGCGCCGCAACAGCCTGATTGGCTCCCTTCCCGCCAAACCCGAGATGGAACTCTTTTCCGAAAACGGTCTCGCCCGGCTTCGGGAAGCGATGAACGAACGTCGTCAGATCGACGTTGGCACTCCCGACGACCGCGATACGTGGGGAACGACCCATACGCTCCTCACCTGTCTGGATGGCGGTTCTATCAATGGGGTCTGACCCCAAAATCAATGGTGGTGCCAACGCTAAGGGACGACGCGAGTGACACGCTCTACGAACATGGTGATGAAGCGCTCCCAGTCGAGGTCGTACTGCACGCTCATGCGCCGCGCCCCTTCTGCCCCAGGCCAGATCTGATCGCCGCCGACCGACACGCCGTAATTGAGGCCCGGCGTATCGTCGACGTCCACGTACAGTTCGCGGGTCGTGACGAGTGACGGGTCGATCAAGCTGGCCACGGCGACCTGGTCGTACATGAACTCGCTCGCGTCCGGACTGCTCTCGAACCGCGGCCCCATCGTCGCTCGAATGAGGCGGGTGATCGGCGTATCCGTGGCGACCATACGCTCGTACCATTCTTTCGTCAGCCCCGTCTTCCGTGAGACATTGAGCGGCGAGAGGGCGATCGGAATGCCCGACCTGAGCACAGCGCGAGCGGCCTCCGGGTCCACCCAGAAGTTGAACTCGGCATTTGGCGTGACGTTGCCGTGCCCGTCCGGCAGCCGGGAGATAGCGCCACCCATGATCACGATCTGCTTCACGTTGGGTGCGATGTCCGGCGCCTGTCTGATCGCCATCGCGACGTTCGTGAGCGGTCCTATCGCCACGATCGTGATCTCACCTGGATACGCCTTCACCATTTGCACGATGAACTCGGCAGCTCCGATCACTTCGGCCTGCTTCGTGGCAAATCCGCCCGGTGGTGGTGGCGGTGGCTCGTCGGACCACCATTCGCCCCAAACGAGCTCGGCATAGTCCGATTTCTCGTGAACCAGCGGCATGTCAGCCCCGCGATACACGGGGATATCTGTCCGCTGCGCAATCTCCAGCACCCGAAGCACATCACTCGTGGCGCGCTCCATACTGAAGGTCCCCGCAACGGTCGTGATACCCAGAATCTCGATCTCCTGGGAGTGCAGCGCCAAGATCAGCGCCATTCCATCGTCCTGCGGAGGGACCGCAAAGTCTGTGTCGAAGATCACCCTGTGCTGCTGAGCAACCGCGCCTCCAGTGTCCATGGCCACCACCAACGCCATCAGGAAGAGTACAAGCCCCAACTTCACCGTCACATCATGCCCTCGTTCTCGAGATCTGCTCATCCGGCCAGGTACGCCCTCGAGATGACAACGATGGCCAGGAGATACAGGATGAACATCGCACCCAGATACAGCCAGGAGCTGCGCGGAGCCCCCCGAAACTCATTCCATACGAAGACGCCCCATGCGGCGGCGACCATCGGAGCCGCCTGGCCAATCGCATACGCGATCGCTACTCCGACCAGGCTCGCCGCGACGAAATTGAAGACCGTCCCGATGCCCCAAACGGCCCCACCCAAAATCCCGAGGCCGTGCTCGACCGGCCGAGCCGACATGTAGTCACCGAAAGTCACCGGCTGGCCGGAGATTGGATGCCTCATGAAGTACACATTCACGATAAAGCACGAGAGCAAGGCACCCAGCGTGAAGAATACCCCGATGCTATACGGACCCAATGAATCCCCAACCGTGAGCGCCCTCGTCACTAAGGGCGCAAACAATCCCATCAGAAGCCCCGACACGAGACATACTATGATGCCCTTCCTTGAAACGACTTGACGCTGGGCGCTCAG
>CAUZHN010000014.1:0-48846 GCA_963579625.1 Gemmatimonadales bacterium UBA6960
GACGCCTCCGGGAAGAAGCGCTTCCAGTAGAGCTGGTAGCGCGGCGCGGAGTGCATCGATCTCCTGATTGACCGCGACCCTAAGAGCCTGGAATACCCTCGCCCTGTCTTTGGCGGTCGGGAAGCGTCGGAAGGCCTTTGCCATTGCCTCGATCAGATCTCCCGCCACGCGAAAGGGTCGATCCTCTCTGAGTAGAGAGACAGCCCGTGCCAACCGCCGCCACCGCGGTTCCTCCCCGTACACGCGGAAGACTCTACCCAATTCTGCTTCATCCAAGGTGTTCAGGAGATCCGCGGCCGTGGGCTCACCGCGAGAATTTCCAGCCATCCGCATGTCAAGTGTGACCTCTCGCCGAAAGCTGAAGCCTCGCTTGTCGAGATCGAGTTGATGGGTGCTCATTCCGAGATCGAGCAGTGCCCCCGAGAGACGGGGTCCACGGGCCCCTAACTCGACCGCAGCCTCATCAAAGCGACTTTCTACGAAGGAGACGCGATCCTGGTGTTCCTGTAGAGCTATCCGGGTAGCCTCAAGAGCGATCGGGTCCCGGTCGACGGCGATCACTCGGCACGCAGGGTAGCGCACAAGAAGTGCGTGACTGTGCCCTCCCCCCCCAGCAGTGCCATCCATGATCTCCCCACCTCCGGCAGGCTCCAGGTGAGCCAGAACTTCTTCGACCATCACGGACCGGTGGAACGTCCCCTCAGGTCCCACCGTTATCCGAAAATCCTGTGCATCTCCTCCGCCTTCCTCGCGTCAGCAGTGAGGTCGTCCGGATGGTGACTACGGAAGACCTCTGGATTCCAAATCTCGATCCGATCCATGGCGCCGATCAGAAGAATTCCTCCGTTGAGCTTGGCCCTCGCTTGCAGCCATCCGGGAATGAGAATCCGCCCCTGCTTGTCGGGCTCGACATCGGTCGCGCGGGACATGACATCTCTCAGTATATCGGCCAGATCGCGTCGGTCTCGCCTAAGTTCGAGGAGGCGCTCACGAACTCCGGACCAAACATCCTCTGGAAAGAGGGTGAGATGACTGGGTTCCCATTGGAGCAGAACAAAGCGGGTCCCTGTGGACTTACGGCGATAGTCCGCTGGAAGACTGACCCGTCCCTTCTGGTCCAATTGATACTCGAAGCGGCCGAGGAACCCGGTCACTCATCTCCCTCCGTGGCATATAGTGGGTAAATGTGGGATATAGTGTCAAATACTGGGACAACTTACGGTTGACCCATGAATCCGGTCAAGGGTCTTCTTTAGAAGGAAGTTACGGGTAGGAGGTTGGGTAGAGATGTGGCAGGAAGGTGGTGGTGGCTCAGGAACGCAAAAAGGGAGACCGCGGCTCGTACCGTGGCCCCCCCCCTCGAGGCGCCTTGCTATCTACGCGTGAAGTCGGGCGTTACCGACCGCGGGCGATGATACCCTCTTGAATCTCAATGTAGGTGTTCGTACCGTCGAGGAACTGGCTGAGGTTCGCTCCCGCATTTACCCTCCCATACTCCCCCGCCTGACTGAACTGGGCCAGGGCCTCCTGGAAGACAGGAAGGCTCGCCTGCGCCGACTCTACAGTGTTCGGCTGGCTAACGGCCTCCGCTTGCCGGTAACGGGCGTAGCCGTGGAAGAAGTTAATCTGAGAAAGTAGAGCCGGAGAGATATCAAACTCTCTCGCAATGTTGTACACCTCGACTGCAGCGCCGAGATCCCCCTCGCCCTGGTCCTTCTCGTTATAACCATAGCCAAAGATCTGGTTTGCGAGGACATCCGCCGGCTGTTCACCGGCGTCCACCGCCCTGTGGAAGGCCTCACCAGCCTCCTCGACCCGGCCCTCTTCGATAAGCCACTGCCCCATACGTGCATACGCGTTCACCAGTTCGGAATCGATTTCCAACGCATTCTCGAGGGTGGTGATCGCCTGATCCACATCACCCGCCTGCCTGTAGGCGTTCGCCAACTGGCTTCGGACCTGTGAATCGTCCGGGAAGTATTCGATCGCCTGCTCACCCAGTGCGAGTGCTTCATCAAATTCGCCTAGTGCGACATGGGAACCCAACACGTTCCCGAAGTACCCAGGAGGTGCGTCAGCTCTCCGTGCGTCGATAACCTTGGTCAGAGAGAAAACGGCCTTCTGAAACAGGTCAGCGATTTCCGGACTGAGCGGAGGTGGGTCCCCGCCCTGCGGCTGCGGACTCAACGACTGCAAGGAAAGAGCCGCGCGGGACGCCATGGATCCATACTGCTCGTGAAGGTCGATGTCCTCAGGGTCTTGCTCCAGACCAACTTCCAACAAGCTCATCGCGCCCACTTCGTCACCGGTCTGGGCAAGGTCGTACGCAACCCGCATTCGGATCGCTACATTGTCCGGGTTCAGTTCTAGGTAACGAGAATAGTAGTCACGTGCGGCCTCAATATTTCCAACCTGACTCGCGACGTATCCCGCGCTCTCAAGAGAGGTGATGTCAAACGGATCCGACTCGAGTAGGACTTCGAAGTGGCTTAGAGATTCCTCATATTCCTCAAGCTCTAGGTACGTGCGAGCGAGGGCCGCCCGGGCCTCCATCGACTCGGGAGTAAGCTCCACGGCCCGCGAACAGTAGTCGAGCGCCCCATTCCAGTTGGACGAGTTGAACTCCATCCCGCAAAAAGCGATCTGGCTCACCTGCTCGATCGTGGCCTCGAAGAACTCCATGATGTGGCCCACAGCTACATCGATGTCGTCCTCAGATATCATCTGTGATTCAACTGCAAACCGTTCCCCAGCGGGAATCGTGATGAACTGCCCGGAGTACTCGAACATGTCCCCTGACTGTTCATAGTCTCCACAGAACACCATCGGTATTTCCAGTATGGACGCCAGCTGTTGCGACAGGACACAATTCAGATCTCTGAGGCGCATATCGTATTCCCGCGCCGCATCATCGATGTCATCATCCGACATGGCGACATGGGTTGGTATATCGATCCGATCCCTTAACTCATCGGCCAGATCTCGCCCAAAATCCTCATCGGCATCACCGGACGGGGTGAGGTCGGCAACAAGGACCTGCATCCGGCCAGCTGGCTGGGCCTCTGCCTCCTGGTGCACGAACGGGACCGTGAGAAGAACCGCAATGAATACTGCCACGCTCATTCGCATACGTTGAATCTCAATCATGTATTGCTCTCCTGCATCTGTGCATGGAGACTTTATCGGACCGCCCCGCTGAGAAACACAGCGCCAAAACAACTGCGGGCTAAAAACCGCCAACAGAAAGTCTCAGGGATAAGGCCTTCAAGAATATATCTCTGTTAGGCCAAGTCAACTACTTCTTGGGAAGTGATTCAGACGTTCCAGCCTTGTTCCTTCATAAACCGCCTATAGCTAGTACCAGCGGGAAATATGCGAGGTTCCGACCTCCTCTCCCCAAATCGAAACAGGCGTAGCCTCCGCAGAGTCTGCCCACAACACTGCTAAACAGCTCTCTTGAACGCTAGAACTACAAATACCCCGAGTCTGTGTTCGTCACCACATTCGTGTAACGAACCAACCTTACTTTAGAGGTTAGTCAAGAACGAGCAGGGGGGGGGTGCTCGCAGACTTTGGCTCATTCGTTCCGTGTGGACTGACTGGGGGTTCCGAACGGGAGCGAGGTCATGGTGGGATGAAGGAAGTGCAGGAGGCCCCAAGGATCGTGGGAAACCTCCTCGGCTGAAGCTCCAGCCGTCGCAAGCAGAAACTCAGATCGTATGCGGATCTGGTCAGGAAGCAGGGGCATCGAGGCCAGGACTCCCCCCCGGTACAGTCCCGGTGTCTTAATCGAGCCACACGGCCTAGGGACGGCACTGCCTGGCCACGTTGACACTGATATCCAGCTCACGTAGGGTAAGAGAGCCAATTGAAAGTCATTCTCAACAATCCACCCCGGCTCATGTCTACTCCAGTCATCCAACTCGACACCGTCAGCAAGAGCTTCCGGCCAGGCCCGGTCCAGGCTCTCGACGACGTCTCCGTCGAGGTTCAGGAGGGGGAAATCCTGACTGTACTTGGACCCTCGGGCTGTGGCAAGACGACCACACTGCGACTCATCGCCGGATTTGAGGTTCCTGATCAGGGAAGGATCTTCGTTGGAGGAAGAGAAGTCGCAGGGCCCCAACGCTGGGTCCCCCCTGAGAAACGGGGAGTCGGCATGGTCTTTCAGGATTACGCGCTCTTCCCTCACCTCACCGTGGGCGAAAACGTCATCTTTGGTCTTGACCATATGCTGAAGGCTAATCGGGTTGCGCGGGCCCGAGACGTCCTAGGAATCCTCGACCTCAAGGCCTGTTACGACCGCTACCCCCACGAGCTTTCTGGAGGCCAGCAGCAGCGTGTGTCTCTTGCACGGGCCCTTGCACCCGAGCCGGTTGTGGTTCTGATGGACGAGCCTTTTTCGAATCTAGATGCCCATCTACGCAACCAGGTGAGGGACGAAGTCGTCGGCATTCTCAGGCGGGCAGGCGTAACCTGTATCTTAGTCAGCCACGACCAGCGTGACGCTCTCGCAATCTCGGATCGAGTAGCGGTGATGAACCAGGGGAGGATTGAGCAGATCGGTAGTCCACGTGAAATTTACAAACACCCCGAGTCTGTATTCGTCGCCACCTTCGTGGGACGAACCAACCTTCTCCAGGGGGTAGTCCAGAACGAGCATGGATGTGTGCTCACAGACTTCGGCTCGTTCTGCCGTGTGGACCGACTGGGGTTTCGGAACGGGAGCGAGGTCATGGTAGCGGTGAGACCGGACGGGTTCGCCACCTGCCCGGAGTCCGAAGGCATGTTACACGGAACGATCCTTTCGACCACCTATACGGGTGCACACGTTGAGGCCGAGATGGCGATTCCATCGGCGCATGGTGGCCAGCGACATCTGGTCGTGCACCTTCCACCCTCTCGACCCTATCAAGCGGGTGAGAAGCTGAGCTTCCAACTGGTACCCGAGTTTGCATCGGTGGTGCGGAACGCCTGCTCGACCCTGGGTTTCTCGTCGCCTGCGACCGTTGGTTCTGAGGCGGAGAGCTAGCCAGTCCCTTCTGTCTCTGACTCGATCAGGGCCCGGTACCCCTCTCTAAAGGTGGGGAACTCAAACCCGTATCCCGAAGAGCGTAGGAGCCGATTTGAGCAGCGCTTGTTTGAACTCTGCTCCTGAGCCTTAACTTCAACAGCCGGCTCCGGCACTCCCGCCAGGCACGCCAGGTAACGGTAGACCTCGCAAATCGGACTGGGCTCGTCATCCACTCCCACGTAGACCGGGTCCAGGTCGTCCCTCGTCAACAAGTGCATCAACACACCTGCGGCGTCATTTCGATGAATTCGGTTAGACCACATGTGCCCATTGCCCAGACACCTGGCCTTGCCAGAACGCACCCGCTCCAGGAGCCGCGCCCGTCCGGGCCCGTAGATCCCACCCAGTCGGAGGGAAACCCCAGAAATGCTCCCGCTTTGGACCAAACCCTCACCTTTGAGGATCTCGGTGCCCCTGAAGTCTGCTGGAGAGGGGACAGTGTCCTCGTCTACCCACTCTCCTCCAGCGTCTCCGTACACGGCGGTACTCGAGACAAAGATCAGTTGACTGGGTGGAGTGCTGAGAGAGTCAAGCGCGCTGAGCAGGTTTTCTACCCCAGTTACGTATGCGTCCCGATACCGTTCGGGGGAAGAGGCGTCAGCTGAGGCTGCATAGACTACGCTATCCACATGGGGCAGGTGACTCTTCAGGGAGGGGTTGAGGAGATCTGCGCACACGGGCCGGATGCAGGCCGGAAGACGATTCGGATCCCTCTTGAGCCCCCAGACCTCGTGTCCCCCTTTCCGTGCTAAACGGAGACCGAGTTCGGTCCCCACATATCCGCACCCTGCAATCAGAACACGCACGCTCCTCTAGCCGCTACCGGTTCCGGCCGGAACCGCAGTAAACGACCCCGTCAGGGTTAGGAAGCGGAGCAGTTGTCCATCCATGCGTTGTCCGATCACATCGAGCCATCCGAACAACTCCCTGGTTGAGGAGACCATGCGCGAATCGTATTGGAATCTCTTGTTCTCATTTCCCATGAAATTCTGCCCGAGGTCCTCAGCCCACCACAGGGTTCTCCACGGAGCCTTTGGGCGCAACTCTACTCGATAGTCACTCGATGATCGCCTCGTGCACGAGTTCCTTCACCTGCTGGCGAAGTGACTCAGGGTTCGAGGGGGAGCTCTGCCACATGAGTACGATCACCAACTCCTCTGTAGGATTGACCCAAAAGATCGTTCCTGCGCTGCCGTCCCACCCGTATTCGCCGAGCGACGTCGGATAGCCAACCACCGAGGGGTCGAGAACGACATTCACATTCGCCAAACCCCATCCCATGCTGCCTCCCCGTACCTCGAGGACGGCGTCGGAGAGTCCATTGGCCGTAATAGTTCCGACTGTTTCTTCTTCCAAGATCCGTACACCCCCGAGCTCCCCACCATTCAGAAGCATTTGGCTGAACCTCAAGAAGTCTGGAACAATAGAGAGGAGTCCCACCCCTCCCTCGAGCAGTGCGGGCTCTTCGGTAAAGGGCACTTCTTCGATCTGATACGGTGTCAGCCCACCGTTGTCCATTTGGCGATAGACGGTCGTCAGCCGGCGACTCCGGCCCGGATCGGCCCAGAAGATGGTCTCCGTCATGCCCAGGGGATCGAGGACCCGTTCCCGAAGGAACTGGTCGAACCTCTGACCTGAAACAGCCTCGACCACCGCCCCTGCTACGGTGGATGCAACCCCGTATCGAAATCTCGTGCCCGGATCCTCCATGAGCGGCACAGCAGTGACGTTCTGGATGAACTGTGACAGCGGGATCGATCGCGAGCGAACACGGGCTTCCCGGTAGGGTCCCGAGTTGCGGGAGTTTATTCCCGAAGTGAATAGGAGAAGATCGCGTATGGTGATCGGTCTCTCAGGTGGCCGGGTCTCACCCGTGGCCGTATTGAGGACCGCAACCTCCTCGAACTCAGGCAGGTACAGCGATACAGAATCGTCCAGGTCGAGACGCCCCTCCTCGCTCAAAATCATGACTGCGACCGCCGTGACAGCCCGCGTCATCGAATAGATCCGAAAGAGGGAGGCCTCTGTCATCAGCGCGCGCGTTTCCAGATCTTGAAGTCCCACAGACTCCAGGTAAGCCAGCTGTCCATGACGCGCTACGCCCGCGACCGCCCCCGCGATCTTACCCTCCTCGACAAAGAGATTCAGGAGGTCGGTCACACGCTCCAATCCCTCTGCAGACAGCCCCACCTCACCGGGCTCGGTGCGAGGGAGCACCTCCTGAGCAAAAACGGGATCGTCAGGCGCCAGCAGCAAGCCGACTAGCGAGACAACGTTCAGGATTCTCGACATCATTCGGCTCCGCGTTCATGCCCAGTAACTTGAGTCACACTTCGGGGTGGCGAACCAGAAGTATAGGGTCTTATGATACCTGATCGACAGGCGGGTACTCGACATTGAACGAGAAGTCGTCCACTCTAAAGATCAGAACAAGGGGAAGTAAACAATGCGAAAACGTGCCTTCCGAACAGCGGCTATGTACCGAGTGGGCACACTATCTCTGCTGGGATCGGCAGCACTCCTCGTCGGCGCGGAACTGGAGGCCCAGACCGAGGAAGAGTTCGGCAGCAGGATAGTGAACCTCCTTCAGGAACCGAGGCATCGGACCGTACACCAAGACGGGGACATATACCTGCTCGACGTTCAGATCAACCCGGGAGACACGACGCTCGCGCACGCGCACGACGCGGCCATCATGTTGACCTTCATCAGCAACGGAGATGGGCCCATCGGGGGTCGAGTGTCCAGCAACACCGATTACGTTAACCAGAACTCCACACACAGAGTCATCAACGCGGGACCGAAGCTCCTAAGGATTATCGCGCTCACGAACTATGGTCCGCCGATGCGCGGGATGGCCTGGGATCGCCCACACGGGCTGACAGGTGAGCCTCAGCTCGAGAATGAGTGGTTTCGCTCCTATCGGATCGAGTTGGCTCCGGGCGAAGAAACGTCGGAGCAACATCACCTGAACCCTTCCGTCGTCGTGCAGGTGTCGGATGGTCTCACGCACGTAACGAGGGAGGATGGGATCACGGCAGAGCTAACTGAGATGGGGGATTGGGCTTGGCGGAATCCGGAAAGCATGTTTCGGATTCGAAATGCTGGAAATATTCCCGTGAGTGTCGTCGTGAACGAAGCTCGAAGAGCGGGCTCCGATCAGTAGTCGATCAATCGAACCTGGGAGCGCTCATTTCGGGGTGTACCATCACTTTAGGATATAGGTGTCCGATCTAATTTCGGTCTTAGTGCCTGAGAACAAACGTGTATTTTCCACTCCATAGGAGACGTATCCATGACTCGACTCACCTCACTCCTCACCCTGACACTCCTAGCCACTATCGGTATTGTGAAACCCACACAGGCACAGGATCCGTCAATGAACTTCTTTCTAACCAACGTGGGACCCGGCAACGGCGCGGACCTCGGTGGACTTGAGGGAGCCGATGCCTGGTGTGAGCACCTCGCCTTCGGGGTCGGTCAAGGGGAGAAGACGTGGCAAGCTTACCTGAGCCAGCGAGCCAGCGGTGGCGCACCAGCAGTCAACGCGAGGGATCGGATAGGGGACGGACCCTGGTACAATTTTGAGGGCGTGATGATCGCTAACAACCTCGACCAGCTTCACGGTGATAACAATCTCACGAAGGAAACCCAACTGAGTGAGAAGGGAAACATCATCAACGGCCGGGGGGACACTCCAAACCGACACGATGTGCTCACCGGTGCTCAACTAAATGGTAGGCTGGCACCTGGAAGCGACGACACCACTTGCAACAACTGGACGAGCAGTGGGGAAGGAACTGCGCTTGTCGGCCACTTCGACCGGACGGGAGGTGGAGCCAACCCGGAATCGTGGAACTCCGCCCACGGCACTCAGGGGTGCAGCCAGGCAAACCTTCGCGCCACCGGAGGGGATGGCCTCTTTTACTGCTTCGCAGTTAGTGAGGAGTAGGCTTGAGTTAGGGCTATGCCCGGCTAGGACCGATCTCCACCTTGATGTCCCTCCACTTCGCTTGGCGGAAGCGGACCATGCTCAGGACCGCACGAGTGACATGACCCAGGACAATCGCTAGCCAAATATCGCTAGCGGTGAGCCCACGAATGGCTTGGATCACCACGCACATTCCGATCGGTACCGCGAATTGTGAGATGAGCGAAATGTAGAGCGGGCTCTTCGTGTCCCCGGTTCCTTGGAGGCCTCCCGTGTAGGCTAGGGCAGTGGTGATGAACAGCCCCGAGACACTCAGGTAGGCGAGGAGTTCAATCGTAAGACGTGATACGACAGGGTCATCCATCCCGAAGATGGTAAGCAGGGCCTCCGGAATGGAAAGGAAGAGCATCCCCATCACAGCCGCAACACCCAGTCCGATATACATAGCCACATGAACACCCGCTATCGAGCGCTCCGGGTGCCCTGCACCGAGGTTTTGACCCGCGAAAGCGGCTGCAGCACCCATGAGTCCTATAGACGTCCAAGTGATCAGTGAGAAAAGCTGAGTGTACCCTACCGTATACGCAGCCTGTGCTTGACCACTGAGCGCGAGGGAACCGACGAATCCAAGCATGATGACACCACCGATGTTCATTACCACTCCCTGGATCCCGGTCGGAATCCCAAATCGGAATAAGGAGCGTATGATTTCGAAATCCGGACGAAGGCTCATCCCTCGATGGAATCCGACTATCCAACGGTCCGTGAAGAGCCGATGAAGGGCAAACATGGTTATCACACCCGCAGCAATCGTGGTGCCCATCGCCGCACCCATAGTCCCAAACGCTGGGATAGGTCCAACGCCACGGATAAACACCACGTTCAGGACGAGATTTAGAATCGTAAGTGCTACGCCCAGGCGCAGGGGGGTCTTCGCGTCACCGGCGGATCTGAGCGCTCCCCCGAGCATGAAGAACATCAACATCCCGAAGCTGAACACGAACATGATGCGCAGATACGGTAGGGCTTCGGCTCGAACTTCAGGGGTCGCGTTGATCAGTTCGAGAAGCGAGGGTGCGAGGAAGTAGCCGAGCGGGGCAAGGATGAGGAACGCCATCACCGCAGCGGTGATGAATGCCTGGTAGACCGTCCGGTTCACCTTGTCGTGGTCATTGGCTCCTGCGAAGCGGGCGACCATGACACCCATACCCGTGAAGAGCGAGCTGATAAACACCATGACGACCAGGAAGATCTGCCAGGAGACCCCGATCGCTGCATTTCCTTGGTATCCAACGAAATTGCCAACCATCGCATGATCGACGATTCCCTGAATCCCGCCAATGACATTCTGTAACATCGTCGGCCAAGCTAGCTTCCACACCGCACGGTGGATCGGTCCCTCGACGATTGATCGGTCGAACTTCCTGCTTGGCTTGGATGGTCTCATCGTGCGCTTCTGCTACTACATCCCAGTATAGCGAACGCGCCAGATCTTCCCAGCCCCGTCATCCGAAATGAGAAGTGAGCCGTCCTCAGTCACTAAACCATCTACTGGCCGGCCCCACGTGGTAGCTCCATCTCTGGAGAGCCAACCGGTGAGAAAGTCCTCAATTGGCCCCGATGGTTCACCGTTCTGAAACGGAATGAATCCGACCCTGTAGCCGCTCGGATCAGAACGGTTCCATGATCCGTGTAAGCCTACAAAGGCCCCACCCCGATACCGCTCTGGAAACTGGTCGCCCATGTAGAAGGTGACACTCAGCGCGGCGGAGTGAGCGGTGATCCAGACATCCGGAACAATCGCTCTTTGTACCAAGTCCGGGCGCTTCCCCACATGTTCCGGATCCGGGTTACTTCCAAGATATGAGTACGGCCACCCGTAGAACCCACCATCCTGAACCGAGGTAACATAATCCGGCACCAGATCGTCCCCGAGGGTGTCACGTTCGTTCACCGATGTCCAAATGACGTCCGTGCCCGGCTGACGGGTAAGTCCCACTGGATTCCGAAGTCCGGACGCAAAGATCCGGTGTCCCGTCCCATCCAGATTGTACTCGTTGATGGCGGCACGTATCGGGTCCTCACCGTCGCTCTTGTTGGACCGTGAACCCACCGCCACGTAGATCTTGGTGCCGGCCTGGTTGAAGACAATGTTCCGCGTGCTGTGCCCTCCCCCTGGTAGCTCTACAAGCACTTCGGGTTCCCCCCGTGCGACAAGGTCACCTGAGGTGTAGGGCACGCGGACCAGACTCTCTGTCGCCCCCAGGTAGAGATACCCATCTTGAAATGCCATCCCGAATACGCCTCGGAGCCCTTCAATATACGTGCTGCTGGTATCGGGCACTCCATCCCCATTGGTGTCTCGCAACACCTTGATAACTCCCGACCGGGACTGTGCCACGAAGAGGTCTCCATTCGGTGCCGAACGCATCTTTCGAACCCCTGGAAGACCCGAGACGAACACCTCCACGCTGAAACCTTCGGGCCGCTGAAGATCCGCCCCTCGAGGTTGACCTATCACTCGGGCAGAGGCGCGAGCAGACCTCGTTGCAAACGGCTCAGGCAATGCGAATTGTTGGGCCCTGACCGACTC
The DNA here is from genome assembly GCA_963579625.1 of Gemmatimonadales bacterium UBA6960. GTDB lineage: Bacteria > Gemmatimonadota > Gemmatimonadetes > Longimicrobiales > Gaopeijiaceae > JAAXGI01. The sequence continues at coordinate 11,599 of CAUZHN010000014.1, forward strand.
AGAAAAACCAAAGATGACCGCCCCGACGAGGAGGCCAAGTAACCACCGCTGACGACTTTCAATCCAAGACCACAATGCCTTTCTCATCGACTGGACTCCACAATAAAGTGCACTCTTGGGATTCCGACTAGGCAAGCGAATTCTTTGAAACCGAGGCTCATGGGTTCAGCCAGTAGTTCACCTTGATCATGAGAATGTTATCCGGTACAACCTCAAACATATCACCTGTATCTCGGGCCAAATCAAACATCCCAACCTCCGACTGAGACCCCAGCGGCCCCTGGCCAATGATCGAGTTGACCCGCCTCTGTTGCCAGACAAGGAACACGGTAGAGCCTGGTCTCCACTCCCAGCGGAAGACGGCGTTTCCCAGAAGACTCCGGAAACTGAAATCCCGATCAGCGATACGGAATCTCGAGGCTGGCTTATCTCCATCGGGGTCGACATCGTAGTGTCCTTCCACTGTGTACGCCACGGTTCCGACGTCCTTGCCATACTCCAGGAAGTCGAAGGTTTCCGGAGCCCGGAACTCTTTCAGGGCCCCAAAGTCACCAATCGAAATGAAGGGCTCCAAATAGAGCTGGAGGGAAAGAGTTGGAGAGAACGTCAGGTTCACGCGAGTCTCGAGGGATAGCGTGGTCCGGTCCAGCCCGGCAAAAACGTACCTGGTCCCATAGGTCGCCTCCGCGAGAGGGTCGTCGATGTGCGTCACGTATTGTGCGGGAGAAAACGACCACGAGTAAGACGGGCCGATGTTGAGCTGAAGAGTCTCCTTGAAACGCGCGCTCAGGTTGAGTTGCAAGCGCCGGTTCCACCCCCCAGCGGCATCTGAACCCCATGCGTAGGTTCCTCTCGCCACGGCAGAACGCCGTCCATCCGAGTTGACATTGAAGTTGCCGGAGAACCCACCCGGAGATTGAGCGATGGGGCCACCTCTGGTAAGCCGATCGTCATCGGTCCAGGGGTTATATTGGACTCGAACTGTGGTTCCCCAGTAGTTGAGAAGCTCGATCCGGGCCATGGTGTTGATGTTCGTGAAGGTACGGTCACCCGCGAAATTCCAGATGGCGTCGGGACCTCCAAACATGCTCCATGACCGAAGGACTCGGCCCGGGTCTGGTTGAGTGTATTGATAGTGGGTGTCAAGGATGAATCGGTCCGCATTAGTGTGAAACCCGAGGTCATTTGCCTCATACCCGGGGCTCACGACAGCCAAACCATTCCTCATAGTGAAGTTACCAGCCTGTTTTCCTACATACCCCATCCCGTAGAACCCGCTCAGGGACGTCGCTAATGGATCAACCTCTAAATGATCTGCATCCGGCCTCTGATAGTACCGAGTCGATGACTCTTGAGTGCGGGCGATCGCATTCGCCGCTCCACGCACATGACTTCCCGAAATGAGACCACTGAACAGCCAAATCCGGTCGCTCGTTTCATGGGCGAAGTCGATACCGCCTGAGTACGCAGCAGTGTGGAGCCTGTCCACGAGCTTTGTCCCAGAAACATCGCGGTTCACCGCAGATACGATCGTGCCGAACCTAGTCTCCCCACCTCGGATCTGACGCCGCACGCGCCCAACAAAGTAATTCGCCGAGGGCTCAACAGTCAGATCATGTCCTACTTGACCCCCGTCTACATACGACGCTGTCTCTCTTGAGGTGACTGCTTCCAAGATCCCCAGTGACCAACCGTCCCCAATCCGCCCGGTGACCTTGGCAGCTCCCGCAATCGTTGTTGCGGTCGGAATGTCGGAGAAAGCCGCATCCGAGGGGGCCGAGCCCCTGGGTGGTCTCCCAATCCGACGAGAGTAGACCAGCTGTGGACCGGTCCCCGTGCTACCTCTAGGGCCCCCTTCACCAAAGTCGAAGATATCAGCTCCTTCGACGAAGAATGGGCGGCGTTCGTTGAACCGCGTCTCGAACGCGGTCAGATTTATAATCGAAGGATCAAGCTCTACCTGCCCGAAATCAGGATTCACGGTCGCATCAAGAGTAACGTTCGAGGTGATTCGATACTTTAGATCGAGCCCCACATCTCCAAAGTGATCCGATCCACTTCGGTAGGGGTTCGCAAAGCTCACTCCTTCCGGAGATTCCAGCTGAAGATACTCCCCGCGGGCTACAACGTAGGGAAGGAGTTCGAGTTTCTGGCCCGGCTCGATTCCTTCGATCCCATCAAGGTGCGCAAAGCGAGTCACGCCTGAGCGCTCCAATGTGGGGGTAAACGGGAAGGTAGCGTTCTCTTGGTTTCGGTTGATGTTTCGCTCGACCTGTATTCCCCAGATTTGCTGCTCATCTTGACTGAACCGCAGTTGGCTGAATGGGATCCTCATCTCTACGGTCCAACCCGACCGAGTGACCTCCGTAGCCAAGTCCCAAACGGGGTCCCAGGAAGTGTCACCTCCTCGTATGCCGTTCCCGATGCCGGTCCCGATGATGATTTCGTCGCCCTTCACTCCAGAGGGGTTCGTCCAGAATCGATAGGCAGTCTCGTGATCGTGATAGCTATCCAGGAGCAGGATGAAAACGTCAGAGTCTCGAAGGTAGTTGTCCCTTCGTGCCAGACGAGTCGTTACTGGGCTTCGATCGTCCAGGACGGCAGCGACGTAGATGGCGTCGTCATCATAGGAGAGGCGAACCTCAGTACGTTCTGATACCTGCTCTCCCTCAAAAGGCAGGGTCTGCAGGAAGTCCGTGATGGGAGAGGCCGCAGCCCAAACAGGTTCATCGAGCACTCCGTCAATAGAGATGGATCCGCTCATACGGATTGCAGTTGAGTGAGGCGCTAGCGCATGCTCGTAGTCCAATTCGGGGTCGATAATGCTCACACTCGTCCCCTCTTCGACAATGTTCTGGGCACCCAGGCCAGGTGTGTAATAAGCTACGAGGCCGGCAATGAGGAGCCTGAGGACCGTCAACCACAACGTGGGAATCTGAGAATCCATTCAAGGTGTTGGGAGGTGATGGCTTTGGAACGAAGTGCTAAAGCTCTTCAGAACCCACCAGCAGAGCAAGCCAAGAGGCCATCTGTCGGTGGTTCTTGCCTCTCCTTCGAATCCAAACTACCGTCCCATCTAAGGACCCTGAGGAGCACCGTTTTGAGGGCCTCCAGGAAATTCTTTTCTCGGGAAATGATCTCCCTTGGCCAGGTGTACACATAAGCTTGGAGGAGAAACCATGCGACACACTCAAATTCTTGCACTGATTGCACTCTTGGGCTGGGCTACAAGTACCGATGCCCAGGAGCCTTTCGACCAGACGTTTGATCCCGATGTTCCAGCTCCGGAAGGATTTCGGGTGAACCGAACCTCCTACTCAGCTGTAATGGACGTTCTCGGGTCCACTCGGCCGGAGGTAACGCAGGAACAACTTGATCAGCTCAGGTCGACACCGCTCGAGACACTCTTTGGCGCTCTTGGTGAGTATCGCCTCAACTACGCCTCTGGATTTTCAAACACCCGCCCTGGAGAACGGATGGTCGGGCGTGCTCTAACGATGCGATTTCTTCCTTCCCGACCCGACCTGCTACGGGCCGCCAATGTCCTCGCTGAAGAGGGGGATTGGGATCGTAGATACTACGCCCGCGCCTCTGAGGAAGCGCAGCCGGGCGATGTAGTAGTCGCAGAACTCGGAGGCGTGGACGGCCACAACTTATTCGGTGATATGGGAGCCACAGGCATCCAGATGCGAGGTGTCGCCGGTGTCGTGATTGATGGTGGCATGAGGGACTACGTCGGACTTCAGGACGACCGGTTCGCTGGCTTTCCTGTCCTTCACCGTTTTTCACACGTGACAACGACCTCGTGGATTGGGGTGGAATACAACACTCCTGTCCGCATAGGGAACGCTACCGTGCTCCCAGGTGATATCGTTGTGGGGGACGACGGAGGCATTCTCTTCTTCCCACCAGAGATCCTGGCTGAGGTGCTGGAGTCAATAGCTGAGCACAATGCCCAGGAGGAGTTCCAACTCGATCTGTTGCTGGAAAAGAATTATCGCTTCCGCGACGTGTATCCGCTGGCACCTCAGCTGCGCGAGGAGTTCGAGAGGACTCGAGACCGCTAAGTGGGCAATGGGATCAAGCCGCTGGCATCGAGAGGCAGGGCTCACCGGCTCCTAAAAGACAGGCTCTGCTAGTCCGGCCTCTGCTACAAGAAGGAGCAGCGCTCGTTGGATTGCTAGGTGGGAATCCTGGTTGACCCAGTATTCGTTAGGTGCGTGGGCATTCGCACCGATGCCCCCACGACCGATCGTCACGGACGGTATCCCCATAGATATGGGGATATTGGAGTCCGTAGATGAGCGAGAGAGTTCACCTTCTGATCCGAATTCTGCTGCGGTGGCCAGGGCTCGTTGCACCAGGGAATTCGAAGGGTCCATAGCCCCAGAGGGTCGGAAACCGACTCGGTCCATATCTACCGTTAGGGCTGGACCTTCACGCCGAAGTCCGTTCTCCCCCTCTAGAGCGCGCTCGACCGCATCTATGAACACCTCCTCGATTCGGGCGAGGCTCTCCGGGCTATCCGAGCGCATGTCGACTTCCATCCATGACTCAGCGGGCACTGCATTTATCGAAGTGCCCCCACCTATACGGCCCACGTTGTAGCTCGTTGCCGGGCCCTGGCGGGTGAGAGTGTCGGCAACATTTTGGAAATAGCTCACAGCACGGCCTAATGCGTGTGCCGGATTCACCGCACCAAAAGCACCCCAGGAGTGGCCGCCGGGCCCCTGGATAGTGACCCGATATCTCACCGATCCGAGTCCCATACTCACAATCCCTCCTATCCGCCCCCCATCCACTGAGATCCACGTGTCCGGAGCATCAGCCCCTTCGCGGAAAATGTGCTTCATCCCTCGGAGATCTCCTAGACCCTCCTCTCCGACCGTGCCTACGAAGAGCACGTCGTCCTCAGTTTCGATTCCAGCCTCCTCCATCGTCCGAAGCACGGTAAGCACAAGTACGAGACCACGAGTGTCATCCCCGACGCCTGGCGCGAAGAGTGTGTCGCCCACCTGTCGGACAGATACGTCCATTCCCTCGGGGAAGACCGTGTCGAGGTGGCCGCCGAAGCCTACGGTCCGCTCGCCGCTTCGACCCTGACGAAGCGCAATCACGTTGCCTTCTTCGTCCATCCAGACCGAATCAGCACCCACCTCCTCAAGGAGTTCCGCGTAGCGGCGACCCCTAGATTCCTCCATGAAGGGGGGCGCTGGAATCTCCGTCAGCTCAATAGTTCGATCAAGCGACCAGTCGTCAAGCTCCTCTATGAGCCGGAATGCCTCAATGACGCGGTCGGTACTAGCCAACTCCCCTACTTCATCAGCGTAGCGAGCCTCAATTGTTTGGGAAGCTGCCGGTGAAAACGCAGCCATAAGGCCAGACAAAACAAGCGTGGTTACTGAGGGAAGGATACTCATAGGGCGCTGTCCAACGAAGAGGAAACGGGCCACGACAGAGATCTCAGGCTCCGATTTCTTCTCACTCCGAGTTCTGTCCTCTGTACTCCTAGTCAAAGGATCGCTCCACCATACCGAAATTCCCTTTCGCGGCATCCATCGCCAGCACCTGGAGGGTGAGTCCCTCCTCGGCAGGAGCACTGATATGCCCCTCAAAGATGCTACGCTCACCCGAATATGCGAGAGCCACCTTCTCTAGGACTTTCCCATCCAAGACGATCCTGGCCTCGATCGTATAATCGTTCGAGTCCCAAATGCCGCCAGGTTCTGTCGGACAACCACAGAGCATGGTAACCCTAGCACGCACAGGGAGTTCGGTTCCAGCAGCATTCGTCGGATCCCCAGGGGGATCAAGTAACTCAACCGTGAAGCCGTACATCTCAAGAATCACCCCGTCCCCGAGCACATGCTGGCCAGGAACCAGAAGCATTGTGCGTGTAATCCGCTGGGCAGCATGGGGTGTCCCCAAAGGACCCTCAGCTTCAATCCTCACCTGTGTGGGCTCGTTCAAATCCAACTCGGCAAGAAAACCCGCCGCTCCTGAGCCGTCGAAGACCGAGTGACCTCTCACTCTCGGTTCCTCCACGATGTTCGGCGTGCTGCCCGTGCCCCCCTCCTGCATACCCCGAGCCAACAAGGTCCCTGTTACCGCGTTGAAGACCGAGATTCGTGCACCGCCAACCCCAGTCCCAATGATCTTCGCATCATGAGACGTTGCGCGGATCATGACCTGAGTCGTAGTCCCCTGCCCCTCTACAAGGGATGGCGAAAACATGAGGCCCATAACAGCCAAGAAACCGATAAAACTCTTCACACCCAGCGCAGCACGTCTCACTCTAGTCCTCCTAACGGTCGGTAACGGTACAGGTCGCCTGCTCTCCTCTTGCCCAGGCAGCAAGCAGAAGCCACTCAGGATCGTCCGCGAATGCCACCGACGCCCCCCGCCACTATGGTAGTTGTCCCCACCCTCATGTGGGTCGAGAAGAGTAGGTCAGAAACCGGCTTCGGAGTGGATACCCCGGCTCGACCGTATTCCATGATGATACCGTAATTCGCTAGAGACTCCTCTTCATTCCAGAAGTACCTTCCCTCGGGGATGTCGCTTGCGAACCCACGAGCACCACCGCCGTGACAAGCAGCACACTCCATCCGGTTCTGTTCCTCTTCTCAGTCGGGAAAGATCCTCACGCTAGTGCACAGAGTGAGGTGCTTCCGGCACTCAGTTGTCGGTCGACTCAAAGCGAGCTTCGCCGCGCATCAGGGCCTCCCTAATGGCGGCAGCCCAGATATCGGTACCCTTCTCGTTCAAGTGGAGGCCATCTTCCACGAAAATGTCGATCATTACTTCGCCGTTCGGCTGAAGCATGGGGCTTGCAACGTCAATGTAGTACAACAACTCGTCCTCGGTCGCCATATCCCGGAGAAACCGGTTGGTTCTCTGCGCTTCCGGCCATACATCCCATCTCAACAGGCTCGGCTTCACTGACATGGCGTAGACTCGCGTCTCGGGAAGAGCTTGGTGAATCCTCGCCACGATTTGCTCGAATTGACTGATGATCGTCTCCGCCTTCAACCGATCGGCTCCCGTATCGTTGTCGCCTTCGTAGATGACCACTGCTCGTGGCTTAGAGGCGACTAAGAGACGGTCTACATAGTAGAGAACATCCGCCATTCTGCTCCCGCCAAAGCCACGGGGAATGACGGTTAGTGGGGACAAGTCCGCTACCATTTCAGAATTCCAGCGCGTAATGCTCGAGCTTCCTGTGATGACGATCGCGTTCGCTGGAGGAGGGTTCAAGGCATCTTCGGCCTCCCACTCGCGAATGGTGTCTTCATACCGAAGAGGGTCGGGTTGTGATGGCTGCTGGGCAACAAGAGCGAATGGGAGCACACTGAGGAGCATAAGGATCCAACGGACGCGGACGGCTCCTTGTTTCATAAGGATCTCCTGGTTTACCAGTGGTGTGGAGTTGGAACAGCGATCACGCGCCGGGAGTCGTGGTCGAACTATGGAACAAGCTATGTGCAATTTCCGGCTCACGCGAGCAACGCGTAGCTTTACTCCAGTTGTAGTTGTCCCTGTTGGGGTGTCAGGGTAGGATTCTCGATACTGAAGTGCTTTCGGGACTTATGCTTGCCCCTATCAAGCACCGCGTGCTGACGACAGACTGTCGGTAACCCTGACCTTCAAAGGGTCTCCCCTCGCCTCCCCGGTCTCTATCAATCTATCAGAGCTGAGGGTTCTCGTTTGCTCAGGATGCCAGGTGTCTGGAGGAGCCCCGGTTCAACTCGATCTCAAAGGAGTCCAAGGACAAGGAAGAAATCACTTGGACTCCGCAAACTGATAGCGTGGAAGTGCTCCTCGGCATGAAGTTTATCTCGATTGGTCAGCGTGACCGCAGTTTGGTACGGAGCCTCGTATACGCAACAGGGGACTCCTGGTTTCGGTGTCGCTCATCCTCAAAAATTCGAACCTCATGGACGAGGAGATGAAATTTTCCAACGATTTCGACACAGAAGAGAGAAGCCGTGAACGGAAGTCGAAGGATCCCCACAACCAGCCGGAACGCCGGCTTAACATTCTTGTATAATGGAACGTCAGGTAGGGCAGGACCAAGAGCAGAAAGTCTCTTCATTCCTGGCCTCTTATATAAGGAGTCTCCGATGAACGCGCTGAGAGCCCTCACCCTTTTCGCCACCCTGGCGGTCGGCATCTTGATTGGCGCTCCCTTCCAGGCCACCGCCCAGGACCCCTTCCAGACCACCAGCCGGGAGCCTCGGGGAATCAGAGTCGTGGTGGACAATCACTCGTTCGCCGACATGCACGTCTATGCTATCCAGTCGGGAAGGCGTTGGTCCCTGGGACTCACAACCGGCCTCTCTAGGAGAAGCTACCCGCTCCCTCGGATACTCGCGGAATCGAACAGGGAGATTCAGCTGATGGCTGACCCGGTCGGACCCCAGACTAGCTACCTAAGCCCGGTGTTCTTCCTTAGCCCGGGGAACCAGCTCAACCTTACGCTGGAGAACAACTTGAGGTTGTCCTGGACTACCGTTAGTAACCAACCTAGACCGGAGCAAGAGCCAGTCGAGCCTCCCGCGGACGACTCCGACAACTCCAAAGACCCCACCTAGCGTGATCCGATCCGGGTCTTCGGGTGACCTCCATAGCTCGCGTCATACCCGTTCGTGGTCTGCTCGCCAGTCCTTGATAGCCTTCTTGATCTCGCCCTCAGAAAGATTCTCCTCCGCAGCCCGGTTCGCGAGCTGAAGGAACTCTCCGTCCGAAGCGAACCGAAGTCCGATCACCTGTCTCATTGTCACCCGTGGATCGATCAGCTTCTCCGTCAGGACAAAATGGCGGAGATTCTCCTCGACACGGATGGCGCGATCCTGAGCCTTCAGTGCGAAGGTGCGCGCGAGCAAGCCGAGAATTAGAAAGGAGACCGACATCACCAGAATAAGAGAAGCGCTATAGAGATTCTCGGTTCCCAGCGATCCAAAGAAGTTGATTGCGGCACCGATGAGCGTGGCAACTAGCAGCAGGGCAAGCACGTGGTGGTACAGTGGCACCACGCGAGAATAGTTCGAGTAGTCTTGGTCCACCGTGGTCTCCTTTCTTAGTATCGAGGGTCGCATCAAGCGTCACGCCAGTGGAGAAGGCGTCGCTCGAGTCGCTCGGACAGAGCGAAGAGTACCAGTACCAGCGCCATGATAAGGACGACTAGCGCGATCGTCAGCCCCGCATTATACGTGCTCTGCGCGAACTGGAGCAGGTAGCCCAGGCCACGACTCGATGCCACAAACTCTCCAACGACCGCTCCGGTGAACGCGAAGCCGACCGCGATCTTGAGGTTGCTCATAACCCGAGCCGTCACCGATGGAACATACACCTCACGGATCAGGAATCGCCTCCCCCCTCCGAGGGTGCGGACCCGCTCGACCAGCTGATGGTCCACCTCTTTGATCCCGCCGTAGACCGCAAAGAAGATCAGCACCGTGACGAGAATGAGCGCGAGAGCGATCTTGGACGCGAGATCGATCCCCAGCCAGATCACGAAGAGCGGTGCGAGGATAACCCTCGGGATGGCATTCAGGAGAATCATAACGGGCTCAAGAAGATCCGCGAGCAATGGCGAGAGCGCGGCGCCAAATCCCAGGATGATTCCCAGCGCGAGTCCCCCGAGCAGACCTACGAATGCCGCGGTAAAGGTGGCCCGGAGATGGTTCCAGAACTCGATGTCTCCAAAGAGCGAAAGGATCACGCTCCCCACGTTCGAAGGAGGCGGAGCGTAGAACGGATCCAACCAACCTAACTGTGAGAGCACTTCCCATGTCGTAAGAAGGAGGAGCAGCGCCGCCACTCGACGCAGGGCTAGACCCACCGCCGCCGACCTCATCGGAAAGTCCCCCCGGGGCCCAAAGTCGATCCCTCCGCAAGGTCATCCCACAGACGCTTAAGCAGGGGTGCAAACTGGGGATCCCGACGGGAATCGAGCATATGTCGAGGCCGTTCGATATTTACATCGTGTTGTGCCCGGATCTCAGCTCTCGGCCCTTGCGAGAGAACGTAGACGACATCCGATACACTGATTGCCTCTTCGAGGTCGTGCGTGACCAGAAGCACCGTGAGATGTTCACGCTCCACCCATCCTAGGAGCTCCTCGGTAATGCGCGTCCGGACAATTGCGTCGAGAGAGGCGAAAGGCTCGTCCATGAGCAGCAGCTTTGGCTCAAGCGCAAGTACCTGAGCAATCGCCACGCGTTTTCGCTGACCAACCGACAGCTGCCTCGGGTAGCGGTCACCGAATCCGGCCAGCCCTACCAGAGAAAGCCACCGCTCGGCTTTCTCTTCTGCCAACGGTATCGAGACCCCACGGATACGTAGACCTAAGGACACATTCTGCCGCGAAGTTCGCCAAGGCAGGAGCGCGTCGTCCTGAAACAGGAAGCCCACCTGGGTCAACTCGATCGCCAGTTCGACCGTACCAGTTTCCGGTGGGAGCAAGCCGGTTACCGCTCTCAGAATGCTGGTCTTCCCCGAACCGGAAGGGCCGATCAAACTAACGAACTGACCCGCCTTAACTTCAAGGTTGATCCCTTCTATAGCCGGCTCTCCACCGTACCCGACTGAAAGCCCATGGACCCGGAGCAACGGCTAAACCCCTGCCGCGCCGGTGTCCAGAAGGATGGCCAGGTCTACGCTTCCGGGTTGGAGGAGATCGGCGATCTCCTGGGCTCGCATGACCCGCTCCGCCGCGGCCGTTTCGATCAATACGCTCTCCGGATAGAGGGAGAGTCGGTAGCGCCCGATGATTTGCTTCAGCCGAGAGACATCAGCACCTGCGATCAGTGGTTCGGGAAGAGACGCGATGATCTCATCTAGGGGGAGGGTCCTTGTATCGGTCAAGCCAGCGGCGAGCACAGTAGCAAGTCTGCGAATTTCCGGCAGCCGCTGATCCCGCTCGTCAGCCCGCACTGACACTCCCATGAACTCGTAGGCTCCCCCCAAGTGCATGCGGGTCTCTTCGATTTCCATGAAGTTTATGAGTTCGCGCCCGCCGGCCTCCGCTATGAGTGAAAGTGCGGGCTCCTGCAGCATCGCGGCATCGACCTGCCCAATCCGTAAGGCATCGTACAGATTTGTTCCGATGGCCGCGAAGCGCACTCGACCAGCATCAGCGCCCGCCTGATCGAGCAGGTAGAGGAGGAGCGCGTGGTCTGCGTTGCCAAGAGCCGAAATGCCAACGGTCCGATCTTCCAGGTCTCGCACCCCCGTGATCGAACTGGCTTGCGCCGGAGAAACGGCAAGTGCAAAGAGTGGAACTCGCCCGGTCGAAACCACCCGGCGAATGTCGGCACCATTTGCAGCCGCTTGAAGCGCTACGTCGAAAGAGGTTCCCGCATAGTCGACCGCACCACCAACCAGCGCTTGCATCGCGGCGTTTCCCCCGCGGGTATAGATGAGCTCGATGTCGAAACCTTGGTCGGTAAAGTGGCCGCGGGCTCTAGCAACTTCGTATGGAATCACACAGAGCAACTGACCACAAAAGGCGAGGCGCAACCGAGTACCCGCGGAACCCAAATTCTGCCCACACGCGCTGATCCATACGACACCGGCCGCAGTCAGGATTCCCTTGAGCGCGGTGCGCCGGTCAAACGCAGACTCAGCCGTAGTCCAGTCCCAAGCTAAATCCGGCACCGACTCGGAGACGGTACCCACAAGCTCCACATTCGTCGCTTCACAGCAGCCCATCGTCACTAATCTCCTGGTTCAGATCTCGCCGCCCTTTTGAGACAGCCGAGTGTCAGCGAGAAAGATTACGCTTGGCCCACAGGTTCCAACGATGTGACTGACTGAGACCCACGCGCTCTGGACCGTCAAGGCCGCATTCCAGTATCCTCAGGAACCAACTTTCACTGCACGGAGGAATCCATGCTTCGCCCCGGCACACTCGTCGCGCTCGCAGCTCTCTCGCTACCCCCAAGCGCCCTCGCGCAATCTGAGCCCGGTCACGTCTATGAGGTCTCGTGGTATCGCGCCCATCCCGGCGTGGAAGGAGAATACTCCGAAATCTACCAGGAGTACCTCCGGCCGACCTTCGATGAGATGATCCGTCGTGGAAACATCGTGTCGTACCTAGACCTAGTCACGACCGTCGGAGACACCGGCGAGGCAACGCATATGCTCCTCGTCGAATACCCGAACTGGGCTGCACTCGACGCACTCGAAGAGAAGCAGGATGCAGCCGCCCTGGAGGTCCTCGGCCGGCCCTACAACGAGATCTGGGAAGAGTCGGTTGCCCCGCTCAGGCTTCAGGTGCGGACACAGATCTACTCGTCTACATTGCAGCCATAGGAACCGAGGGACACCTCATACCCATGGGGTCCCCGCAACCCGACTCCCCTAGCTTACTGGCGTGACCGCTTGGGTATCCCGGTCCCCGGTTCGGATCCGGTGAACCTGATCCACGGGGCACACGAAGATCTTTCCATCTCCTACCTCTCCAGTACGGGCTGAACTAATGATCGCCTGAACCACGGTCTCGATAAACCCTTCTGATACGCCAATATCCAGCATGACTTTCTCATTCAACTCCATCATGACCGTCGTCCCTCGGTACGTTGCCACGGGGGAAGTCTCACCTCCGTGACCTTGAACCCTGGAAACCGTGATCCCCCGCACGTCAGCTTGGAAGAGAGCTTTCAGAACATCGTTCAGCTTGTCCGGGCGAATGATGGCCTTGACTAGTTTCATTTCAATATCCTCCTTGGGGTCCCGTTCAATTTATATCCGTGATGTCCTAAGAGCTCACGGATCCCACTGGAATCGTCTCCTTTAATAGTTGGATTGGAGGTCCTTGGCTACCCCCAGGATATCGAGGGAACCCCGGGAGGCAGTCAGGAGAATCCCAATGCCCCCGGACAGAAACGCTAACAAAACCGCCCAGCCCCGCAGCGCGACTGTCCATACCGCTGCGAGACCGGGCAATTTCGATTTCTAGTTGTTGCCTTAGCTGATTTCGTCGTCGAGAATGAGGATGGAGCCATCAGCCGAAGCGTACGCCTCCTCACCATGGCTCAGGATATCCATGCCGACGGCTTCCTCTGCATCCGAAGGCCGAAGCGGGGTAACAGCTCCAATCACCTTCAGGAGGATGAAGGTCATGACTCCTGTGTAGACCGCGACGCCGATGATGGCAATCGCCTGCGTAAGGACCTGCCCAGGGTTTCCATCGACGAGCCCGGACGCACCACCCACAGCCGCAGTGGCGAACACTCCAGTGAGAATCGCTCCCGACGCACCCCCCACACCATGCGCAGCGAACACGTCGAGGGTGTCATCCAGTCGGGTGCCCGCACGCCACTGAAGGACTAGGTAGCTGGGAACGGCCGCGATAGCGCCTAGAAGCAACGCATAACCGGGGGAGATGAACCCCGATGCCGGGGTAATCGCCACCAATCCGACAACGATTGCGGTTGCTACGCCCACCGCGGTGACCTTCCCCGAACTACGGAACTCCAGAAGTGCCCAGACCACGAGCGCCGCTCCGGGAGCAAGCATAGTGTTCACGAAGGCCAAGGCCGCTATTTCGTCGGCGGCGAGCGCACTTCCACCGTTGAATCCGAACCACCCGAACCAGAGGAGCGCCGCACCGAGGAGCACAAACGGAACGTTGTGAGGCAGCAGTGCAGTTCGTGAGTGGTCATGTCGGCTTCCCAACACGAGGGCAGCCACGAGAGCGGCAACTCCCGCGTTCACATGCACGACCGTTCCGCCCGCAAAGTCGAGAGCGCCCAGCGATCCCAACCAACCCCCACCCCAGACCCAGTGCGTGACCGGTGCATAGACCAGGAGACCCCAGAGCGCGATGAAGGCCACGTACGGCCCGAAGCGCATGCGACCGATCAGAGCGCCAGAGATAAGGGCCGCGGTGATAATGGCAAAAGTTCCCTGGAATGCCATGAAGAGCATGTGAGGAATAGAACCGCTAGCCTCAGTGCCAACTCCGCGCAGCAGCACCATCGAGAAGTCACCCACGAGCCCGCCCCCAGCCCCGAAGGCGAGTGAATACGCCACCACGGCCCAGACCACGCCTGACACACCAAGCGCGATGAAGCTCATCATCATCGTGTTTAGAGCGTTCCTGGAGTTCACCAGGCCGCCGTAGAAAAAGGCGAGCCCCGGCGTCATGAGAAGTACCAGCGCCGTCGACATCAGCATCCAACTGGTGTCGGCTCCTGAGATCGCACCCTCCTGAGCGGATAGACCCTGCGCGCCGAGGAAAAGGAATAAGCCGGGAAGGACGGCTAGGCCGATAGTCCGTAGTATCCGCATGGGGGTTCTCCAGTGGGTTCGCTGCCAACAGAGCAGCTATGGACAAAACTTTCACAAGAACGAAAGCGAAAGCGAACAGTCAATGCGATTCTCATGCCAACCCGGCCGGATTCAGGTTGGACCCCGTTCATTGCCATACGACACTATGGTTTGACCGGTCTGTACACTTGTGGCTGTTCCCCACAAAATCCTACATGGTGGTCGGCTTAAGGGCCCAGACTACGAAAATGTAGGATCTTGCGGTTCGGACAGAAACGCTTCCATCTCTGCCAGCACGTCCGAAAGCTCTTTTTTGGGCACGAAATGATTCACGTTCTCGATAGCGTCGAACCAAGGCTTGCATCGGTCAAGATGTGCTGCTGCTGGCAGTAACGACAAGCGCGGCGAAGTGAGTGCCTCTAACTTAAAACGGCGCAGCTAAAGCGCCCTGACCCGAGGGCTTATGATCGATCTCGATAGCATCCGGTCCGCGGCGGACCGCATTGCTCCTTACATCATCCGGACTTCAGTGCTGAGCGTCCAACTGAAACTCGGGACGGAGTTATTCCTCAAACCCGAGAGTCTTCAGGCGGTCGGCTCATTCAAGATCCGAGGGGCATTCAATCGGATGCTCCAACTTGAGCCAGGCTGTCCCGGCGTCGTAGCCCATTCGTCAGGCAATCACGCACGTGCAATCGCCTACGCAGGCAGGCTGCTTGGGATCCCTTCGACGATCGTGATGCCATCGAACGCACCAACAGTGAAACGCGTGGCCGTCGAGGCAGATGGTGCCAGAATTATCACCGTCGGCCCCGACAGTGAGGAACGGAGAGAGAGAGCGCTGAAGATCTCTGGGGCAGAGGGCCTCGTGCTCGTACCCCCATACGATGATCCAGATATCGCAGCAGGACAGGGAACCGCCGGGCTCGAGCTACTTGAAGATGCAGGACCCCTCCATCGGTTCTATTGCCCCGTGTCGGGTGGGGGTCTAATCGCAGGGTGTGCCACAGCCTTTTCGACACTCAGTGACACCGAAGTGATAGGCGTCGAACCAGAATTTGGTGACGACACCCGACGAAGCCTGGCCGCAGGCAAACGAGTCTCCGTACCGCCCCCTGAAACCATCGCTGACGGTCTCCGAGTTCGGATTCCAGGAGAGAAAACCTGGCCCGTAGTGAAGACCCTCGTATCCCGGATCGAGACTGTGACCGACGACGAGATCAAGGAAGCCATGGTCTTTGCCCTCCACAACCTTCGACTGGTACTGGAACCTTCAGGCGCAGTCTCTCTGGCCGCCGCGTTACGCGAAGGCGAGGGGCGATCCGGGGTTCTCTTGAGCGGAGGGAACGTCGAGCCGGAGCTGCTCTCGGAAGTGATTCAGGCCGTGGCACCCCGATGATGTGCGTACCGCAAGCCTACTCGATCGGACATGCTCCCACGTACTTCAGGCCGCTGCCCGTGTTGAAGAGGACCACTTCTTCGTCGGCAGATATCATTTGTCGTTCCCGGAACAACGGAACTGCGGCTACGGTCGCGCCACCTTCCGGGCACGCAAATACTCCGGTATCAGCACCGAGACGTTCCACCCACTCCGCCATGGCCCTATCGGGAACCGCGACAGCACCTCCTCCCGACTCACGGAGCGCTTGGAGGATCAAGAAATCCCCGATAGCCTGTGGCACCCGAATGCCAGCGGCATAGGTTTCAGCTCCGTGCCAGGCCTGCGCACACTCCGCCCCCGCCTCGAACGCTTGGACTATCGGCGCGCATCCCGTCGCCTGGACTGCAAACATCTTCGGTCTCTCCGACCCGATCCATCCGAGCACCTCCATCTCCTCGAATGCCTTCCACATCCCGATCAGGCCCGTGCCTCCTCCGGTCGGATATATGATGGCATCAGGAAGGCGTCCCCCGAGCTGCTCGAAGATCTCATACCCCATCGTCTTTTTCCCCTCTATTCGATAGGGCTCCTTGAGCGTAGAGAGATCGAACCAGCCCTGATCCTGAACCCCCCTTCTCACCACGTTAGCACAATCGGTGATTAGTCCATCGATCAACTGCAGGTCCGCCCCGAGCGCGGAGATCTCCTCCAAGATGGGCGCAGGTGTATCGGTGGGCACGACCACATGCACGGGCAATCCAGCCGCTGCCCCGTAAGCCGCCGCTGCGCTGCCTGCATTCCCGGCAGACGGTATCGCCAGTGTCGTGGCTCCGAGTTCCAGGGCCCGAGAAACGGCAAGGCAAAGTCCTCTCGCTTTGAAGCTGCCCGTTGGGTTCTGTCCCTCGTCCTTCACCCACAATCGACGTACGTTGACCCTGTCCGCGATCCGAGGCGCATCGACAAGCGGCGTCCAACCCTCGCCAAGGGTCACCTGGGCCCTTGGGTCACGAACCGGGAGCACCTCTTCGTACCGCCAGAGGTCCGCTCGGCGTCCCACTACCTCCTTGGGAGTGAAATTCCCCCTAATCGCGGTGAGGTTGTATCGAGCAAGGAGCGGCTTCCCCGCGGTCGAAAGGCCGATGAGCTGTTCTCCCCCGAAGACCTCACCGGTTCCGGTGCACTCGAGAAAGTCTACGCCCCGTAAGGAGTCGAGCTGAGTCATGGATCACCTTTTGGAGTCAACGGCTCACGGTCTCTTTGCACGTTCTTGGTTCCCCTAGATATAATACATGCGTGACCGGTCGAAGCTGTAGTTTTCCACCATTTCCTGGGGAAGGGATCATGAGCGGGAACCCTAAGAGGGGTGATGACTCCTGGAGTGAAACGGGAAGGAGCGGCAAACTATCCCGCCGTGAGTTCCTGGAAGGCACCGGGGCAACTCTTGTAGTCGCCGCAACTGCACCCAAGCTCGGCGCGCAGAGTCGCGCGGAAGAGACAGCGGCCAGGGAGCCTACGGCTGGACCTCGCACGGCAATCCGCGTCATCGTTAACGGCATCGAGCACCGGATCGAGGTCGAGGATCGGTGGACGCTTGTTGAGCTGCTGCGGGATCAGCTCGAGTTGACTGGAACGAAGATCGGCTGCAACCGTAGCGAATGCGGTGCCTGCACAGTGCTGATGGATGGCAAGCCCGTCTACTCGTGCAGCCAACTCGCGGTCTGGGCTGACGGTCGAACAATAGAGACGGTGGAGGGGCTCGCACGTGACGGCGAACTCTCGCCAGTCCAGCAGGCCTTCATGGATCATAACGGCCCGCAATGTGGGTTCTGTACACCGGGTCAGCTAATGACGGCGACCGCACTTCTCGGAAGCAACTCACGCCCGACAGCAGAAGAGGTTCGTTCCGCGATGGTGGGCAATCTCTGCAGATGCTCGAACTACAACGCGATTGTCGAGGCCGTTGTGGCTGCTGGCACTGCAAACGGAGGTGCCGCATGAGCCCGCAATCGACCGGACCCGTCACCCCAATGGCTACCATTGGAAATACGACCTGCCGCATTGATGCCTTCGAGCGTGTCACTGGTGAGGCTAACTACACGCGAGATGTTCGGCTTCCCGGCATGCTGTACGGCCGTGTTTTGCGGAGCCCCCATCCGCATGCCCGCATCCGCAGCATCGACGTATCCAGAGCCGCAGCCTTACCGGGGGTGAGAGCCATCATCACCAGTGAGAATGCCGATGTCGTGTGGGGGGCGGGCTCCATCTCCGGAGGGCGGCAGTATAACGACGCGTTCAAGGAGATCACGAAGCACCGTCGGCACATCTTCAACAACCCCTCACGGTTCGTCGGGGATCCGGTAGCGGCGGTCGCGGCTATCGACCGACACATCGCTGAAGAGGCCCGCGATCTGATCGTAGTCGACTACGAGGAGCTGCCGTTTGTTATCGATCCGGAGGAAGCGCTGGAGCCCGGTGCCCCCTCTATCTGGCCCGAGGGTAACCTTTGCCCGGATGGCGAGAATAACCACGAGCCGATGGTGTCCAGGAATGGCGACATCGAGGAAGGGTTCCGGATGGCGGATCTCGTGTTCGAGGATCGCTACTCGACTGCTTTCATACACAACGCTCAAATGGAGCCTCGATGCTGTGTCGCACATTGGGAGGGGGACAAACTCACTCTGTACACACCGTCGCAAGGCATCTCAAACTGTCGTCACGACACCGCGCGTGATCTGGGGATCGCTGACCACCAGGTGCGCGTCATCTGCCAGTACATGGGTGGCGGATTCGGCAACAAGAACCAGAATCAAGACGCCGACCTGATCACGGCGATGCTGGCCAGGGAGGCGGACGCTCCCGTTATGCTCGAGCTCTCGCGAAGAGAAGACTGGCTCGGCGTACATGGGCGCTGGCACACGGTGCAAAACTACAGAGTAGGCGTGAAACAGGACGGTACGGTTACCGGGATTCAGCTGCGGGCCTACAGCGGTATGGGCCCATACCGTAAGAACTCGGGAGGAATTAGCGGTCTCGAGGCTTACGCCTGTCCCAATCGAGAGAGAATTATCTACCCCGTTTATACCAACCGGACGGTATCAGGAAATTTCAGAGGGCCCTCTGATCCGCAGGGCTTCTTCGGCGTCCAGTCTATGATGGACGACATCGCGTACAAGCTAGGCATGGACCCGGTCGAGTTCCAGATGAAGAACATGCTAAAGCCAACCGAGGAAAACCCGTTCACCAACTACACGCTCGATGAGTGCATTCGACAGGGTGCATCGCTCTTTAACTGGGAGGAACGCTGGCGCTCAGAGCCAGGTTCGGATCCAGGCCCCATCATGCGTGGTGCTGGCATGTCGTTTGTGATCTTTAGAGCGGGACTTGGTACCAGCAGTGCAATTGTGCGAGTAGACTCCGACGAGCGATACACACTCTTCGTTGGAGTCACTGACATCGGTCCTGGGGCTAAGACCACGATGGGTATGATCGCGGCTGAGGCGTTAGGCGTGCCCCTGCCACAGGTAGAGGTCGTATGGGGCGATACCGACCGCTGCCCATACTCAGTCGGGGAATCGGGGAGCCGCACGACGATAATGACCGGCCAGGCTGTCGTCGAAGCCGCGCGCGATCTAAAGCGACAGATCGCCGAGAAGGGGATGCCTCGAGGTGATGATGTACTGATCGCCTCGGCGACTCCCAGCCCGAGCACCGATGGAAAGCAGCGATCGTGTTTCGGGGCCCATTTCGTGGAGGTGGAAGTAGACGCACCTCTCGGGACGGTGCGGATCACCAAGTACGTGGCAGTCCATGAATCCGGCCGGATCATCAATCCACAGACAGCGAAAGACCAAATCCGTGGAGCTGTGATTCAGGGGATCGGACAGGCCTTGCACGAGGATCTGCTCTACGACCCCAGAAACGGGCAGCCGCTGACGGCCGGTTACTACGGAGCACGCCATCTGACGCATATGGACGTCCCGGAGGTCGAGGTCACGTTCATTCAGGAGGATGATGGATACGGTCCGTTCGGTGCGAAGACGGCTGGAGAATCCGGCATCATCCTCGCGCCCGCCGCGGTTGCTAACGCGATCTTCAACGCAATCGGGCATCGCATGAAGGACTTGCCTATCACTCGGGACAAGATCTTGGGGGTTCTCGCATGAAGACCCTTACCAACGCAAATGTTCGCGATTTTCAGGAGGCGGTGGCCCGCGCACAGCAGGCGCACAGCGACGGCCAGGTGGCCGCGTTCTCGGGAGGAGGCACCGATTTACTTCAACAGGTAAAAGACCGGGTGGTCAAGCCAGACGTCCTAGTTAACCTCAGAACTGTCAGTGGATTTGACCAGGTGACGTCGACGGATGGTGGAGTGACAATAGGCGGGCTCATCACTCTCGATGCACTCAGCGAACACTCCCTCATTCGCAGTCAGTTCCAGGTATTGGCTGAAGCGGCCGAAAGCGTCGCGACACCACAGATCCGAAATGTTGGCACGCTGGCAGGGAATGTCTGCCAACGCCCCTGGTGTTGGTACTATCGCAATGGCTTCCCTTGCTTCAAGGCGGGTGGTGACCAGTGCTTCTCGGTAATCGGCGAGAATCAGCTCCATGCGATCTTCGGTGGTGGTCCCAGCTACATCGTCCACCCATCCGACGTCGCGCCGGCGCTAGTAGCGCTGGACGCGAGTTTTGACATCGTTGGCCCTGGAGGCGAACGGACTCTCTCCGGGTCTGAGTTCTTCGTTCTCCCAAGCGAGGATCCGGAGCACGAAAACGTGCTTGGGAACGAGGATGTGCTGGTAGACATAAGGCTTCCCGCACCTCGACCCGGCATGAGGAGCGCGTATCACAAGGTCATGGATCGTGAGGCATGGACACATGCCGTAGTGAGTGTCGCCGTGGTCCTCGAAATGAGTCAGGCCATCTGCCGTGGCGCACACATCGTTCTCGGGGGAGTGGCCCCCGTTCCATGGCGGGTTCCGGAGGCTGAGGAGTTGCTGATCGGGCAACGGGTCACACAGGAGTTGGCCCATGAGGTTGGCGAGGCGGCTGTGGAGGGAGCGAGGCCCCTGTCGAAGAACGGATACAAGGTTCCACTCACAAGGTCGCTGGTAGAGCGTACTGTCCTGGCAGTCGGAACAGAAGCCTGACATGGCGCAGGTGTCCTGCCGTTCCTGTGGACGATCTGCTGGGGTCATCAGCTATGAATAGGCGCGAATTTCTTCTGCTCAAAACCGAAGGGAGGAAACGCGTTTTCGAGTTGTCCTGCGAGCAGCTTTATATGCAGTATATCGATGCCCAGTCGGCTGCCAAGCGGCGGAGTGAGAAGATTGGCACAGTTACCGGATCTCCTTGGTGGAGTGGAGAGCCACCCGCGAGCATGGACAGCCTAGACGTTGACGAGATTTTCGGAGACTTGGATAGTGACCTGACGGACGCCGACATTCTGCGAGTGCTTGATCGGGACTGGCTCGTAAGCGGTGAGTTCCGGAAAAGGTTTGACACATCGCTAGCTTCATTTCGTGCCCGTGGTGGGCAGGTCCAATTCTCTAGGGATAAGCTGGGAATAGGACCGTGAGGAGGAGGAGGACCGTGGGAATGAAAGCAAGAGTATCGCGGGTTGTCCCCGCGATTGGATTCGTTCTCGCAGCTGTGTTGTTTGGCTGTACACCACAAGGCCCGTCAGATGAAGTTCTAAGGGAGCGCGTCGAGGCGGTGCTGTCTAACGCATCTGACGTCCCAGGAGAAATCGAGGTTGGAGTGAGTGACGGGGTGGTGACGCTGACGGGCTCTCTCCTCTGCGAGAACTGCGGCGGGCAACGGACCCCCGGTGGCTTCGGGACGATCCAACAGAGTGTCGGGGCCGTCGTCCGAGCGATCCCAGGGGTTGAGAGCGTGGAGTTCTCGCTGTCAGCAGAACCGTAGAGAGCCCCCCAGTTCATTGGGGTGTGTTGGATGGGGGAGCCAGGGGCACGGTGAGGGGACCTAACACAGGCCTAGGCGGTTGACCCGGCGAGATCGGCTCCAAAAACGAGAGGAAATGGAAAGAGCTGAACTGCTATCTTCCGGCAGTGAAGCGATCTAGCAGAATCTCCAATCCCAGGCTCTCAGAACTTCAGTTGAGCGGTCGAAGTTCGAAAACGAGATACTAGGAACCCCTGTGTGCCGCTACCAGGACCATCACTAGCAACTCCACACTGAGCAATGCCTTGAGGGAGATACCAAAGGACACTTGCTCAGTCGCCTGGACGCGGTTTATTAACCGCGCCTCTTCCAGCACCTGCCAAATCAGGAGCTTAGGTTTCCGCCCCAACTGGAGTGATGCGTACCCCCAAGAGGCGAAAGGCCAGCCTAACGAGGAACGGCAGAAGGATCGACGCTACGATGAGTGGAGCAATGATGCCACCTGCGATCGGCCCGAGAGCACCCACAAGTAGGGTGCGGAGCACCGCATAGACGCCCAGATACGCGGCGAAACCCAGCAAAACACCGCCGCCCTGCTGCAAGCCTCCGCCTCCTTTGATGTGAATGGACGCGCCACCGAGATACATCGCTGCAAGGCCCCAAAAGAGTGCTGCGGGAACAAGCCAGACTAACATTGAAGTCTCCATCTATGGGTCTCATCTGATGAACCTGACATCGTGTCGGGTCCGGAAACGGCCAAGTACAATCCTAGCACCTTACGATTTGTAAAGGGAATCACAATCTGGTTAAGATGTCGCTCTCGACCATGGGCAGCAAGAAAGGAAAGACCTGGATAGTGTAGGAGTGACGCACTGATCCTGCGTGTCGGCTAGTTGAGACGCACAGGAACCTCACGGTATATTTCGGGGTGAAGCACATGGGCAGACAAACGGTGACATGACCTCTTTACGGGAATAAAGATGATGCACTACAAGCACACTGTTTTCACGGGTCTCTTGGGTTGCGCTCTTAGTATCGCCGCATGCGCGGGTCCACCAGAAGAAGTTGGAGGAGAAGCCACCACGTCGCTGAGTGAGGCCGGAGTCGTCGAAAGGCTCGGCGAGACCCGATGGGCACCAAGGGTTCCTGATGGCGCTGCGGTCCCAGGCTTTGTTGTCGATCCCAGTTGGCCAAAGCCGCTTCCCAACAATTGGCGGATTGCCCAGGTGGGCGGGATCAGCGTCGACTCGCATGACAACATCTGGGTTTATCACCGCGCCCGTTCGCTGGGGAACAGCGAAGCTCGCGCGATGCCGGTCGTCGGTATGAACGCTAATGGCGTTCCGGTGACTGGGGTGGGACATGCCAGGCCGTACAGCGAGCCCATCGCGGGCTGCTGTATCCCGGCGCCGTCCCTCCTCAAATTCGATCCGGAAGGAAACCTGTTAGATGCCTGGGGCGGCCCCCAGGATCCTGGCTTCCTGGAAGAGAACTGCCGAGATGAGGACGGGTGTTTTTGGCCCGCTCGTGAGCACGGACTCTTCGTTGACCACAATGACTTCGTGTACGTCTCTGGGAACGGGCAGGACGGTGGTTCTCGCCAACAACAGGGCTTGGATACCTACCCGTGGGCACCATCCTTCGGCGAGGATGGTGGTGACGATTCTCATGTTCTGAAGTTCACCGCGGACGGAGAGTTCATCTGGCAGATGGGATATGCCGGAATGGAGGGCCCGGACAGCGAGAACATCGACGGAGGGCCTAACGGAACACCGCAGCCCTACCTGGTGGCCGATATGACCGTCGACGCTGCGACAAACCGCCTCTACGTCGCCGATGGGTATGGGAATCGGCGGATCCTGATCGCGGACGCCGAGACAGGACAGTACATCGGACACTTCGGTGCGTACGGGCAGAATCCGGTGATCGACGATCCCAGTGAAATCGTGAGCGACACCGACGTCGGCTCATGGACCGACGACTTCAAATCCGGCAACATGACACCCATGTTCTTCCGGAGCCCGCTACACTGTGCGAACGCTAGCCGCGACGGGTTCCTCTACGCCTGCGACCGAGGCAACAACCGAGTTCAGGTCTTCGATCTGAGCGCGGAGGACCTCGGAAGGCCTTGCGCCAACCCGAACGCGGCGACGGGAGTGTGCGGCTTCGTGAACGAGATACATATCTCTCCACACACCCAGAGCGGGACCGCCGGCACGGCGTCGCTCTCCACGGATCCTGGGCAGACCTGCGTCTACGTGGGAGACCTGGCCAACGGCACTCTCTACATCATCAACCGTGAGAACGGGCAGGAGCTGGACCGGATCGGCCGATTGGGCCGCCAGGCCGGGGAATTCCATTGGCTCCACACCCTGGCCGTCGATTCCCAGGGCAGCATTTATACCGGCGAAGTGGACACCGGGCAGCGCGTCCAGAAATTTCTGCGCTACGGGGAGACCGGCTGCAGTGGCACCGGTAGCATGGATGTGGGGCAATACAGCACCAACAGGTAAGCATGACATGATCTGTGGGACGGACAACACCCAGTGTGTGATATCTGTCTCACCCGTGCAGTCCTTGGAGTACCTATGAGGGAGTGATCTGCGCAGAGTGGGCAGTTGAACTTGATACAGTCATCCCGATTATTTCTTGGAACCTGGCTGTACGCCCAAGAGCTAAAGAGCGCGTAGCCGAAGAAACTAGAAAGTGTTCCCCTGTCCGCTAGCGAGTGATCACCCGGCCGGGCATCGCTCCCGTGGGCGAACCATCTCGAATCGCAAAATCGCCATTGACCAAGACGTGTACCATCCCCTCCGAGAGCTGATGGGGCTCCTCGTAGGTTGCCAGGTCCCGCACCCGGTCGAGATCGAAAACCACAAGGTCCGCAAAGGCCCCGGCCTCGACCACTCCACGGTCCTCCACCCCAAGAACCTCGGCAGAAAGCGAGGTCATGCTACGAATGGCGGCAGGAAGGTCGATGACCTCCTCCTCCAGCACATAATGGTGAATTTTCCGCGCAAAAGTCCCATAAGATCTCGGGTGCGGGAGCCCTATCCGAAATCGAGGCAAACTGCCATCGGTCGAGGTCATGGTCCACGGTTGAACCATGAACATTCTGATGTCATCTTCGTTCATGTTAAATGATGTGATCGAGGGGCTCGTTTCCCTGAGGATCCGGATCGCAGCCTCGATAGCATCGACTCCCCATTCGTCCGCGAATTCTGATAGAAAACTCCCTCCAAGAGCCGGATTCGGCTCATAATCTCTAATCTGAATGCGCTCCGCCCCTCCCCGTCGATCTAGGTTCTCGACCATTTCCTCTTGAATGCGGATAAGAGTGGGCGGATCAGCAAGCCGGGCTTGGAGAGAATCGGCTCCCCCCGCCTGCGCCCACCTAGGCAGAAGAGCTGAACTGAGCCCTGTGCTACTAGCATCGTAGGGATATTGATCTGCAAAGACGCTCACACCTCGTGCCCGAGCCGATTCGATCATATTGACGATCGTGGAAGAGAGGCCCCAGACCCGCGGCCCCAACGCCTTGATGTGAGTCACGATTCCAGTGAGCCCCCCTTCCTCCGCCACCTGGATCACCTCAGCGACCGACCCCTCAAGCCCAATCGTATAGTCAGATTCGTCTCGAATATGACTTGTGTAGACCCCGAGGAATTCCGCTGCCACCTTAGCCAGCTCGACGAGCTCCGAAGTTTCGGAGAAGCTTCCCGGGGTGTAGAAAGGGCCTGAAGACAGTCCAAATGCCCCTTCTTCCATCCCCGTTCTAACGAGCGCTCTCATCTGGTCAAGCTCAGCCTCGCTCGGAGCTCGGTCTTCCATGCCTAGGACCTCCCGCCGTACTGATCCGTGCGGCACAAGCTGCGCCGCGTTTACCCCAAGACCATGTTCCAGGAGTTCCTGGCGCTGCACAGCCATGTCCACCGGGCCACCCCCGTCAGGATTGATGAAGGCGGTGGTGATACCCTGAGAGAGCAGGGCAATTGAAGGGCTCGTCTCTGCTTGAACGAGTCCGCCACCGGAGTGCGAGTGGACGTCGATAAACCCCGGCGCAACATAAAGTCCAGTGAGATCGATTTCCGTCGTCCCGTTCGCTCCCGACAGGTCGCCCACATCCGCGATTCGGTCAGCACGAATCCCAACATCCCCTGAAAAAGCGGGGGCGCCAGAGCCATCAAGGACTTGTGCGTTTCTGAGGAGGATGTCGTACGACCCTCCCGAGCTTTCTGAGCAACCAACCAAAGCGGCGGCGCAGAATATTAAAAAGATCCCCCGGACAGGGCGGATGGAATACACGTCAGGATGTCGCAGCACGTTGTTCATATGCCCCAACATGCCCATTGGTATGATGCTGAGCAAGCAACCCATATCATGCCCGTTAGAGAAATGAGGGAGTATCTCGTCGGTATTATCTATGCGCCTCTTCGCACTGGTCTTCGAATCAAGGTCCTTCGGGTAGAGGGCCGACAAACGATCCAGACAGGAGCCTTTGGCGACCCGGCAACCTTCCATCTAAATCACGTTAGAAACTTGGCGATCTATATTAGTAGCCCCACAAACTATCGGAGAAGATAGCTCACGTTTTGCTCAATGCCGAAACTGCGATTTGAGATAGCTCTCCCACGGAAGCAACAGCTGGGAGTGATTGCTCATTAGCGTGTGTCCCCGTGCAGCACACAGCGTCAACGACGTCCCTACGACCACTTCCTGTTACTAAGCGAAAAGTTGTATTGTTTTCGGAACCGTACGCAGGGAACAGGAATATTCTTGCAGGTACCCGAGCAGATGATCCGCTATAATGACCATCACTCCACGTGATTCGAAACGAGCACACTGCCCAATTCAAGTCTTCGAAATGACCTACCCCCCAAAGCAGCCTTGAGTCATCCAACTGATAAAAAGGGTGGAGCACGTGCTTCTCTCTCGATTTTATTGGCTACTGTCACAGTTTTGGTGACGGGGCCACCAGAGGCCTTAGCTCAGCTGCGTTTGACGGGACAAAAAGTAGCCAATGCTGTCCGTATACCTCAGGACGAGATCCTCGTGGACGGCCGCCTCGACGAAGAAATCTGGAGTCGAGCCCAACCCATCACTGACTTTATACAGAAGGAGCCAGTGGAGGGGGCTGTCCCCAGCGAGCAAACAGAGATCCGTTTCGTTTACGATGAAGACGGGCTTTACGTGGGTGCCCGAATGAGCAGCAGTACGGGCCAGGCTGGAATCCAAGCGCCCCTGGCCCGGCGGGATACACCGTACAGCCCAAGCGGAGGGGCCCAGGGGATGGCTGCTCGGGGCCGCAGCAATCGGGGTGGATCAGGTGGGACGGAGCTGGCAGACTTTATACTGATCTCTTTGGATACGTTCCTGGATCGGCGGACGGCCTACAGTTTCGGTGTCACTGCTTCAGGCGTTCGACTAGACCACCAGCACCTCTCTGACAGTGAGGCCGATATAGACCAGCGTTTTGATCCAGTATGGGAGGCACGGACCACGATCGATGCCGAAGGCTGGACGGCAGAGATGTGGATCCCTTTTACGCAACTCCGTTTCAACGAGGGTTCCGCTCTGACTTGGGGTTTGAACATCCATCGATGGATCCCACTGAAGAATGAAGATGACTACTGGATTGGGATTCCCCGAACCGAGAATGCGTGGTCCTCACGCTTTGGTGACCTTCGAGGAATTGAATCGATCGATCAGACTCGCAGGCTCGAATTGCTCCCCTACGCTGCGGGAGGCTCCACCATCTCGGAAGAACGCGATCCGAGGAATCCGTTTCTGGATGAGTTCAACCTCAGTGGACACGTTGGAACGGATCTCAAGATGGGGCTGGGGTCCAACCTAACCCTTGATGCCACCTTCTTCCCTGACTTCGGACAGGTGGAGGTGGATCCGGCAATAATCAACCTGACCGACCGTGAGGTCTACTTTCCGGAGCGGCGTCCATTCTTCACCGAAGGCAGCAATCTATTCACTCCTCCGGAAAACAACTATTTCTTCTCCCGCCGTGTAGGCGGTCCTCCCTCGGGGCAGGCAACGGGAGAGTTTGTAGACTACCCCAGCGAGACGACAATCCTTGGGGCCGGGAAGGTGACAGGCCGGCTCCCTTCTGGCACCTCAATAGGCCTCTTGGGGGCCCTGACCGCCAACGAGCATGCTCGGACCTTTGACCTAGATCCCGACGGATCGGGAACCGGAACACTGGACAAGGTTCAGGTCGCCCCCCAGACAGCATGGGGTGCGACGAGGATTCAGCAGGAGTTCGGACCGTCCGGTTCGACCGCGAGCCTGATGCTGACCGGAGTCCGCCGGGACCTCGCAGAGGGTGAGCCATTAGCCGCGCAACTGCGCCAAAATGCCTGGATGCTTGGTGGCGATGTCTTGTGGCGTCTTGGAGGGGGGATATATGAAATCTCGTTTAGTGGAGGGCTCACCGGCATCGGCGGAGACAAGGAAGCCATCCTTCGAGCGCAACACGGAAGCGAGCGGTACCTCCAGCGACCTGATGCCGACTATGTGCAGGCCGACTCTTCTCTCACCTCCCTCTCCGGGGGTAAGGCAACATTCCAGGCCCAAAAGATCAGTGGCACCCATTGGCTCTGGAGTCTCTTTGCCGACCTGGAGTCTCCCGAAGTCACTTTCAACGATATTGGGCGTCTGGGAACCGGAGATGGACTCTCAACGCGGAACTCCCTGACGTACCGTGAGACAGAGCCCGGCGAGCTTCTCCGAGCCTACAGCTTCACCGCGGGCCAAAGCAATGAGTGGAATTTTGGAGGGGTGAAGCAGCATACCCGTGTGAATGGGGATATAGCGCTTACGTGGAGTAACTTTTGGACGACTCGGGCCTCAAGCACCTTGGGTGCCCGGGAGCAGGACCATCGACTCACTCGGGGTGGGCCCTCCATGGGAGCACCCCAGAACTGGAGTGGGTCGCTGAGCCTCGAAAACAACCCTTCGACACCCACCCGCTGGAGGACGAGCGCCAGGTACGCCAATGATGAGCTTGGGGGTTGGAATGGAAGACTCGATGGGGAAATATCCCTAATTCCGGCACCGCGTTGGCAGGTGTCCTTTGGGCCCTCCTACGAGCGCCGTGTGGACTCCCGTCAGTATGTGACACGAGAAAGCGGAGGCTCTACCGCAACTTTTGGCGACCGCTATATCTTCTCGTTCACCGACCGTACGACCTTGGCTATTGAAACACGTCTGAATTTCACGCTCCAACCGGACCTGAATCTGGAGATTTACGCTCAACCCTTCACGGCCAGCGGCCGCTTCTTCGATTTTGGGGAGCTCGAAGCAGCCCGGAGCCTCTTTCTGCGAACGTACGGAACCGATGGGACGAGTATCAAGCTTCGGGAGGACGGGAGTCGTGAGGTGCAGGACGGCGAGAACACCTTCATCATCTCTGGCCAGGACTTCAACATCCGCTCCTTCCGAAGTACAACCGTTCTCCGATGGGAGTGGCGTCCTGGGAGCACCCTCTTCCTCGTCTGGCAGCAGGATCGATCCCGTCGTCTGGACCAGGTGGACCCCGCCGGCATCGACGATCTGTTGGGCTCTCTTGCCAGCTCAGGAGACAACTTCTTCGCCCTCAAAGTAAGCTATTGGATTGGTCTCTGACTAACTACTCACCCATCCACACATCAAGCCCAAATCCACGTCCATGGCCATGACTGTGCCTGGAAGAGACTTTGAGCTCTTAGTGGCTCCAAGCGCTTAGGCGAGCAATCCGGATTACGCATCGGGGCGAACACACGATGATCCGCCCGTCCAAACGGAAGACGAGTAGCGAGTCAGATGCCACGGCTTGCACCAACGATTCAATAGCGACTCAACAACGATACTTGCTCGGTGATGAGGCCCCGAGAACTCCCTGGCACGCCTGGCTAGCGTACCTCCAGTCCACCGTGTCGATCATCGACCACGAACCTGTCTCGGGCAGGCATTATGACGGTTGGCAGCGTCTCCGCGTTCATCACTGCATCGTCAGGAACGATGCCGTTCAAGTTGAGGATGTACGCGATAACCGCGTACGTCTCTTCCGCCGTGAGGATGCCGGGAGTAAGCTGAGGCATCGCTCTTCGGATGAAGTCGTAGAGTGTAGTCGCATACGGCCAGTAGCTACCGACGGTTCGGGTCCCGGGCCATTCCCCCCAGGGCTCTGTGCCCACCAGAACGTCGTAAGGACCCTCTACGCCGGTCGGTCCGTGACATGAGATGCAGTGGACCATATAGACCGCTTCACCTTCCACAACTGTTCCACTTCCGGCGGGAAGGCCCTCGCCATCGGGCTTCACATCAATGTCCCACAACGCAACGCGTGTCTCCGAAGCGTCAGAGCCGAATGAAAAGCGGTTTGGCGCACTGGGCGGGAGTGCGTATGTGGTTCCCGCGGTGACCGTCGCGAGCGACGCCATGTCATCTGCGGGGATGTCGCAGGCCACGAGAACCAGCGATGCGGCTAAAACGGTGAGGCGCCTCACACGAGCTCTCCCAAGCCAAACGTAACCTCGCCTGTAGACGCGATCTTCCAGGCGCGTTGATGATTCTGATGATATGACGTCCGCTCGCCGCGAGCTTCCCATAGTTGGTGCACAGTGGGTTGCACATACCCGGTCTCATCAGTGGCGCGGCTGAGAATGATGGCCTCGCGACCATTCCAGTTCCAGAGATGCCGAAAGCGCACCGTCGCTTTCGACAGGATCGGTGGCTGGAGCTCAGCGTCGACCCAGTTACGACCTCTGTCCGTGCTCACCTCCACACGCGTGATTCCACCACGGCCGCTCCATGCGAGCCCTTTGATCTCCCACCACCCGCGATCTGGCAACGCATAAGGATAGGACGGGAAGGTAATGACCGACTTGGCGTCCATAACGAAGCTGAATTGGCGCGCCATACCGCCCTGCAGCGGATCAGTATACTTGGACGTCTCATCCTTTGTCATCGTTGGACGATCAGTGATTTCTATACGGCGGAGCCACTTAACGTTGATGTTTCCCTCCCACCCTGGCAGGAACAAGCGGACCGGATACCCCTGCTCGGGCCGGATCGCTTCACCGTTCTGCCCGTAGGCGAGAAGCGCATCTTCCATGGCCTTATCGAGCGGCACACTTCTTGACATCATCGCAGAGTCACTGCCTTCTGCAAGAATCCAGCTCGCGCCCGGCTGCACGCCAACCTCCCTAAGAACCCATGAGAGCGGAACGCCAGTCCACTCACTCGTGCTCAGAAGACCATCGATCGCCTGTACCGTAACCTCAGTGGGCATGCGTTCGCGATTGTAGACGCCACCACCGTTACCGGAGCACTCAAGGAAATAGATTCGCGACACGGACGGGTAGCGCATAAGATCGGCCATCTTGAAGACCATGGGCCGCTCGACCATCCCGTGGATCAGCAACTCGTGATTCTCGGATATGATATTCGGTATACCCGCATGATGTCTCTCGAAGTGTAGATCCGACGGTGTAATAATCCCGTGGAAGTCCTGAAGGGGGCTACGTGAGGAACTCGATAATTCTTGGCCCCTGGAAATCCGCCGGGGCTGCTCAGCGGGCGCTCTCTGACCGACTTCAGATACCACTCTTCCTGGTATTTTTGTCGGGTCAGACGTATTCATCGGCACTTGCTGGGCGACCAGCTTTACTGCATCTGCTTGGGTCTTCAACAGACCCACGGCAATCACACCAGACGTGGTCGTTAACCAAGCACGTCGCGACAGGCGGGATCCATCCATCGGCAGCATCAGTCACTTCCTCCCGGCAGGTGGGTTGAATCCACGCAACCTGAAACACGGATCACCCAGGAACAAGGTTGCACGCGGCTGTTGGAAGCCCCCCCGTGGTCCCGACTCACGGCGTGGTACTACCTGGGCGGCCCGTTTGGCTCACCGAAATGTGACTCGTTCAACACTCGGCGGATCGGCATCGGCAAAGTGCGGGTGGATCACGTATATGTTGTCTCCGATAGTGGCCGCGGTCGTCGCCTGTGTCTCGTAGGGAGCGACACCAGCGAGTTCTCCTGTAGCCCAGTCGTCCGCGCTTGTCAACGCGACGACGCGGTTTCCGGAGTTGCTGACGATCGCCAACCTACCGTCAGCCATCCAGACCATCCCGTCCTGGCCGGGCAGTACTTCGGGCAGTGTGACCTGCGAAGCACTGCCCGGATCGTCCAACGGTACTTTCCAGAGCGTCGTGCCTCCCGCAACCAGCAGATAGCCCTCCGGATGCACCACGATGCCGTTGAGCCCCAGCCCTTCGACCGCACGGAACTGATAGAAGACCGATGCTCGATAGTCAGTGTCAACCCGATAGATCACGTTCATTCGCGTGTCAGTGACATACGCCGTGCCGTCTGCCGCTCCTGCCACATCGTTCGCGAAGTAGGCCGCATCAGCCGGGGGGTTCGCGATGGTCGCCGCTAGATCGACCATCGCGATCCGGTCGCCGGTCTCGAGGTCGTAGACCCCCAACTTCGCCTGACCGCGGCCTGTTCCCTCGAACACGGATCGGTCCGAGTTGGCCACGAGTAGCCGGTTCCTTGGCTCGTCGACCTCAATGCCAACCGACGAAACGAGATCCGGATCGCTCACAACGGTCGTCACCCGCCCATCAACATGGATCTGGAAGATCGAGCCTTCCGTGAGCGACCCCGTGAGGATGCGGCCGTTTGCAGTGTCGTATTCGATGCCCTCAGGTATGAAACCTGCTCGCTCTGCCACAATCACTTCTGGCAACAGCACAGAGGCTAGCTCTTCGGGCTCGGGTCCGGACGCCTGAGCGGCCGGTGCCACATCGCGCTCCTCTGTACATCCGGCTAAGAACACGGTAGCGACGACTACCGCGAACGATCGGTTCCGCATGGCAAGCTCCTCCGGAATAGGTTGAAGGTAAGGTGCGATCCTAACATGCGGACGCGTGGCTACGGTAGTTTTGCGGAGCAAAGACCGGTCCCGCTGGGTGGAGTGCTCTACGAAGCTGGCGGTTTCGAGCCTTGAGCAAGGGCCTGCTGGATGAAGAGGGCAATCCGGTCGAAATAGTCGTCCCCACCCACGTAGCACACGTCATTATGGCCCGCACCTTCCACCGGGAACCAGGTACGGGGCTCTGGGGCCGCCCGGTAGATCTTCTCTCCCATGCGAGAGGGGACGATCCGGTCCCGAGTCCCGTGGATCACAAGTAAAGGTGACGACACCCGCGAAATCTCAGTGAGGGTGTCGAGCCTGCCCCGAAGTCGGCGAAAGAGGAACGAGGGAAGGAACGGGTAGACGGCCGCCGCGATCTCGTCCAGGGACGTGAACGGGGCCTCCAGAACCAGGCAGCCGACTTCACTCCTTGATGCCACGTGTGTCGCCACAGCAGCCCCGAGGGAGCTACCGAAGAGAACCACGTTCCGTGCGCCTCCAAGCTGATCCGCCGCAAACCCGTACGCCGCCGCTCCATCCAGATAGAGCCCCTTTTCGCTCGGACGACCCTCGCTCCATCCGTAGCCCCTGTAGTCCACGAGCAGAACCGATAGCTGGCGGGAGACGAAATCAGCGACAAGGGGGACCCGGTGGCCAATGTGTCCGGCATTCCCGTGGAAGAGAATGACGATTGGCGCGTCACCCGAAACCTCGAAGAACCATGAGTGGATACGAGTGCCATCCTCCGCCGTGAGCCAAATGTCCCGGGCGGGCGTTCCCGCAACGACCGGTGGAGAGGTAGAGTCCAGGCGCTCCGGAAGAAAAAGAAACCGCTCTGCAAAAGCCGGTGTTATCACCACTTCTTACCCCCTCATCCACCACAGTCAAACGTGCTGTGTTCCCATCTCCTCCCATGTTCAGTCCCTGGACCAATCATCTACGTCCAGCAACACCAAGAACGCGATCCCGATCATCATCGCCAGCACGAGTATCGACGCAGGTCGCCGGAGTCCAATATCCTCGGCTACCGAGACCCATGAACTTCCGGTCTTGAGATCCCCCCTAGCATCGACGGAGTTATGAGCATCACAAGCATCAAGATACCGATTGTCTAAGCCCACAGCATGTCGGTCTACCCCGTCAACATAACGACCCAAATACTCAGAAAAATTGACAAGATGTTCATCAAGAGGATCGTGTTCGCCAGGTCAATAGAGTGCCCGTGACAAGACAGATTTGGACAGGAGCTTTTCGGTAGCTGGCGATCCCCTCTTCGAGCAACTCGAAGGCACCTCTCTCACCCCAATGCCAATTCAGTCGTCGCTCGGTTGTGGAACGATCCTGATGTACGGCAGAGGCTGCTTCCAACCGTCAGGAAAACGCTTCCTCGCCTCCTCGTCGGAAACCGACGGCACAATAATCACGTCGTCGCCCTGTTCCCAGTTCGCCGGCGTAGCGAGTTGACTTTCGGCAGTGAGCCGGCACGAGTCGAGTAGGCGTAGGATCTCAGCAAAGTTGCGGCCAGTGCTCATCGGATAGGTGAGCGTCGCCTTGATCCTCTTATCGGGTCCAATGACGAACACCGAGCGCGCCGTGGCATTGTCCATCGGCGTGCGGCCCTCCGACGTTTCACCGGTGTCGGCCGGCAGCATGTCGTAGGCCTTGACGACCTCGAGCTTCGGATCGCCGATCAACGGATAGGTCACCGCGTGACCCTGCGATGACTCGATATCCTTCGACCACGCCTTGTGGTCACTCACACCGTCGACGCTGATACCAATAATCTTACAGTTACGGGCCGCGAAATCGTCCTGTAGACCCGCAACTGCACCCAACTCTGTGGTACACACAGGGGTGAAGTCCTTGGGGTGCGAGAACAGGATGGCCCAACCGTCACCGATCCAGCTGTGCAAGTTGATCGTTCCCTGCGTCGTCTCAGCGGTGAAGTCGGGTGCGATATCGTTGATGCGTAGTGACATATCTTTCCTCCTTTGAGTTGAGTGAATCTCGCGGACGAAGCACTTCAGGGGATTGCCTGAGGGTCTGGTTACGATCTGGCCAAGATGCCGCTCGACGAGCAGCGCAGCAAGGAAAACGTGTGACTACCAACCGATGTCCGCTGAAACCACCATGAAGGTGCTACCTTAGTCTTAAATACAAATTCACCTTAGCCATCCGCATCGGTCGGTCGAGCTGCCTAAGAAAACACTCAAATGGCCCCGGTAAAACATTCTACGCGCCTGTGCCGCAACGGCTTCCGGCTACTCATCATTTTCTCTGTAGCTCTTCCCTTACCCCTGTCTGCTCAGGTCAACGTAGAAGCGCTTCGAAGCGACGACCCTCCGCTTGGATATTCAGGCACGTTCGGTGGTGATTTGACGCTGCGAACCGGAAACGTGGATTTGATTCAGCTCGGTCTGAACGTACGCCTCTACAGAGTCACGGAATCCGTAACCAGGCTAGTCGTAGGAAACGGGGGGCTGGGCCTGCTCAGCAAGAGCCGCTTTGCATCATCGGGTCTGTTCCATTATCGCCAGACCTACCGGTACGACGATCTCATCTCACCTGAGTGGTACGCGCAATTGAACTACGACCGGCCTCAGCTCCTCAACTTCAGAATAGTCACGGGGGGCGGAGCGCGAACCTCATTCGCTAGCGGAGAGTGGGGACAATTCGGTATGGGAGCTTCTCTCCTGCTTGAACACGAGCGACTGAACCTTACCGCTCTTGCGGTTCACGAGGATCAGACCACGGTGATCCGGTGGAGCCATTTCCTCACGTTACGTGTGGTACCCAACGACAATCTCGTGATCACGTCTACAACCTATCTACAACCCGTGCTCCGCGACTTCGGTGACGTTCGGACCCTTGCGAACCTACGAATTGCCACGTCCGTAACGGACGAGTTGGACCTCACGGTATCGTTCGATCTCCGCCACGACACCAAACCCCCTGACGGGATCAGTCCGCTGGATACAAGTCTGAGGACAGGGGTCAGGTACACCTACTGACCAACACCACGTGAAGTGGCTTGACCACCTCCTACTGTCGGCTGGACCTGACGCTGCCTCTTAACCCCGTGTGAGCCTTCGTATCCCAAGAAACAGGCCGATGGTGCTCATAGCCATCCCGCCCAAGCTGAGCACTACGACACCAATGTCCCAGACCGGCCGGTTGTAGTACCAGAAGCCAAAATCTAGACTGTGAAAGCCATTGTATATCCACCGCTCAACTCGATCTAGGCGGTGGACGGTAGTGGCCAACTCGCCTGATGCAGGATCGATGTAGATCCATGTCCTGTCCGGATCGTCGAATTTGACGCGCATGATCGGCAGTGGTGCGTCCAACTCTCGTGAGTAGTGGTAAGAGTCATACTCTTCTAGGAGGCGGACCTCGACAATCTCAGTCTCAGGATAAGCCTCCCGAACCCGGCTCATTAGAGAGTCCAGTGCGAAGGCTTCCTTTCGGACTGCGAGGGTTTCGGCAGTGATCAGCACTCGACCAATATCAGTTGGCCCGGCGACACTCCCTCCGTGGGCTGGGTCGGCAGCCGTCGTCTCCACGGACCAGGCAGCGCTACTCCGTACCATGAAGTACGGCCTACCCAAGATTCGCCTATAACTAATCTCTTTGAGGCTCCGGCCGGGCAGAAGTGCATCCCAAGCCCCAGGGTCGATTGCCGGAAACGCCGAAGGCTCAAGTCTGTTTAGTCGCGGCCCCTCCGTGAGGCTCGGCATGCCGCGCGCGTAAATCATGCCAATACCCGATGCGAACCAGACGACGAACAGCAAGCCCAAGACAATGCCGAGGTAGCGATGCGAAATGATCAACCATTTCCGTATAGCTATCGATACGCTATCCGACCTCGTTGGGGCCTGAGGAAGTCTCGATTCGGAATAGGACAAGATGTGTGACCGCAAGCCAACCCGGCGTGCAAACTTCCGGCCAGACGCAAATCAGGGGTTAGAAACTCATATGCATGTGGGCGAACTCAGCGTGCGGGCAATCGAAAAACATAGAGAGCGTTATTTTCCCGAACCCGAAATTCAGGAGTGAGAAAAATCCCGATCCGATGGGCCGTGCCTCCGCCTGTGGCCGTACCGACCGCCAGGTACTGAACTCCATCCACCTCGTAAGTAATCGGGTACCCCCCCACCGGGCTGCCCAACCGAGTTTCCCATAAAACACGGCCGCTCTCAACCTCGTAGGCACGGATCCACCGATCGAAGCCACCGGCAAAGGCAAGACCACCTGCAGTAGTGAGCACAGCGGTAAGGAATGGCGCTCGTTGCTCGACGCTCCAGACTTCCTCCATGGTCCCAACGTTGTAGGCTGCGAGCTTTCCAAAGCGTCCATTCGTGCCAGGCATCTCCATGTACACCCTGTCCGCACCTGCCCCCCCCAAGCCCTCCTGAAGCGCCGCCTCTCGGCCAGAGATCTCCATGCAGCTCTGACCCATGGGGATCACCAGAAGGGCTGTGTCCGGGTGATAGGAACTCGAGTGCCAGTTGTGGGCACCAGCCGTTGCGGGACACACTGAGATCCAGTCACCAGTGCTCGCCATCTGAATATCGTCCCGGTAGCGCACGGCCCCCGTCTCGGGGTCCACCTCCGCGAAAGCGTTCTGGATACCGGAATCCCTGAGCCCTAGGAAGGATCCATCCCGCCGGTCTAGCTTCCACAGAATCCCATATTTCCCCATGGTGAGTAGCGCCGGTATGCCTTCCACGTCCACCAGCACCTGATCCATCCCTTCGTCCAGATCCAGA
>CAUZHN010000015.1:0-45457 GCA_963579625.1 Gemmatimonadales bacterium UBA6960
GGAACTTCGTCGCGGACGCTGCCCTGGCTAGGAGCCATGACCCGTACCCCCTAGCGGTAGAAGTCGAGGCCCGCCTCCGTAGCATGAACGTGAAGCTGATCGTCGGATCGGAGGACCAATGGATCACCACGAACCGGCGGTTCGCCGCCCACCTTGGACACCTGAACCTGACCATTGACTACAAGGAGATCAGAGGGATCGATCACAATCTCTCTGATTACCTCGCGGCGGCTGGGCATGAACTTTTCGCGTTCCACTCCACCCATCTGGAATCTGACGGCTAGGTCATGAGGGCTCTCGCTATCTCAGCGTCCTTGGGGCTCTCGGTGCTCCTGTCGATGATGGTAGAAACGCGATTGCTCGCCCAAGTCTCAGACCCTCCGCGGGTAACTGAGACAGCTTTCGAGCTGGCCGGTGGTGGTGAGATTCGATACGGAATCTCGATCCCCGCCGGGTACGACGGGTCCGTGGATAATGAGCGCCCACTGATCCTAGCTCTCCACCCTGGCGGACGATCACCGTATTACGGTAGTAACTTTATGCAATCGATCGTCGAGCCAGCACTGCGCAGTTGGGAGGCAGTGATCGTAGCACCCGATGTTCCAACACGGAGTTGGGCTAACGCTGAATCGGAACGGGCAGTTCTGGACCTTCTGGAGGAAGTGCTCGGGAGTTACGCGATCGACCACGATCGAATTCTTGTAACCGGGTTCAGCATGGGTGGCCGAGGCACGTGGTACTTAGCAACCCGTCACGCTGATCTTTTTACCGGTGCAATCCCTATAGCGGCGTCTCGAGCGAACGATCCACTCGAGGGTCTTGAGGGAATACCGGTACACCTTATCCATAGCCCGGACGACGAAGTGGTCCCGTACGGACCGGCTGAAGCAACGGTCAAGATGCTCGAAGATCGGGGTCATCCGGTGCAGCTCATTAGTCTCGAGGGAGCTAGTCACTACCAGATGGGTGATTATATCGCCCCGCTACGAGCTGCTGGAGAATGGATGAGAAGGCAGTGGCAAACAGAAGAAACTGGGGTAGGCAGGTAAGGCTGAGTGGGTGGGAAACGCGACTTACCCTAGTCCATCGGAATGAGGCAAGGCAGTGGTGCTCCGTTCAGCCCTAGAAGATTGTTGCACCAATCGAACAGACCCTCGGGCTATCTATACGCCAGTCAACTTGATCAATCTGATCATAGTTCTGGTCTGACACCCACCACTATTCCGCTTGACCTTTTCAGCTTGTTCGAGAGCTATCTGCCACCTACTGTTGACGAATCCTAGGTTGTGGAAACCCACAACGACGATGCCCGCAGTGGTCCGCCAAGGATCAAACACCCTCGAGCTTGGGGCACGCAGTGCATAGGAGAAGCTTCCTCAGGACCGGTGGGGTCGCGGGGCTTGGTCTAGCCCTTGGTGCCTGCACATTTCGCGGAGCTTCGGTGGGGACCCCATGGATGTGGTCAGCCAATCTGGCTCCAGTCCATGTTTCGTGGGACCGTATCATCCGCACGACCGTAGCGTTACGCCCCTACCGGGAGTCGGGCTTCGTCCTGAAATCGGAGCGACTCGACGACAAGACGGTCATCCACAACTACGGACATGGTGGAGCAGGACTCTCTCTCTCATGGGGAACAGCATACCTGGCAACTAACATCGCGCTTGCTCATACGGAGCGGCGAGTCGCAGTCGTAGGCTGTGGCATTGCCGGCCTGACTTCGGCCCGCATGCTACAGCGTCGGGGTTTCCAGGTATCGATCTTTGCGAAGGCACTGCCGCCAGACACCACATCCAACAAGGCCTGGGGAGGATTCACACCCACTTCGACCCTTGTCAGCCGGCGCACACCCAGCTGGGACTTGCAGTTTCGCCGAGCGGTCGAGATCGCATACCACGAGCACCAGCTATTAGTCGATCGCGGATACGGGGTACGATGGATCGACGGATACTCGCAGACGAATAATTCCGATCCACGCGACCGACCTGACCAGGAGGATGGTGACCCCAGAGAATCGGCAAATCCGCTGGTACCAAGGAGTTTTGAGATCGGTGGGATTCTACTAGGGCACAACCAACATCCGTTCCCAACGCTATACGCAAGACGAGCCCCGATGCTACAGTTCGATCCGGATATTTATCTTGATGCCCTCATGCGAGATGTAATCAGTTTTGGCGGCAGCATCTCCGTTCGCAAATTCGACTCGCCAGGTGACTTGATGGCACTAGCCGAGCCTATCATCGTGAACTGCACCGGGCTCGGAGCGAAAGAGTTGTTTCGCGACCCCGAGTTGACTCCAGTTAAAGGGCAACTCACCGTGCTCGTACCACAGCCTGACGTGGACTATTCTCTCGGACCCATGATCCCCCGCAGCAGTGGGATAGTCCTAGGGCACGTCCGGCAACATGGGGTGTCCTCACTTGATGTCGATGAGGAAGAACAACGTCGGGTCGTTGAGAACGCAATTAGAACATTCAGCGCGATGCGCCCACCCGACCCACGCTTGAGGCTGCGCGCATTTGGTCCGCCGGCTGATCCACCACCGGTCGAAAGCTTCTACCATCTTGAGTCGTGAGGGAGGATGACTGATGAAGATTAGAGTCCAGGAATCTGTATTGGCACTTCTCATTCTGGCGAGTTTGTCGACGGGTATAGCGCACGCGCAGACGTCCTCTAGTGGATCTGTGGCAAGAACGGTCATCTATGCCCCCCAGAACCGCCCCGACGTGCGCGGCACACAGGGAGCGGTGTCCGCTGGGCAACCTCTCGCTGCCCAGGCAGGGCTGAGAGTGCTTCAGGAAGGAGGAACTGCCACGGACGCGATCATTGCGATGGCGGGTGTCCTTGCAGTTGTGCGACCTCATATGAATGGAGTTGGGGGCGACGCGTTTGGGATCTTCTACGATGGAGCCACTGGAGAGATCAGTGCGATAAACGGGAGTGGTCGGTCGGGTGCGTTGGCGACTCCGGAATTCTTTCGTGACCAGGGACATGATCAAGTCCCTGGGTCGGGAGTGCTCTCAATCAGCGTACCCGGAGCCGTGGCCGCCTGGGCAGACGCGCACGCGCGTTTTGGTACCATGCCCTTTGCCAAGCTACTGGAGCCCGCGATCCGGCTCGCGAGTGAAGGCTTTCCGGTGTCCACCCGGCTTGCTCAAGACATCGAGTCGCAAAGTGGCAGCTTGAACAATGCGGGACGCGCGCTCTACCTGCCTGGAGGTTCGGCACCGCCCGTCGGATCACTCCTGAAGAACGAGGGCTTGAGCACGACTCTACGACAGATCGCCCAAGGAGGTAAGGAAGCGTATTACAGGGGTCCTGTCGCGGAACATTTGGCCGCATTCGTGGAGGCAGAGGGTGGTCACCTGAGGGCCTCAGACTTCGCGGCGCACACCTCGACCTGGGTGGAGCCACTGCGGGGTGACTATCTGGGCCACACGTTCTTGGTAATGCCGCCAAATAGCCAAGGAATTGCTGAGCTGTCTTACATGGAGATGGCCAAAGCGTATCCTGCCGGTTCATTAGGCCACAATACGACCGCGTACCTGCACACGATGATCGAGTTGAAGAAGCTCGCCTTCGCCGATCGAGATCGGTGGGTTGCGGATCCCGACAAGGCAGACCTTCCTATCGAACGAATGCTGAACCCGGAGTATTTACGAACCCGTGCGGCTCTCGTCGATAGGGGGCACGCCGCCGAATCAGTAGAGCCAGGGTTCGGAGGAGCCGCTGGGGGGATCCAAGGTGATCAGGACGACTCGGGCGATACTGTCTACATGACGGCAATTGACCAATTCGGCAACGCGGTAAGCTGGATCCAGAGCAACTTCGCGGGATTCGGATCCGGTATCTTAGAACCGGAGACCGGTGTTCTCTTTCACAATCGGGGTTCGGGCTACACGCTTGAGGACGGACATCCGAACCAGGTTGCCCCTAGAAAGCGTCCATATCACACGCTCACTCCAATGATGGCGCTCCGTGACGGAGATTTCGCTTTTGCGATAGGAACGCCGGGAGGAGACAGCCAAACACAGACCCTCCTCCAGATTGTCCACAACCTGCTCATCTTTGGGATGACACCACAGGAAGCTATTGAGGCACCGCGTTTCCGGTCGAGTGGCGGACTATCCGTTGCGATTGAGGATCGGATCCCCGCAGGTGTTCGATCGGAGCTGAGCGAACTCGGACATCGACTCAACATCGTCGAAGGGTGGACGGCCACGTTCGGTGGAGCCCAGATGATCTTTGTGGAGCCGAGCACCGGCACTTTCACGGCGGCGGCGGATCCGCGGCGCGAGGCCTATGCTCTCGCATATTGAGCAAGCGATGAGCGGTTCATTATGCGGTTTCGTTGGGAGGAAAGAATGAATGGGTTCAGCAAGATGGCCCGGAGAGTAAGAGGCCACCATCGTTGCCGCTACGGTCTCGTTGCCCTTGGGCTCATTCTCTGTTGGGGATGTGCTTCTGCGAGTTCGAACAGTCCCTTCTCGCAAAGCCGGCAGGATGAGAGGACTATCCAGTTGACTATCCGAAATCAGAATGCCGTCCCAATCACAGTATTCGTCTGGTGGCAAGGCGGGCGTAGAGTCCGGCTTGGGGACCTCGCCGGTGTATCGACCCGGACCTTCACAACCCCGAGTCGCGACTCAGGAATCTGGTTTGAGGTTGAGGACCAAACCACCTTCACGCGCGGACGCGGGCGCCGTCCTGATAACTATGTCCCCACCGGACCGGGGGACCACTTGGAGGTGATAACCGGACGTGGTGGATTTATCCTCTCCGTCCGACGCGTCCCCTCACTCTAGCGTTTTCCCGGAACGCCAATTTGCTCGTTTACATGTTCAACACAAGGGAAGCCTGGTAAGATGTAGCCGAGCAACCAGGCTATTCAGGGCCCAGAAACAGACAAGAGGAGGAACACCATGAGGCTTTCAAGAAGCGTGACACCGTTTCTGGTGGGAGTCGTCACCACACTGACCTTGGCACTGCCAACAGGGGCTTTCGCACAGCACCTTGACCGAATACAGAACATCTACCCCGAGAACAGTCTCCCCAACCCCTACACCAGTGAGGACGGTTGGGTGGACTTACCCGATGGAAGGACATGGGGATCGACGGCCGGCACCGATATCGATCCCGATGGCGTTCACATTTGGGCGATCGACAGGTGCGGCTCAAATTCCTGCGCCGCGTCGGACCTTGATCCGATCCTCAAGATTGATCCGCAAGGTAACGTCGTAACTACGCTAGGCGGTGGGATGCTTCTTTTTCCGCATGGTTTGCACGTGGATCGGGACGGTAACGTGTGGGTAACCGATGCAGCCGGCCCGAACCCCGACATCCCGAGCAGCTCCGGCAAGGGGCACGTCGTTCTGAAATTCAGTCCCCAGGGCGAACTCCTTATCACACTTGGACGACCGGGATCGCCTGGAGATGGCAGGGGTCCGCTGCTCAACACACCTAATGATGTGGTCACCGACGCGGAAGGAAACATATATGTGGGAGATGGTCACAGTGGCCAGGGCCTTACCGCTCCACCGGAGACGGTCGCACGTATCGTAAAATACGACCGGGATGGAAATTTCATCACCTCCTGGGGAAGACTCGGGTCCGGACCCGGCGAATTCCGCACTCCCCACGCGATAGATATAGATTCTCAAGGCCGCCTGATCGTCGGCGATCGGGGAAATAATCGCCTACAGATTTTTCAACTCGATGGCACCTACATCGGAGAGCTCAGGCAGTTTGGCCGACCGAGCGGGATCTACATCACGGACGACGACATCATCTATGTCGCCGACTCGGAGTCGCTGTTCGCCAACTCCCAGAACCCGGGCTGGATAACCGGTATTCGGGTGGGAAGCCTGAGGGACGGCATCGTTGATTACTTGATCTCCGGCACGGTCACCGCTTATCCCAACGGCTCGAACCCCGAGGGCGTGTCCGTAGACGCCGCTGGCAACGTCTACGGAGCGGTGGTGTCGCAGGGAGGTGCGTTCGTCAGATCGTCACGCTAGGGGGCTTGGCTGGAGGTAGCGTCTTTGACCGGCCTCGTACGCATGGGGGGGGCCAAGAGACATCTTCTGTTAGGCCATACGGCTGCCCCGCCCGCAAGGGCGAGGCAGCCCCCCTCCCCAACTGGGGTATCCAAGTTCGCACTGGCTCTCTCACTAGGCACCGACGCCACACGACTGCACGACAATCATGCCCGACTTCCTGACTGCGACACCCTGGGCCTCCCAAGTCCTCTTCGTTCTAGGCGGGGTTTTCCTGGGTCTGTTCACCGAGCGCTTTCTGGTCCGCGCGCTACACTCCTACTCTAAACGTACCGACTCGACCATGGACGACCTCCTGATCGAGGCCATTCATGGTATGCCGCTGGTCTGGTGGACGACTGCCGGAGTGTGGGCTGCTGCGCTAAGGGGGGAACTCTCTCCATCCGTACGCGAATGGGTGACCAACGGCACGGTCATTGTGATCGTAGGCTCGCTCACGCTCGTAGCGATGCGTTTGGGGTCAGGCCTGATCGACCGCTACGCGGTTCGGGGCAAAACGCGGCTCCCCTCCGCTACCCTCGTAAACAACCTCGTCAAGCTCGTGATCGGGGTGGTGGGACTTCTCCTCCTCCTCCAGAACCTGGGGATCGAGGTCACTCCTCTGCTCACGGCAACCACCCTCGGAGGTCTGGCTATAGCGCTGGCCCTTCAAGATACACTAAGCAATCTCTTCGCGGGCGTCTCAATCATTCTGTCGGGTCAGGTCCGGACGGGTGACTACGTGCAGATCGCTAGTGGTGAGGAGGGGTTCGTCACCGATGTAAAGGCGAGACACACGACCATCCGTACTTTTCCCGCCCGGAACCTGATCGTCGTGCCCAACAGCGTGCTCGCCTCGTCCATCGTGA
The DNA here is from genome assembly GCA_963579625.1 of Gemmatimonadales bacterium UBA6960. Lineage (GTDB taxonomy): Bacteria > Gemmatimonadota > Gemmatimonadetes > Longimicrobiales > Gaopeijiaceae > JAAXGI01. The sequence continues at coordinate 6,902 of CAUZHN010000015.1, forward strand.
CAAACTACAGCCTGCCCCAGATGAACCTGTGGATTTCTGTACCCGTCGGTGTCAGCTACGAGAGTGACCTCCAGGAGGTAGAGCGAGTCACCTTGGAGGTGGGCGAGCAGGTGCTCGAGACCGTGGAGGGCGCGCCGCCCAAAACGTCTCCGATGGTGCGCTACCGGGAATTCGGCGACTCGAGCATTAACCTGGAAGTTCTTCTCTCAGCAGGTAAATTCACCGATCAGTTCCTCATACAGCATGAGTTCATCAAGCGCCTCCATGAACGCTTTAATATGGAAAAGATCGAGATCCCCTTCCCGATCCGGACCGTTCACCTGCGAGGGGATGAACCATCTGATAGCTAGGCGGGCGTCGGGTCCGCGACTCAATGCGTCTCGAGGAAACACTAAAACCGAAAACAGAGATCGCACCTGGCACTGTCACAGCTAGGTGTATTCCGGTGATCTGCAGTAACTGGACAAACGTGCCCCGTTCCCGACGCTTGACTAGCCTTCTCCATATGGTGTGCAAGAAAGTTCACGGCAACGTCCTCAACTACGTTTCCATCCCATGAGGAATTGACGATTCGGCTACCAACTGGGGCAAACTTTTGCCGTTTGTCATCCTTGCCTTCGATAGTAAGGTTGATGGCCATAAGGCTCGAATCCAAAGTGGCTGCATTTGGATGCCGTGTGTAAATAACAGGAGTCACATCAGGGGCTCTCTTCCTGATCTCAAATGCAAGCGCGTTAGCAAACTGAAGGGTGTGAGCGTGGCCTCCTTCATGACGAATACGCCTTCACGGGAGGAAACCGGTAAGAAGCAGGCCCTCCCCGACCTTCTCTCTGAAGTGCTCACCACCCACAATGACCCCGATGCCGTGATCGTTGAAATGCGAGCGGCTGGCAGAAACGCGGACTTGACGTTCTGAAACGTGGTCGAGATTCGCGATGGCAAGATCTACTGCGAGCGATAATATCTTGACTCCGGAGCCCTCCTTACCCAGTTGGATGTCATCAGTCACTGGAGGAAAGCTGACGAGTGAGTTCCGCGCAGGTTCAGGCCGTATCCCAGTCGCGACGCCAGCCCTCGGACAGGCCTTCCCCGTCAAGAAGCTGACCGGGTCGGAGGAAGTCATAGGCCTCGGCAAACGTCTTCACCCGCATGTCGTCCACCCGACGAAAGACCTGTCCGGGAGTGATTTCATGGGGCCCCGCCAGCCCCATCGCCCCTAGGAGATCGACGAAACTCTTGATCGTGGCCCTGTGATAGCGGAATACCCGCTGGGTCTTGTCGGGCACATCAAGGCCTCGAAATAGGGCCGGATTCTGTGTGGTGATTCCCGTAGGGCACGTATCATTGTTACAACGCAGCGCCTGAATGCATCCCAAAGCCAGCATCATCCCCCGAGCTGAGAGACACGCGTCCGCCCCGAGAGCCATAGCCCGGATCATATGAAAGCCGGTGATAACCTTTCCGCTGACAAAGAGGCGGATTCTGTCGCGAAGACCGGTACCCACGAGGGCGTTGTGGATGAACACCCAGGCATCATGACCGGGCATCCCCATGGAATTGGAGAACTCCAGAGGCGCCGCACCTGTACCGCCCTCTCCTCCATCCACCGTAATGAAGTCAGGGGTAATCCCTCCATCCCTCATGGCCTTACAGATGGAAAGAAACTCCGATCGGCATCCCACGCTGAACTTTAGGCCCACCGGTTTCCCACCGGATAAGTCTCTCAGTAGCGCCACGAATTCCAGCAGCTCTGAGGGGGTGGAGAAGGCCGAGTGCCTGGGGGGCGAGTGTATGGTTTCATATGGAGGTACTCCCCGTGCCTCCGCGATCTCAGGAGTGACCTTGGGGGCTGGAAGAACCCCGCCGTGTCCTGGCTTGGCCCCTTGGGAAAGCTTGAGTTCAATCATCCGGACCTGCTTTTCCGCCGCAGAATCCCGAAATTGTTCTGGATCGAAGCCGCCGTCCAAAGTCCGGCACCCAAAGTAGCCCGTGCCGATCTGCCATATCAGGTCCGCTCCCCCCTCTATGTGGTATCGAGAGATCCCTCCTTCCCCCGTGTTCTGGGCAAAGCCGCCCAAGCGGGCGGCACCACTCAGTGCCAGGATTGCATGGGGCGAAAGAGCTCCGAAACTCATAGCGGAGATGCTCAAAACAGAAGTCGAGTACTTTTTCAAGCACTCCGGCCCACCCACCTCAAGACGTGGGTCTTCTGTCAGGGGCCGAACACTACTCAAGGAGTGGGCTGCCCACTCATAGCCCACTCGGTAGACGTCCCTCTGGGTCCCGAACGGTTGGGTCTCGAGCTCACCCTTAGCTCGTTGATACACGACGGCCCGCATCTCCCTTTCGATGGGAAACGCATCGATATTTGATTCAATGAAGTACTGCTGAATCTCAGGGCGGATATTCTCGAACAGATAACGCAAGTGCCCGATGATAGGAAAGTTGCGAAGAATGGTACTTCGCCGCTGAAGGGCATCGCGCAGACCTAGTGCTACCAACGGCCCGACCACGACCATGGCCCAAAGGGCCAGGGGCCAATAGAGCGCGACTAGCCCGATACCGATCAGAGCCACCGCAGCCACCGCATAGAACCACTGTCTAACCATCGTTACTGGTCCGATGGAAAGTATGTGCTGGGCAGGATGAGTCTCATGCGCGGTCCCTCGGATTCTCGTCGAAGTAATCGAGGCGATCCAGCGGCATCACGACGGCGGTAAGGATATTGACGAGGTGGGCTACAACCCGCTTTAGATAGCGCAAAGCCAGCGCTCGGGCCACGGGGCTCGGGTCCGTATCCTCTCCCTTCACGAGCGCTGAAACGCTGCTATCGAAAAGCTTCAGTAGCCGAGCGCCCTGCGCCATCAGGGTGCGGGCTCGATCCGTATCTCGCTTGTGAAATACCTCGGTCGACTCCCCGATAAACGTGGAGACCTCCTCAGACAGGGTTCTCCAATCCGAGAGATCCGGCGCCCGTTGAAGATTCACACCGTCAAGAGCTAGGTCGATTAAGTTCTTCGCATAATCCCCCACCCGTTCGATGTCTTTGACGATCGACATGTAGAGGAGCACGCTGGGGATTTCAATAGTTCCGAAGACGCTAGTGTGAACGACCAGTCGCCGTCGGATCTCCCGCTCGGCCTCATTGACCTTTCGGTCGCTCAAGCGCAGCTCGTCGTTTGCAGATTTTGGCGCTAAATCCCCTAACAGAACAGACATAGCTAGATCGACCTCGTGTCGATCGCGCTCGAGCATCTTCTTCACTTTGGTCTCGATCGCTTCGATCCGAGCACCACTCCGTCCCGTCAGGAAGTCGGATGACTTCATGGTCTCACTCCTATTGAAGCAGAAATATTCCCAGAACTGGAATAACCAGGAAGAGTCCTATCACGTAAGCAATCACAAGCGAGTTGCGCCGAACCGCTAGGTCGGACAAACGCTCGGACAGTACAATAGGCACCATCCGAATCCTACGAACCGGAAAGATGATCGTGATAGCTGTCACATTGAACAGCAGATGAACGAGCGCAATGGTCAGCCCTTCCGGCAACGCAACGGCCAGGGAGGCAATAAGCGCCGTTACGGTCGTCCCGACGTTAGCACCGACAGTGATCGGGTACGCGTTCGTTAGGTTCAAAACTCCGGAGGCAACCAGGGGAACGAGGATCGAGGTAGTAATCGACGACGACTGCACCGAAACGGTAATTAGGATCCCAGCGACGATCCCCAAAAAGGCTCCCCCCCGCTCGATAAGCTGATTGATAGCCTTCTCTACTCCACGTGCCAAAAGCTGACGCATATTCCGGGTGATGAAGAACAGTGCAAAGAAGAGCAACGCCATCCCCAGAACCAGGTAGATGACGCCAGCCACTACCCCGACTCCAAGGACGCCTTCTATTAGATCCACTGGAACGTTCACCACGGTCCGAATGGGGCTTCGTCCCAGGCCCGCCGTTTCCAAGTCTACTCTTCCGACCAATACGGTCAGCCACTCGGCACTTCGTGTAAGAATTCCTGTTGCCAGCTCAATCGGTAGAATGATCACGACCGCAAACACATTGAAGAAATCATGGTGCGTGGCACAGGCGAATCCCCGACGAAATTCTTCCGAACGAAGGATAGTTGTCAGCGATGCCATGGTGTTCGTGACTGTAGTCCCGATGTTAGCACCCATGATCATTGGCACTGCAAGGGGCACGGGAATTGTCCCTGCGCCGACGAGCCCCACGATTGTGGAAGTAGTTACCGAGGACGACTGTACCAGAACGGTTGCAAGGATTCCCGCAAAGAGCCCCGAAAGGGGATGGGAGACCGATTCGAGCAGCCCCTCCTCGAACCCTTCACCCATCGCCGTAATCCCAGACTCAAGGAGGCCAATCCCAACGAGAAACATGTAAAGAAGGAGAAGTACGATGAGTCCTCGCAGGACACTCGCAAACTCCGGAAAGCGCCGTGGTCGACCTCCTCCTGTTTGGGGACTCATCTACTAAAGTAGAAAAGGGTCTAACCTGAGGATCTTTCTACCCCTATCCGTCATCTCTTCCTGTTCTCCCCTGTTGAATGTCTTAGGGTACCATACTCCACCCAGGTTCTGCGGATACAACGTTTTAGAAGACTGTCAAAAGCGTTGACAACCAGCAACTCAAGATGTCGAATTACAAAGGATGAAAATAAAGAAAAAGAACTTCGGCACACCGTCAAGATACCCACTCTCTGATAGCCAGAGGAACTCTGCGGAGACCCTTCAGTCCCCTACATTCTCGGTGGTCGCCTGCCAGTCACCGAAAGGCACGAAAAAAGCCCCTCTCTTCGAGGGGCCGCACCCTGACAACTATCGTCATTATTTGATGCCGGAGGAGGGACTCGAACCCCCGACACGCGGATTATGATTCCGCTGCTCTAACCAGCTGAGCTACTCCGGCGAGGGGAAAAAGGCTATCCCGGGTCCCCACAGGTGTCAACCCATAACCGTGGACCCTGACACTCAATAGTTCCGTTAGCGACTAGGCCAAAAGGGTATCAACGCTCGGCCGACGATACCCCGGCATCCTCCTCGGAATCGCCCGGGTGGTCTGCGAATCGGTAGAGCATCTCCCCGTCCCGGATCATCCCGAAGCGTTCGCGCGCCAGGGTCTCAAGCGTCTTCGGATCGTTCTCGAGCGCTTCAGCCCGCACGGATAGCGAGTCAACCTCCGCCAATAGGCTGGCCAATGTGACCCGGGCCTCGTCAGTGTCGAGACGAGTATGCCTCACCTCAAGGACGGAGTATTCCCCTCCAAAAACCGCGTAATAGGCCGCTACACCCAGCAGAAACAGAAAGATCAAGCGTTGCATCATATCCCACCTCCCTCCCCAAAAAATACTCCAACTCAGGAGCCGCTCAGAAGCGATTGGCCAGGATAGCAAGCCCTGGTCCCAAGCATCTCCTCAATCCTCAGGAGTTGATTGTACTTTGCAACCCGGTCGGTTCGCGAAGCACTCCCAGTCTTAATTTGGCCTGCTTCCGTTGCGACGGCCAGGTCCGCTATGAAGACATCCTCCGTCTCACCTGATCGGTGAGATATGACAGAGTGATAACCGGAGGCACGTGCGACCGCGATGGCCTCAAGGGTTTCAGTCAGGGTCCCGATCTGATTCACCTTCACGAGAATGGCATTCGCCACGCCTTGGTCGATTCCCCGACTGAGCCGGTCGGGGTTAGTGACGAAGATGTCGTCACCAACGATCTGCACTTGATCCCCAAGCGCCTCTGTGAGCACCCTCCATCCGTCCCAATCGTTTTCGTCCAGCGGGTCTTCCAGAGAGAAAATCGGATACCGTGCAATCCAATCCAACCAGAACTCCACCATCCCGGCAGCATCTCGGTGCTCACCCGACGACCATTTGAACGTGTATTCACCTTCTTCGTAGAACTCCGAGGCGGCTGCATCCAAGGCGAGAACGATATCCTCACCAGGCCGGTAACCTGCCCGTTCAATGGCTCGGAGAACAACCTCGACAGCCTCATCGTTTCCCTTCAGGTTTGGGGCGAACCCGCCCTCATCCCCAACAGCTGTGCTTCCCCCACGTTCAGTCAGGACCTCCTTGAGGCGGTGGAACACCTCGACGGCCATGCGAAGACCTTCCCCGAAGGTGTCCGCTCCCAAAGGCATCACCATGAACTCCTGTATGTCGACATTGTTGGGCGCGTGAGACCCTCCGTTCAGGATATTCATCATCGGAACCGGAAGGAGCGTGGCACCTGCACCCCCCAAGGAACGGAACAGAGGTATACCCTGCGCCTCCGCCCGGGCTCGGGCAGTAGCTAGCGAGACCCCCAGCATCGCATTCGCGCCCAATCGTCCCTTGTTCGGCGTACCATCCAACTTGATCAGGGCCCGGTCGAGGGCCTCCTGATCTTCAGCGTCCTTCCCGACAAGCAACTCCCGGATTTCGCCGCCCAGATTCTCCACGGCCCTGAGCACACCTCGGCCCATGTAGCGAGATAGGTCGCCGTCCCGAAGCTCTACGGCCTCGTGTTCACCGGTGGAGGCGCCGCTCGGGACTGCCGCCCGACCCATCGCCCCACCTTTCAGATCGACTTCCGCTTCCACCGTTGGATTCCCGCGGGAATCCAGGATCTGTCTTCCCCGCACCGCCGTAATCTTGGTCTTGCTCACCCCTTCATCTCCTCCGTGCTATCACGTGGGGATCCCTTGCACCCCAAATCACTGGACCCAGCTAACCTCAATTCAGATTCGACAGGAACAATTTCTCCAGCCAACCCTGCCTCCGCATCCTCTCCCTCAATGAGTCCGGCCACGGCCCGCCGGCTCAACTCGCGCAGTAGATCCCGCTCTCCCTGCTCGCTGGTCCCCACCTCAATCGGCTCTCCCACCCTGATCCGAATCTCCCCTCCCCGAACTCTGAACGATCCCTTTGGCATGATAGCGCGGCTCCCTGAAATCCCAACTGGCACAACTGGCACCCCCGTCTTAATGGCTAGGATAAACGCTCCCTTCTTGAACGCATAGAGCCTCCCATCCGGCGAGCGAGTGCCCTCCGGAAAAAGGGCCATCGTAAGGGACTCCTCCCTAACCCGCTCCGCGGCCCTGTCGAGGGATTCAATCGCCCGCCTCCGGTCCCTACGATCGATCGAGATGTGCCCACACATCCGCCAGGCACGGCCGAAAATGGGAATTCGCGAAAGCTCTTCCTTGGCAACGAACCGAACTCTACCCGGCAGGTGAGCGGCCAAAGTGAAGACGTCAAACCAAGACTGATGGTTGGCCACCACCACTACCGGTTCGGACCAATCCACCCTATCCGCATCAAAGACCTTAACGCGAACGCCCGCGGTCTTCAGGACTAGTCGGGTCCACCGCCGTGTCAGCTGATCACACCAGCAAGCTCTGTCCGGTCTCCGGAACAACCCATTCAGTACGACGCGGCTGGAGAAGAACCCGGTCAGGACGGCTCCAGCCACTAGGATCCAGATGGACCTGATCACAACTGCAGCCCCCTACCAAAATGATCGTATCCGCTGCGGACAGGTTTGGTCTCAGCTCCAGAATCCCCCGACTTGAGCAGGACCCCAACTCCTTCGATCACGCGGCCCACACGAGTCAACCTAAGATCAAATCGCCTAACGAACCCATCTACTTGTCCATCAAAGAGACCTTGAGGCGCAGCGACCAGAAGCTCAAAGTCGTCACCTCCATGGAGAGCCAGATTCGAAGGGTCTATCCCTTCTGGAAGCTGGATATCTGCGAGCAGAGAATGGAGGGGGAGGGCATCCGAATCGATGACAACTGCCACCTCCGACGCCGCCGCAATGTGTCCCGCATCGCCAGCCAAACCGTCCGAAAGGTCAATTCCTGCAGTAGCACCAGCTTCCACCAACCATCGGGCTTCATCGATCCTGGGCCGCGGCACAGCGAAGGCTTGACGGAGTACGTGCGGTACGGTCTGACCCGCCTCCCAAAGGGCCACTCCAGCAGCAGCGCCCCCGAGGGCACCGGTAACCCAGACCTCATCGCCCACTCTGGCACCCGACCTGAGAAGCGGCTTTCGGACGTGCCCGATCGACACGACGTCCACGATGAGCGGGCCTGGAGACTGAGTCAGATCCCCTCCCAGGAGCGTCATCCCGAATTCGCGGGCGAGGGACTTTACCCCTGCCATGATTTCTTCCGCGAGCGAGCCATCCCCTGGCACTCCAAGGGAGACCAGAATTCCGACGGGCTCCGCGCCCATTGCAGCGAGATCGCTCACGCCCGCTGCCGCGGTCCGATAGCCAGCTTCAGTGGGTGAGATCCAGTCGAGACGAAAGTGAACTCCCTCGATCCCAAGGTCCGTGGAGAGAACCGTGTCATTCGTCAGAATAGCTGCATCGTCTCCGGGCCCTACCTCGACATTTGTGTGCAAATCCGGAAGATCACGCAGTATCGCCCAGATTCGCTCGAACTCCCCTCCGGGGCCCAAGGCGAACCTCTCCCGTGTCTTAATGGTCAATGGGCCGGATCCAGATCCAACGTCACGAACGGGAGGCCCAAATCGGAGACGCAGGTGAACGAATCACCAAAAGCGGCACTCAGGTTATCTGCCATATCGGAAGGGAGAAGCGTCTCTCCGCGGCCGGTGAGCTCAGCAGCCCAACCCGTGAAATGGAGGGCCAACGCCCCTGACTTTAGCGCATCAGAACCTCGCGCGAGAAACGCACCCGCCACGCCGGTGAGAACATCTCCGATGCCAGCCCGGGCCAAATCGGACGAGCCACTCGTGCTCAACCATACCGGTCCCATCCCAGCATTGGTGATCAGAGAGGGTTGGCCTTTCAAGAGGAGAGCTGCGGCCCACTGCTCAGCTCCCCTTCGGCAGACCTGGACGGCGTTACCCCGGATCTCAGCCGGATCGGCACCCAGCCGAGCCATTTCCCCCGGATGCGGAGTGAGCAGCCGCCGATTCGGCTCAGCGGCATCGGAGAACGCGGGCAACCGCCCGTCGCCCAAAAGGGTGAGCGCATCAGCATCAAGCACGACCCCACTGAGGCCCTTCACCCCCAAAAGTCCATTCAGACGCTCCGCAGATTCCTCGTCCACCCCCATCCCTGGGCCCACCGCGATCGCATCGGACTCCTGGGCTGCACGACCCAGCTCCTCAGCATCCGAAGCGTCGACGAACAGAGCCTCCGGGACACTGCTCTGCAGAATCTCCCTATTCTCCAGATGAGAAGCGATTCGCACATATCCGGCGCCGGCTCGTAGCGCCCCCTTAGCGGTCAGCACGGCAGCTCCCGCAAGTCCCGAGGATCCTGCGAGTATGAGAAGACGGCCCTCCGCTTTCTTGTGAGTAACCAACCGCCGACGCGGTCTATGGGCCCGGGCCCACTCCGGCGTGATCAGGCGAGCTGGAATCTGACGTCCAACCATCGGAGGGAACCCGACTTCAAGCGCGACGATTCTTCCGGCTCTCTCTCGGCCGGGGAAGAGGAGCGTTCCCAGCTTCGGAGACCCGAAGGCGATCGTCAGATCCGCACGGACCGCATCTCCGGAGAGCATTCCTGAGTCCGCATCCACTCCGGATGGGACATCGAGCGATACGATCGGCACGTCCAGCCTGTTCACTGCCCGAATGGCCCGGGCATGATGCTCCCGGGGTTCTCCACGAATACCGGTTCCCAGTAGCGCATCGATGAGGATCCCACCCCATTCCAGCGCTGCAAGCAACCCTTCGTCGTCTTCCGGCGCTTGGTGTGCTTGTACCGGCCAACCGTGAAGGAGCGGATCCGTCGCGCACCGTCCTCCAACAAGAAGGACTCTCACCTCCCTTCCTTGAGCAACCAGCGAGCGGGCGAACACGAGGCCATCCCCCCCGTTATTCCCCGTGCCGACCACGACGAGAACCGGACCATTACGGTATATGCGGTCGACGACCAGGGCGGCCCCTCGACCGGCGTTCTCCATGAGAACTTCGGACGATATCCCCACTTTTTCGATCGCCCAATGATCAAACTCCGCCGATTCGGTGCCCGTGGGCGCATAGACCTCCGCTCGGCCATAGCACCGGGGCAGAGTCCACTCGATGGGAGGATGGGATGTAAAGAAGCTCATTCGCGAGCGTCAGGTGGAGGAACTCCCGGGCCGGACCGGCTTCCGCAATGGAGATACCGCGGATTATTTGTAGCTCTGCCCGATCGCTCTTCCGAAGGTGATCTCCCCATTGTCAATCCGGATGTTGAAACCGCACTCGGGGCTAGAACAAACCCAGGCCTTGTAGCGGATGGAGGCGCCTTCACGCCCGTAGTCGGAGAGCGGGAGTAGAATTCCCACATCGCACTTCTGGCAGGAGGGAAACTGAAGATCCTGTTCCATGGTCGCTTCCTATCAGCTCCGAGTCCTGGCAGTTTCCTGGAACCGCCGCCCGATACTATCCCCCAACTCCCCAAGGATAGTTCCGGTCAAATGCCTCTTCGAAGTCGAACAAACCATGGAAGTCCTCAGGACTGTCCCCTTCCTGGGTAATGAGGATGCCAGCGTCTACAAGCGCGAACACAATATCGCCGATATCGGTTGTGCTATGGATGCCCCAATGCTCCAGAACGGTACGCGCGAGGGGCCCGAACTGATTGATTGCTAGAGTCCGGACACCGTGAGCCAGATCCGGCCCCGAAATGTGACGAGGCTGATCCAGTCCATTGATCACATGATGCAAAGCAGACAAAACGAACAGATAAGCCTTCTCTTGGAAGCGGGGATTACGCTCCTTGAGGCGATCCAGGATCTCATCGGCGAATTGAACGTCAGTCATGGGGCCAAAGTTGGGTCTCGTGTGGCCGAAGCGCCAGGGCCAGGGCTTGCCCCCTGATGGAGATCACCCACTGGTCACGCGGTACCGCCAAGGTCAGGATAGAGGGGGAAGGACCGGGTCAACTCCCGCACGCTCGACCGAACCCGCACACGGAGATCCTCGTTCCTCCAATCTTCCAGGATGTCAGCAATCCAGCCTCCGATCGTCCTCATCTCACTCTCTCTCATTCCCCTCGAGGTAAGGGCGGGAGTCCCGATCCGAAGGCCTGAGGTGACGAACGGCGACCGTTTCTCCCCAGGCACCGTGTTCTTGTTCACAGTAATGCCGGCTTCCTCCAGAGCGTGCTCCGCGTCCTTCCCAGTGAGCTCACCGCGGTCCCGTAAGTCCATAAGAATTAAGTGGTTGTCCGTCCCACCAGAAACGAGCTGAAACCCACGCTCTAACAGATGCTCGCCCAGGGCACTGGCATTTCGCACGACCTGTTTGCTGTACTCCTTGAACGGGGGCTCAAGCGCTTCCTTTAGGGCAACGGCTTTGGCTGCAATGATGTGCATGAGAGGCCCCCCCTGCGTCCCGGGGAACACCGCTTTATCGATTGCCTTACTATACTCCTCCGTCGAGAGGATCATCCCCGCTCTCGGGCCCCTGAGGGTCTTATGCGTTGTGGTCGTGACCACGTCCGCGTGCGGGATCGGGCTCGGGTGGAGGTCCGCAGCAATGAGACCCGCGATGTGAGCCATATCTACCATGAGCAAGGCCCCAACCTCTCGTGCAATATCGGCAAACGCCTTGAAGTCCAGGATCCGCGGGTATGCGCTCGCACCGGCGATAATCAGCTTGGGACGCTCCCTCCGCGCCTGTTCCCTAAGGGCGTCGTAGTCCACTCGGCCATCTTCCTCCCTGACGCCGTACGCACCCACCTTGTACAGGATTCCGGAGGCATTCACAGGCGAGCCATGCGTAAGGTGTCCGCCGTGGCTCAAGTTCATCCCCAGGATCTTATCGCCGGGTTCCAGGAAGGCCAGATAGACTGCCATGTTCGCTTGTGTACCCGAATGGGGTTGTACATTGGCATGTTCAGCAGCGAACAATTTGCAAGCCCGGGCACGAGCTAGCTCCTCAACCTGATCCACAAACTCACACCCACCGTAGTAGCGCCTCCCGGGAAGCCCCTCGGCATACTTATTGGTGAGAATCGTGCCAGCCGCCTCGAGGACAGCTTCAGAGACAAAATTCTCAGATGCGATGAGCTCCAGCCCGTCGGCTTGCCTTCTAACCTCCTGCTTTACGGCCTCAAAGACCTCAGGGTCTGCATTCTCCAGATGGGCGTATGGCTCCGACATAGTACCGTAATGCCTCCTAACTCCTGGTCACTGTGATTGGGCCCAAACCTAATGAGCCCTCGATAGCCGACCGTCGACTTCGAAGACGCTCACCGATCAGTCAATCATCCTCCGCCGCCCGGATACTTCGGAGGTCCTCTTCTAGGTACCCCCAGGCAAGCTTGGGATCATGCTCGAAGATAAGCAGCCATTCCTGGTCACGAGCTTTTTGCCAGAGGTGCCTTTTCGTTTCTAGGGTCACGAGCGGCTCAAGATCGTAACCCATGATCCACGGTAGAGACACGTGCGCGGTGGTCGGGCACACGTCGGCTAGATAGCACGCAGTTTCACCGTCAGATTCAACGAGCACGCACTGGTGATGTGGAGTGTGTCCTGGCGTGCGAAGAAGCCGTACGCCCTCGGTGACGAGTTCGTCACCCTCGGCAAGTTCCCACAGTTCAGCTTGGGTCACTGCATCCACGTTCCGGGCAACATAGCTCGCCCGAAGTCGCTCGTTCCTACTTTTGGAAAACTCAAGTTCGCCTCTTTGAACCACATACCGCGCCCCCGGGAAGGAGGGTTCTGGGCTTCCCTCCTTGCCCAGGAGAGTTCCCCCACCCACGTGATCGAAGTGCAGATGAGTGAGTACCACTAAGTCGATGTCTTCTGGCTGGAACCCCGCCGCTCTAATCCCATCCTCAAGTCGGGTGGGGCTCCCCTCGTTCTCCACGCCATAAATCTCTTTGAATTTATCGTCTTCCTTATTTCCGACGCCGGTATCTACGAGTACGAGAGCTCCCGGAGCCTCGATTAACAGACAACGTAGCGCAAGAGGAATGCGATTCCGCGCGTCAGGGGGCATCCTACGCTCCCACAGAGGCTTTGGCACAACCCCAAACATCGCCCCTCCATCGAGACGCTGTAGGCCGGCATCAATCGCGTGGATGCAGATGCCCCCCACCCTCCGACTAGGGGGCTCAGATGGCCTGGGGGTGGATCGAAGTCCCTGCTCCCTCATGGATCGTACTCTCTGGATTGAATCCGCCTTCGTCCACGGTACCGGATCCGCTCACCTCCTAATGCCACCCGGAGAAAAATGAGGTCCGAGATTCCCTGAGCCTCAGCCTCCTTAAGAAGGTGCAGCAGAAGCTGCGCGGTTGCTAGTGCATCTCCGAAGGCCCGATCACCCTGTCCACCGTGGCTCCCCATCGTATCCACATCGACAACGGCAAAACTGAATCTGGTGAGCGAAATGCCCGGGGACTTCAACCCCGGGATCAGACTCCAATAGCCTTCTTGATCGCCGCAAGACCTAGGATCTCTCTCGAGAAGGGCAAATACAGCCTTCGAGGCGACCCCAGGGTTTCCGCGGAACCGAAACACATTCTGAGCTAAATCCAGCCTGTGGCTTGATCCCGAGTGCAGCCTCCGGGCGGCTAGCTCCGGTAGCGACAACTGTGTGCCCATCAACCCCTCTGCCGCTTCACCTTCAGCATGCGGCCGGCCTCCATCTGGAGCGCAAAGGTGAGTGCCTCTAGCTCCACCGTCAGTCGCACGGCGTTCATCCTCACCCCCGAAGGAACCTTGATTTCAACCGGGGCGAAATTGAGGATACCCAGAACCCCTGCTCGGACCGCGGCGTCAGTGACCTCCTGTGCTGACCGACCCGGGACTGTAAGGATCACGATCTCAACTGGATTTTCACGGAGAGAATCCTCAAGAACCTTTGCAGATTGGATCCTAAGTCCGCTCCAGCGAGTCCCGATCTTCTTGGGGTCGGAATCGAAGACCGCGACGAACTCGAACCCGCGCGTCCGGAAATGCGGGTATTCGAAGAGCGCTGCTCCCATTCGGCCCGCCCCCACGAGCGCGACCTTCCACCGTTGAGACAGCCCTAGGATCGCCCACAGCTGCTTCTTCAGTGGTTCGACTGCATAGCCTAGGCCACGCTTACCGAACGAGCCGAAGAGAGAGAGATCCTTTCGGACTTGGACTGCGGTCGTACCGGCCCGATCCGCCAGCACCTGGCTAGAAACGGTCAGTTCCTCTTCGCGTTCCAGTCTCTCTAGGACGCGGAGGTAGATTGAGAGCCGTCGGATCGCGGACTCTGAGACCTTGCGCGAAGGAGAGGGCACTAAGCGCCTCGGGGAAACGGACTCGCTGGGTCCTTTTGAAAAGCTTCACAAGCTTCACAAAAGGTAGGCCTAAATGTTCACTCGAGTCAATCGGAAATCGCTCGAGCCATTGCCACAAAACCCAGTGGGTCCACTGCCTCCGGACGGTCTCTGCGCCCCACACCACTTGCAGCCAGAACGCGACCAACTTCGTCCTGAGTCAGACGGAGGTCGGGATGATCCCGAAGGATCTTCCCCAGCTGCTTTCTCCTCCACTGAAAGACGGCCCGGGTAAGATCTCGCAACCGAACTTCTTCCTTCATCTCCAAACGGGTAGGCCAGAACGGTTTCAGGCGAACGACAGTCGAATCTACGCTGGGGCGAGGCCGAAAGGCTCCCGCGGGAACGCTCAAAACTCGCTCAACCCCCGCAATGGCCCTCACACTGATGGTAAGTGCTCCATACTCCTTACCTCCCGGCTCTGCAAGGATCCGGTCCGCGACCTCCTTCTGGATCATCAAAAGGATCTCTCGAGGGCGAGGCCTAGCAAGCAGATGAAAGAGGATCGGAGAGGTGAGATTGTAGGGGATATTCCCGATGACCTTCAGGTCGGCAGGGTACGAAGTGACTTCTGCGGGCGACACCAAGAGGATGTTGCGGTGAATCACTTCGACTCTCGGGCATCCCCGGAATCGCCCCACAAGGTCGGTGGCTAGTTCGTCGTCCAGTTCAACAAGAATTAGTCGGCCTTTCTGCTCCTCTACACACCTAACGAGTCCTTCGGTGAGCGCGCCCTTGCCCGGTCCAATCTCCATCACCGTCTCACCCGGTCCCACCCGGGCTTCTTCCACAATCCGGGCACCCACATCGCGATCCACCAGGAAGTTCTGGCCCAGGGAGCGTTTCGGTCGCGGAGTCAAAAGTGATCCTGGCCGAAAATACGGCCAAGCACTGAGAGTGACGAAGTGCCGCTTTGGTAAGGGGCTTCGATGAGGAACCGCAAAGCGTTCGCCGAAGGAAATGGTCGTGCACTGTTGCTACGAAGTGCAAAGACGCCAGAGTGGATGCGACAGTGCTCAAATGAGAGTGTGCTTCCGGCCAGAACCACCATTGATCAAACCCTCAGGACGACAGCTGTCCGATCGTCTGTGGTCACGCCCCCACCTCGATCCAGCTTGAATAGAGAATCCACGACCTCAGAGACGGGGCGATCTCGAAGCCCTATCACCTGTTCCACCACTTGCCTTTCACCAGCGGTCCTAGACCCTTCGACGAGGTCGTCGGACAGACCGTCGGTAAAAAGCAGCAGGAGGTCCAGTTCCGTGTTCCAGTTCACGGCTCGCTGATGATAGTCCACGTTCCCAGCGATCCCCATCGGCGGGTCCATGGCCTCCAAACGCTCTGCACACCCATCCCCACGAATCGCGAAGGCGTGGGGGTGGCCTGCGTTTGCATAGAGCAGCTCTCCACGATGCGGGTCAACCACGCCATAGAAGAGCGTGAGGTACATCTCGGTGCTCTCAAGTTCGTCCGTCAAGGAGTTGCCCATCTCTTGCAGAACGTGAGCGGGGGACTCTGCTTGAGAGGCATAGATGGTGGCGGCGCTCATTGAGAGCGCCATGATTAGTGCCGCAGGAAAGCCATGGCTTGATACATCTCCGATCATGACGCCATAACGGTCCCCAGGGATCCGGAAGAACTGATAGAAGTCCCCACCCACCGACTCAGCTGGTTCCACGCGAGCGGCGACCCTTTCGGGGTCAAACCCGTCCGCCGTGGGCAAGAGCTTCATCTGGAGATCATGAGCGAGTTCCAACTCCCGAGTGACACGCTCTCGCTCGAGGCTCTCTCGCACTAACCTGTTGTTCTCCAACGCAGCACCCACCTGGCTGGCAATCGCAGCGAGCAGCTTTTGATCGGAAGCAGTGAAACGGCCACCGTGCTTCCGCCCGATCAGGTTCAGGACTCCCACGGTACGGGGGTCACTGTCGGGTGGAGTATAGCGGATGGGAACGGAGAGGACGGGCTCTGTACCGGGGGGTAAGTCGTCCGGCCGGGGCCTGTCCCCCTCGTCACGATTCCCGGTCAGGATGAGAGACCTTCCCTCGCGAAACACCTTGGCGGTCACGGCCGTCGGGTCGTCCGCTGTGATGGGAGTTTCACGTCCCTCTTCTCCTACTGACGCAACTAGGTGCAAATACTTTCCACCGCTATCAAGCACCCATAGAGACCCCCGGCGAGCAGCCATCACATCACATACTTCGGTGAGGATGAGCCTTGAAGCATCGCCTAATTGGAATCGATTACGACCTGACCGCCAAGGGAGTCCGTCTGCGCGACAAGCTGTGGGTAGAGAACCCAAAGTCTCTGAGATCGAGTACAGGAGGTTGATCTCCTCATAGCGTTCCGACACTTCGTACGTGAAGAACCGGATCTCCTCGGAGCAATCATAAAGATGCTCGAGCGCGATTCGGATCACCATGGAGGCTGAGCGTACCGGCTCATTAGCCCCCCCACGAATTTCCAGGGTCATCTCGGGGCCGTCACGCGTCGGCACGGTTATGCTGAACGAGTCGGGGCGAGGCTCCCCTCCCTTTTCCCCTAGAGGGTACAGATGGGAAAGGCCTTCCGTCTCACTTGGTCTCCACAGGTGGAGGTCCAGCAAAAAAGCACGACGGAACTCATCGAGGACATCAACGACTACCTCGGGAAGGATCTCCCGGGCAGTCTGGCCTGGAGTCATGCCGAAGCCTCGTTGGCAATCCTGTCTGAAGGGGGAAGGTACAGGATGAGCGTGACACAGTTGCCACAGTCGTTGAAGTGGACCTCATCCATCAGCTTGCGCATCAGAAACAGTCCCCGTCCTCGATCCTCAAGAAGGTTGCTGGGGACAGTTGGATCGGGCACGCCACGCGGGTCAAATCCGGGGCCTTCATCAGTGACGCGAGCTGTAACAGAACCGACTCGAAGGAAGACTTCCACGCGGACTCGCTTCGATGGATTCCGACCGTTCCCGTAGATCATCGCGTTGGAGAGTGCTTCCATAAGACTTACACGGAAATTTAACTGGAGCTTTCGCGCTACCTCCTCGCAGGTCGAACAGCGGGATACAACGAAGTCGACCGTCTCCTCAATGCACCGGAGATCGTTGGGGAGTTCAAAAACAAGCTTCCGTTCCATAGAGCGGTCGGCTCAGAAAGCCGAAAGTCCCTCCTGTCGCGAGTCCGCAATTTGGAATAGGGTGTCCAGCTTCGTGAGCCCGAAGAGAATTCGAAGATCTTCGTTCAGGGTCGAAATGCGCAATTCACCTCCCATCTCACGAATTTTCTTGGAGAGGCTCACCAACACACCAAGTCCCGACGAATCGATGTACCCGGTTTCGGTAAAGTCAACGAGGAACTTGCGCCCCCCCCTCTCCAACTCGTCTAAGACCTTCTGTCTAAGTTCCTGTCGATTTCCTACGATGAGCTGGCCGTCGACATCAACCACAGTCACGTCCCCCTCCCCACTCACATTAAACGCCATGAAATCTCCGTCAGGCCCAGAAGCCAAATGCCTTCCCGCAGCCCCAGCATGAGTCACTGTCCACCGAATTTCGCTCAATTGCAGAAAAAAAAGGTACCCTGACTATCGTTGCCCTAGCAAGACGTACAATCCAGAATCGTGGTTGGTGGTCCTATCACCCATACCGCAGCACCTACACCTCAGGTGGGTCAATCGGGTCAAACCGTTTGGTCAGTCGCCAGAGAACAGAAGGTGACACAAACGGCGAAACATCTCCTCCCAGACGAGCGACTTCCCGCACAAGTGACGCGGAAAGAAAGGAGAGCCTGGCGTCTGGCGTGAGGAAGATGAACTCAAGATTTGGATCGAGCTCCCGATTCATTTGTGCCATCTGAAACTCGTACTCGAAGTCGGAGACCGCTCGCAGCCCCCTGACGACGAGATCAGCCCCACACTTTCGTGCGAAATCAACCAAAAGACCGCGAAACGACACGCACTCAATCCTAGCCTCCTCCGCAAACACCTCCCTGAGCATCTCCAACCTTTTCTCAAGGCTGAACAACGGGGCTTTCGTATCGGCGGAATCCTC
The DNA here is from genome assembly GCA_963579625.1 of Gemmatimonadales bacterium UBA6960. Taxonomy (GTDB): domain Bacteria; phylum Gemmatimonadota; class Gemmatimonadetes; order Longimicrobiales; family Gaopeijiaceae; genus JAAXGI01. The sequence goes on from CAUZHN010000015.1 coordinate 25,219, forward strand.
TGCCACGGCAACCACCACGCGATCTGAGACCCGCAGTGTTCGATGGGCGACGTCTTCGTGTCCCAGCGTCACCGGGTCGAACGAGCCCGGATAGAGCGCAGTCACCTCGCGAGAACGCGTCATTGGGGATTCTCCCATATCGAGATAGTCGTATCGCCGTAGCGGCGTTGCCGAAGCCCGGAAATAGCGGGCATCGCCTCTCCCGAACGATGTTCCACCCACAACTCACGCGCAAACGGGTCGGCAACCATCCGAGCGAGTAGCGCCGGAGCGTACCCACCGTCGTAGGGGGGATCAGCCAGGGCGAGATCAAACCCTCCTACCGGCCCCCGTTCCAAGAACTTCAGGACGTCCACGCGGACGATCCGGGACCGCGGCTCTGCCCCAAGGGTCTCGACATTCTTCTCCAGCGACCGAAGGGCACCACGATCCCGCTCCACGAACACTACCTTCCTGGCGCCCCGGGAGAGCGCCTCCAGTCCCAAAGCACCAGATCCCGCAAACAGGTCGAGAACCCTAGCGTCCAAGATTCGCCTGCCAAGCGCTGCCATCCATGCCTCGCGGACTCGGTCAGTCGTCGGTCGAACGGCCCTCCCCCGGGGCGCCCGGATCGAGCGACCGCTCCACTCCCCCGCGATAATCCTCATCCCCCTTCGAGGTCGCCTGTTGGACGCAAGTCCAGGAGCCTGGCCTGGAGGGTCCGTTTCCCCCGAAAAACATTCTGTCTTAGTTGGAAGAGCATGTCCATTCTGCCAGTACCCACCGAAGTAGGGGGAACACGATCCGCAAGACCAAAGCCGATCGCCTCCAACTCGTGCGAGCCATCGCCAAGCCGAAGCTTCAGGTGTCCGCCTCCGACCACCTTTGGTGCCCGGACCACCCTCAAACCTCTCGCCCAAAACACCGGGCGCGGATTTCCGATCCCGAATGGCCCCATATGCCTCAAGAGGCTGTGAAGGTCATCGTTTGCCTCAGCCAAGGCCAGTTCTTGATCTCCTCCGACCCTAGGCTGCGGGAATCGCCCCTGGAGTTGGTTGCGGACGCTCTCGTTGAATGCAGAGCGAAAGGAGGGGAGATCTTTTCGATCCAGTTCCAAACCCGCAGCCTGGGAATGCCCTCCAAAGCGCGTCAGATGCCGCCGCCCAGCCTCCACCGCCCGCAGCAGGTGGACACCGGGAATCGAACGGGCGCTCCCGCGGCCTCGATCTCCATCAAGCGCAACCAGTACTACCGGGCGGTGGATCCGCTGGACCAACCTGGAAGCGACAATACCGATCACCCCTGGGTGCCAATTCTCTCCGGAAAGGACTACTCCGAAATCCCGCGCAGAGTCAAACTCGTTGGAGAGGTACTTAAGAGCCTCGTCAAGTGTCGCTCGGTCCTCCTCTCTCCTCTCGTGGTTGGCACGCTCAAGAATCTCCGACAGCCTGTGGGCCTCAGACAAATCAGCGGTAAGTAATAGCTGGAGGGCCAAATCCGCTTCCCCCATGCGCCCCACAGCATTGATCCGGGGGCCCAGTACAAACCCCACGTCGCCTGCCTCCAATCCCGATTGAGTGTCGAGGCCAGCCACACGAATCAGAGCCCGGAGTCCAAATTTTGTCGTATTGGCGAGATAGCGAAGGCCAAACCTTACCAGAATTCGGTTCTCCCCAGTGAGTGGAACAAGATCGGCTACGGTAGCCAAAGCTACCAGATCCAGGTGGGGCCAGAGTTCGTCCTGCGGAATATTCGCGGCCGACGCCAGGCCCTGGCAAAGCTTGAACACCACCCCGGTACCGCAGAGTTGAGGAGCCGGATAGGTACAGTCAGACCGGTTTGGGTTGACGACCGCCAGAGCCGGCGGTAGACCTCCGAAGGGCAGGTGGTGATCCGTAACGATCACCTCTAGTTCTTGTCTCTCTGCCTCTTTTATGGCCTCGTGTGCGCCAATCCCAGAGTCGCAGGTGACAATGAGCGAGGCCCCGGCCTCGACGGCAGCTCGGACCCCAGCGGATCCGAGATCGTATCCATCTCGTAGGCGATGCGGAACGAATGGAACGACAGTTCCCCCCAGGCGCCTGACCCACAGAGTCAGGAGTGCCGCCGCACACACCCCGTCCACATCGTAGTCTCCGTGGACCAAGATCGTCTCGCGGGCTTTGACAGCAGAGAGAATTCGCTCAACCGCCAGATCAAGGTCCTTCATATCACTCGGAGGGTGTAGATCTTCCAGCCGGGGACGGAGAAACTGTTTTGCTCGACTGGGATCGGTAAGGTCCCGAACGGCAAGGATGCTGCATATAGAGGGGGGAAGGGATAGCTCTCGAACGAGACGCTGGATGATCTCGGGGTCGGGAAGGGTCGGTAGTCTCCACTCCGGAAAAGGCGGGGGGGGAAGGACCGCGTCTTCTGCGGGGCGTCCGGTCACTCCTGCTTGGCCTCCGAGTTCTCTACGCCCTTACCCGTGCCCATACTCTCCTCATCTGCCACTTCAAGAGAGGCCTCCTCACCATCGGCGAGGGACTCGTCCAGAGCCGTAGCTTCCTCTCCGCCCTGATCGGCCTGAGGAATCTCCACCGGGATTTCGACCTCCTCGTCCAGTACGGGTTCCGGCTCGATTGTGAGCATCACCCCACAGTTCTCACATCGGGTCAGGCCTCCGCTACGTCGAATTTCATTCTGGATTTGCAGTGGAATCACACCGAAGCAGTGACCGCATGCTCCGTCCTCCAAGAGGGGCGCCACAGATATTCGGCGTCCGGACTTATGGAAAGCATCATAGACCCGACGTTCTGCACTGCCCACGTACTGGAGAATGGTCGTTCTACGTCCCTGGAACATCTCCATACGTTGCGTGAAGTCCTGCCGCTGGGCGATAAGTTCCTCCTGCTGAGGTACGACTTGGGTCCTCGCCTCTTGAGCTGATGCTTCCAGTGCCTGTGAAGCAAGTTCGGACTTATAGATCTGTTCGATCAGTTGTAGAGCCTCTTGTTCATCCCCCTCTATCGACCGCTTGATCAGCTCAAGCTCGGTCTGAACCGCCGCTTCCTCTCGTAGATTCGAGACACGGTTCAACCGCTGATTCATCTTCTTCGTTCGCGCTCGCTTGTCGTCAGCGGACCGCTCGAGTTGACGGGCATCCGCGTTCATCTGTGCCAACCTACCCGTTAGCTGGGACAGCTCAGATTCGAACGCGAGCGCAGCCTCTTCCGTCTCGGCCAACCGATCGTCAAAAACCGCCAGAGCGGCTTTGATCTCGCGAATTCTCTTGTCCAATTTCTGGACTTCCCTGAGGGAACCCATCGTAGTATTGGTCATCCCTTTATCCGTTGTGGGAAAACGTTCCACCGCCCCGGGCGGATACGCCTCAACTCATTCAGCTCTTTGAGTTCCTTTCGTCCACCTTCCTCCGATTTCTCAGCTCGTCGGAGGTCTTCCATCAGTTTCTCATGCTCCTTATGTAGGAGTCGGTCTTCGAGAACCGAGACGCATTCCAAGAACGCCTTTTCTGGACGCTCGATGTCCTGGGGATCTCCGCGGAGCTCTTCGAGAGTGTCGGATACTTCGGGTAAGAGACCGTCATCTGGGCCCTCTAGATGGGGGTCCTGTACCAGTGCCTCGAAGATGGCCCGATACTCCGGATCGCAGAACTCCTCGGGGCCAATCCGCTCTTGGGCTTGGTCCAGCCGCTCGGGAGACCTGAGCAAGATCAGGAGCAGTTGTCGTTCTGCGCCAAGCCGCGGCAGGTTGGGCCGTATCCTTCCTCCCGAGTGCCCAGAACGTATGTCATGGCGACCTGTTCCATGGGGCAGGATTCGGCCCACACGCCCCGAGCCATCCTGGCCCTTCACTACCTCCTCTTCCAGGGTTTCCCTGCGGACACCTGTGCGCTCAGCCACCCTCGAGGTATAGATATCACGAAGTGTCGAGTCCTTGGTTGCCCTGAGGGTTGGCAAGAGCTTGTCAACGGCGATTCGCACCCGGTCGATGGATCCGAAGTACCCGTTCTCGTCCAGGAGTTGCAATTTTCGGTCTAACACATCGACAGCTGAATCTACATAACGCGCAAGCCCATCCTTCCCCTCGGCCCGAACCACCGTATCGGGGTCTTCACCGGAGGGCAAAGTCACAACCAAGGGATGAACACCGTAAGCCAACAGGGCATCAGCCGCTTTGAAGGTGGCGCGGATCCCAGCGTCATCAGAGTCGAAGAGGAGCAGCACGTTCTTGGCATAACGTGCGAGAAGCTTAGCATGCTCGTCGGTCATGGCCGTGCCGAGGGTGGCCACCGCATGCGTGACCCCTGACGCGGCCAGCGCGACCACATCCATATAGCCCTCAACGACTAGGGCACACCCCTCACGACGGATCGCGTTCCGATTCCATCCAAGCCCGTACAGGACCTCGCTCTTCCAGTAGATCGGCGACTCGGGAGAGTTCAGATATTTTGGACGCCCCTTTCCCCCCTCGTCCAGAACCCGCCCTCCAAAGGCAACGACACGGCTGACGACGGACTCGATGGGAAACACGAGTCGCCCCCGGAACCGATCGTAAGGCTCCGCCGAGCGCTCCGATGTGGTCAGCAACCCGATCTCGAGAAGCAAATCCTCCGAGAAGCCGTGCTTAGACGCGGCTCCCCTGAGACCCTGCCAATCGTCGGGGGCCCAGCCCACCCCAAACCGCTCCGCCGTCGCGTCGTCAATCCCCCTGCCTTCCAGGTATTTGCGGGCTCGTTCCCCGTTAGCCGGATCGAGCAGCTGGCCACGGAACCAGGCCTGTGCGAACGCGTTCGCCTCGTAATGCAGCCGGAAGGGCTCTTCACTGTCGGCTCCTGCCCGACTCACTTCCCGAATCTCGACCCCAAACCGCTCTCCCAGGTGTCTCACAGCATCCAGAAACTCCATCCCCGTTCGCTTCATTACGAACCCGAACAGATCACCCCCCTCCCCGCATCCGAAGCACTTGTATAATCCCTTTTCGGGCGTAACATAAAACGACGGAGTCCGGTCGTCGTGGACGGGGCACTTCCCCTTCCAGTCCTTCCCTGAGCGAGTCAATTGCACGCTCTCCCTCACCACTTCGACCAGGTCGGCCCGGGCCCGTATTTCCTCTACCACCTCGTCTGGAATCACCGCACGTCTTCCCGTTTCATCTCAGTTCCCCACTGGGCGTCAGCTGGATGATATACTCATGCCCCCTCGAGGTGGGAGTTCGCTCCGCAATCCTCTCCAGCACCCGATCAAACTCACGAATGGCAAGGGCATGCTTATTCACGGGCCCCTCCTCGCCACCAAGACCCGAGAAGTCCGTCCGATGGCGGCAGGTCATTCACCGCGCCAACTCCTCCCGGACGATTCTATTTGCTTCCTTCCCATCGAATCGCCCCCGAATCCGGGGCATGAGACTTCCCATGACAGGCCCCATCTCCACAGAGCCCTCAGACATCAACTCCCTGACGATGAAGCGGACCTCATCTTCGTCGAACTGAGGAGGAAGGAACCTCGTAAGCACTTTGGCTTCTTCGTCCTCCTTCTGCGCCAACTCCTCCCGACCACCGGAACGCATCTGCTCAGCCGACTCGCGGCGCTGCTTGATTCCGCGAGCGACGACCTCTTCCACCATCTGGTCATCCGCATCCCGGCCGGTGCTGATTTCTCCATTTCGGATCTCGGATAGGATGGTCGAAAGCACCACCGTCCGGAGCCGATCTCGCTCCTTACGAGCCTGGTTGAGGGCGTCGCGGATCTCACTCTGAAGGCTGGTAGCCACAGCGTTCCTACCTACTGCAAGGGGAGGGTCCGAAGTGCTCTGGGTCAAACCTATTCGGGGCCGCCTGAGGGGTCAACGCAAGCGTTGGGCCGAAGAACAATCATCCGGGCGGCCAAGACAACGGTCTCCCTCCGAGTAGGTGCAGGTGCAGATGACCGACACTTTGCCCTCCGTCCGCTCCGACGTTCGCGACAAGTCGGTAGCCAGCTTCCGCTAACCCCTGTCGCCGAGCAAGGTCCCTAGCGGCGAGCATCATCCGTCCCATCAGGTCCCCATCGTCCTCGTCAAGGTCGTCCAAAGAGGCGATGTGTTTTCTTGGGATCAGGAGCGTATGATGGGGCGACTGTGGGCTCAGATCCCTGAAGGCTAGGAGATCCGCTTCATCGTGTACCACTGTTGCCGGGAGTTCCCCTCGGGCAATCTTACAGAAGATACAGGCCTGCGATGATATATCGTTCACGTATCCCCTCCCTTTTAGATGCTTCGGCTGACCCCAGGCCTGACTTGCGCTCGACCCAGAAGGGAAATCTGGTCTTCCTTTCCCCCCTTGCCTCGTTTGCTATGGATGATCCCGATCCTCCTTATTTCCATCATCGCCCCTCTGCCTATCTTGCCCAGGTGCGTTCGGATCGCGGTCAGAATTCGGTCCGTCTCTCCGTGGAAGCATCACATTATTGAGTCAGACCGGACTCACACTCCTCAACCCCACGTCCCAAAAGAGAGGCCTGCCGACACTTCGTCGGCAGGCCTTGGCACCTCAACCATCAGCCAGAGACCGGAGGATCAATCCGGAGTCATCTCCCAAGGATCAGGTCGAGCTAAAGGCTTCTCGCACCTTTGACCAAAATCCGCCAGCCTCAACCCCACGCTCATCAACCCGCTCGGGAGCTGGATCTTCGACTTCCCCCAATTGGGACAAGAGGCTTCGCTGCTCCGACGACAGCTCCATGGGCGTCCAGACACGGACTCGGACGATGAGTTCGCCCCGCCGCCCCCCATCAAGATCGGGGAAGCCACGTCCTCGTACTCTTACAACCTGTCCGCTCTGGATCCCGGCCGGCACCTCGATCAAGATCGACCCCTCTACGGTGGGAACCTCGATCTCAGCGCCAAGCGCCGCCTGGGTGAAGGTGATTGTGACATCGACGATCAGGTGCTTACCCTCTCGACGAAAACGCTCGTCCTCCTCCACTTCCAGTAGAATCATAACGTCGCCCCGGGGACCTCCTCGGGGACCCACATTCCCTTTCCCGCGCAGGGTGATGTAATTCTCCGAGGTCACTCCCGCAGGCACTTCTACCTCGATCTCCTTCTCCTTGCGAGCCCGGCCCTCTCCGTGGCAAGTCGGACAGGGCACCCGAATTACTCCACCCTCTCCACCGCAGGTTCGACAGGTTGCCACGGAGACGAACTGACCGAAGACGGATCGCTGGCCGATTCGCTCTTCTCCTCGCCCCTCACAGGTGGGACAGGTCTCCGGACCCCGCTCGTCACCCGAACCGGTACCACCACATGTATCGCATGACTCAAGAACTGCAATCCGGATCCGCTTCGTGGCCCCATCAATAACCTCCTCAAGGGGAACGGAGAGACGAAGTCGTAGCGCCTCTCCCGCCGCTGACCTCCGCCTGCCCCCTCCTCGCTGCCGCCCAAAGAGCTCGTCGAAGCCTCCTGCCCCACCGAAGTCCCGCATGAAAATCTCGACGGCATCATGGATATTTAATCCACCCTGAAATGGATCACCGGAACCCGTGCCCCGCATAGCCTCCGGTCCGAACCGATCGTAAGCCGCGCGACGCTGCGGGTCCTTCAGGACCTCGTAGGCTTCTGACAGCTCCTTGAACCGGTCCTCCGCCTCGGGCACGCCACTATTGCGATCCGGATGGTGCTCCATGGCAAGTTTCCGGTATGCCTTTTTGATCTGCTCAGAATCGGCATCCCGAGGCACACCGAGGATGTCATAATAGTCTGCCATCAAGGACCCGGTGGTTTAGTGCAGGGGAGTCGGATCCGAGTCCACCCCGGACCGAGAGCACTCATGTTATTCGAGAATCCTGGTCACCAGCGCGGAGGTATGCTCTACGATAGCACAGACCTTTTCATAGGGCATTCTCGTGGGACCGATCACCCCGATCACTCCCTTGAGCCCACCTACCCGATATTCCGCTGTAACCAGAGTAAACTCAGACAACACCTCGTCCTGATTTTCACCGCCGATGGTGATCTGGATTCCTTTTCTGTGAGAACGACTACCCAGGGCCGTGGCCAGCAGATCCGTCTGTTCGGTAAGCTCCATCAGCCCCTTCAGGCGCTCACCACTCGTGAACTCGGGCTGTGACGCAAGGACGCTGGCCTGTCCAAGATGAATCCTCGACCTTTCGGCCTCTGGCCAGCCGAACAGTTCCCCTCCCGAATGCATAAAAATGTTCAGGATCTCCTCTGCCGCGGGGTCGTCATCAGGTACCGCATCCCGAATTCGGATCGCTACAGTGTTCCTGATCTCCTTGAGCGTCAGACCTGTCAGTCGTTCGTTCAGGAGCAAGGTAAGTGTCACCAGCGTGTCCTCTGGGACTTCACAAGGAAGATCTACAAAGACTGTTCGGACCACTCCGCTCCTCACCCGAGCCACGAGAAGCACCTTCTTGGAGGACACTTTCACGAGTTCTAAGCGCTCCAGAACCGCACTCGCCAAGTGGGGCGCAGCCGCCACACCCAATTCTTGTGAGAGCAGTCCGAGGGCCCTGGTAGCACGCCGGACAAGTCGCTCAATGGCGGATGCACCACTGGGATCAAGCTCCATAGCCAGCCGACACTTCTCCTCTCTCGTGAGCGAAGCCGGCTGCATGAATTGTTCGACGAAAGCCCGATAGGCGAGGTCGGTGGGGACTCGACCAGCAGATGCGTGAGGACGGAAGAGGTACCCCTTGTCTTCCAGGTCGCTCATCGTGTTGCGTACCGTTGCTGGGGAAACCCCTAGGTCGAAGCGATGCGTCACGCTACGACTTCCCGCAGGCTCAGCGGTTTCCACATACGTCCGGACGACTGCCTCAAGGACCTTCTGCTCCCGCACAGAAAGATCTGAGATCAGGTGCTCGTTCATCACCTCCTCCAGTGTCCGGTCAATCATCACAAATCTGCCGCGCCAAGGCCCGGGAGGAAGTATCGACCCCAACCTCCACCCGGGCCAGCTCCGTGGACAGCTCGTCCAGCCTCAGCCACCCTTGTGGGGTAAGCCGGACCCTCAGCGGATCATCCACCGCCAGTCCCCTTTGTACCCAAGCGTCGGCAATCTTCCATGCCCGAGAGCCAAGATCAGCCCGCAGAATGCCCTCCGATCGGCGTAGTCGGAACCACAGGCGCTCTGGTGAATCCGCGCCGGCGCCTTTGATCGGGTCTGTTGTCTCAGGTAGCAACCCTTTAGTAACCGCAGTAGAGTATCCCCGCCAGTCCCTCAGGTTCCAGCTATGTCCTCCCGTCAGGTTGCTATGTGCGCCCGGTCCCAAGCCTAGCCATGACCGACCCTCCAAGACCGCAAGAGCGTGCCGAGACTGATGGCCCCGGCGGGCGAAGGCTGTCATCTCATAGGCCTCATATCCCGCCGCGTCGAGGACTCTACATAGGGCCAGATATTGGTCGGCGCGCCGATCGTCATCGGCCAATCGAACCTCTCCAGACCTCACCTTTGTTCCGATTGGGGTCCCCCGCTCGACAACCAATTCGTACAGGGACACATGGGGAACATCCATGGCGATCACCTTCTCGAGACTCCAGACGGGATCGGGATCTACCTCCTCGGGAAGGCCAAACAGAAGGTCCACTCCCCAACTCGGAATACGCGACTCGTGGATGAGCCTGACTGCTGACCGGGCCTGAGAGGGACTGTGCAAGCGCCCCAGCCAGTCTAGGGCGGAGTCTCGCAGGCTCTGCAAACCGATGTTGACCCGGGTTACGCCCGCTTCTCTCCACACCTCCAGCAACTCAGAGTCCACATCTTCTGGGTTGGCCTCGACCGTCCATTCCTCAACGCCTCCAAGTCGATCAGATCCTAAAATCGATATGATTCCCTGGACAACCCCAATGCCGAAAACCGAGGGTGTGCCACCACCGACAAGAAGCGTCTCTAGCTTGGAAAGCGACACTCCCTCAGCCTCCCTCAGGCGGAGTTCACAACTCAGCGCTTCAATCCATCCTTCAAGGTCTGGCGATCCCTCCGCAAAAACCGCATAGTCGCAATAGGGGCAGTGCCGTCTACAAAAGGGAACATGGACGTAAAGGTGCTCGATGGCAGTCATCGGCGCGGGCGTGTAAGGCTCCACTCTCTAGTTCGAGCGATGTTTCCGTTCAGATCCAACTGAGTGAAGGCTGCCAGAAGCTTTAGTAATACGAGTGCCAGACGTTCCTCAACCAAGACTAGAGCTCCTCGTCCACCAGATCCCACCAGGCCTTCTCACGACCCAACGATTGGTCGGCTACCCTCGGATCATTGCGTCTCTTTCCCTGAGTGGAATCCGGTCCCTCAGAGATCTGCGGAGAAATTTTTTCTGGTTCGGTCCTCTGCTCATGGACCTTTGCCCAGAAGGATTCGAGGAGCGGCTTGAGACCCAAGTGACCGACAGACGAAATGAGAAACGTCCCCCACGCCTCCGGAGCTGAGATCGAAGGCGGCTCAGCTTCTGGCCCAAGAAGGTCGGACTTCGTCAGGACTACGCAGTGCGGCCGCCGGCTGAGCTCGTCCGAATAGCGTGACAGCTCTTCCCTGAGTTGATTGAAAGCTCGCTGAGGCTCCGGATCATCAACGGGGACCAGGATTGCCAGGGTACGAGTTCTCTCGATGTGTTGGAGGAATTGGTGGCCCAGCCCCCGCCCTTTGTGGGCTCCCTCAATGATGCCGGGAATATCTGCGACGACGAAAGAGCGAAAGTCGGGCAGTTCGATTACGCCCAGATTCGGAGTGAGAGTCGTGAAGGGGTAGTCGGCTATCTTGGGACAAGCGGACGACACAGCAGAAAGGAAGGTGGACTTTCCCGCATTTGGCTTTCCGACAAGCCCCACGTCCGCGATCAGCTTCAGTGTCAGCTCTATCGTCCTACGGATCCCCTCTTCCCCGGACTCCCAGTACCGGGGCGCCTGACGAGTCGAAGTTGCAAAACGAGCGTTTCCTCGACCGCCACGACCACCACCGGCGACTACCATCCGATCGGATGCCACGAGTAGCTCTCCCAGCAGTTTTCCGGTGTCCACGTCCTTGACCAAAGTCCCGGGTGGAACTCTGAGTTCCGTGTCCTGACCGCTTTTTCCCGTCCGCTTGCTCCCTTCACCATGCGCCCCACAAGCCGCCCGATACTCTGAACGATATCGGAAATCCAACAGGGTTGCGAGTTGAGGATCGCATACGAAGACTATATCTCCCCCTTCCCCCCCATCCCCTCCCGAAGGCCCTCCTCGGGGCCTTCCCGACTCACGTTGAAAGGCCTCGGCACCTGACCCCCCAGCACCACCCTCAACGGTAATCGTCACCCTATCAATAAACATTTTCCACCTCTCTTCCCTACCACAGCCCGACTCACTAAGAGTGATTCCTGCCGCGGCTCCAACACGCCTATGCCCACTCCACGACTGTAAGTGACATGAATTCGTCTACGGACTCAAGACTCCGCCCCACCTCCGCGGAAGATACGCCCACGGTAAGGCCATCTCGCCGGTGGAAGTAGCGCTGGATCAGCGTATCCAGCACCGCAACAAGACCCACGATAAAGAGCTCACAAAGGGGAGCGGCACCCCTTCTCGATCGCGCATTTTGCGTTAGCCCTCGACAATTATCCAGCAGTCCATGTCCGGATGAAGGCCAGCGAGGTTTCTGCGAAGGCTCTCGTGCCGAGCACCGTATACCTTGTGACAGACCCTCTTGCCCGCTTGAGCCACAGGTTAGGTCTTTCACCTCTAGAGAGAGGCGTGGAGCGACCGGAAAGCCGAGAAAAAGATACACTTGCAGAAGATTTACCTCGCCTTAGTCTGGATCGCACCGCACTTGGACTTCCCTCATTTCACTCTTGATTGGCTCTGGAGCCCGCGCGGAAAGAACTCCGGTCAGGCGAATCAGAGCAAGTGTTCCCACGCTCATCAGCACTTCGAAACTTCGCGGGGGGGGGCATCAGAGCACTGCCGTGGGATGGTGGAGCCGAGTGATAAAGCGTCCGGGAGCTGGAATAACTCCGCCCTACGTGCCGCGGCAGCATCTGGATTTAGCGGTCGATCCCCGTCGCAGAAACAGCCTGTGGCTGGGCTGTTGGATACCAACTGGCACGGGAGAACAAGTCCTCCTGTGAGTCAGCCATCCGCAGGAGATTTAGTGCGGCCTGAAGGGGATTATCGTATGGGATCCTCCTTTGGAATTCTCCGAGCTCACCCCAGCCCTGGAGCGCGATCTCTTGTTCAAGGTCGAGCCCTACGTACCGCGCTGCGCGTTCGAGAGTCTCACGCTCCATGCTCAGGCCATGCTCCGCCTGGAGTTGGTCGAACAACTCGGCCAATTCAGCCTCTCCAACCTCGAAGTCGATCCCCACGCCCTGGTTGTTCTGAAGGTATCTGACCGCGTAGTCGAAGCGACCAACATTGTACGCGGCACCCTCTTGGAAGAGAACCCTGACTGCCGCTTGCTCGTCCGTGAAGAGGGTGTCCACGGAGACGAGCACGTCGGGAACAATCCCGCCCCCCCCATATAGGTCGCGTCCGGCTGTCGAGGTTACCGTCGGCCGACCAGTGGTATCTGGGGGGAAAGCATACCGCCCCATGACTGTAATCGCGAGATTCTCCTCCTCTCCAGAACCGGCAGGCTCGTCCCGATCCAACCGACTCGCTGGCCGCTCGATCGACCTCCCTAACGGCGTATACCACCGGGCTGTCGTCAACTTCAGCACGTTGCCGCCAGTTAGGTTGAACAGGCTTTGGACGGAGCCTTTGCCAAAGGTACTCGCTCCGACAAGCAGGGCCCGGTCATAGTCCTGGAGCGCCCCAGCTACGATCTCTGAAGCGGAAGCGCTTCCTCGATCGACCAGAACCACGATCGGCATCCCCCCGTACCGGTCCGCCGTCGATCCACGGAGGATCCCGTTTGGCCCACCCTGCTCTCCCCGCGTTTCGACTACGCTGACCCCCCGATCAAGAAACAGGTCAGTAACGCCGACACCTTGGTCGAGAACTCCTCCGGGATTCCCCCGGAGGTCCAGGACAATCGATGTAGCCCCTTCCTCTCGGAGTGAGTCAGCCGCTGCCCGAACCTCCCTGGTCGATGCCTCACTGAAGAGGCGCAGCGGAACGTATGCTACCGACCCATCTAGAAGCATAGAGAAAGGAACCGACCGAAGCTGCACCCGCTCGCGGGTGAGAGTGAAGGCGATCGGAGCTTCAATCCCGGGCCGCTCAATCGTGACCTCCACCGAACTTCCCGGAGCGCCGCGCAGAACCTGGACAGCCTGCTGCGCCGACCAGCCCCGCGCCGATTCAGCCCCCACGCCCACGATAAGGTCCCCTGCTCGGATACCCGCCCGGGACCCAGGTGTACCTGGAAGGGGACTTATGACAATAATGTAATCATCACGGTCCGCGATCTGCAGACCAACACCGCCATAATCCCCTTCGGTTTGGATCCGAAAATCTTCGTATGCACTCGTGTTCAGGAGCGAGGTGTTTGGGTCGCCAAGCTGTTCGAGGATCCCGTCAATTGCGTATTCGTACAGGTCTTCGCGATCCACCTCATCCACATAGCGGTCCGCGATATAGTCAACTACCTCGCCGAAAAGCCGGGCCTCTTGATCTCCATTCCTCCCCTGCGCGAGGCCCTGCTGCAGGAACCATCCCCCGATCACCAGGGCCAGCAAGAGAACGACGCTGGGTCCGATGGGGGTATGTCTCGATTCCATTTCGCCTTTGCAAGATATAGGGGAAACTTCAGCGTCCGGAAGGCAAACGGGGCCCGTTCTCAACCCCTTCCAGGGTCAAAGAGTTCCGGAAAACCAGACCTAAGAAACTCACGGACTGTGCGATGAACCTCCGCTTCGGAGAGGGAGGCATCCACTAACTCCACCGAACCATCCTCCTCGGCCAGCATCCGGTACGCCTTTCTCACAGACTCCAAGAAGTCGGCTCCCTCCCCTTCGATCCGGTCCTGCACCTTGCCAGCCATATCCTGACGATTCCGCCCCATCGTGACGGGGAGGTCGAAGACTAGCGTCAGATCGGGGTGAACCCCCCCTGTCGCAAAGGCATTTAGCTCCCGAACTCGGTGCAAGCCCAATCCCCGTCCCAGGCCTTGATAGGCTAAACTGGAGAGTTCGAATCGATCCGCGACCATCACTTCTCCCCTCGCGAGCGCCGGCTCAACCACTTGGCGTACGAATGTGGCTCTCGCGGCAAGCATCAAGAGCAACTCTGTCTCCGGGAGGATCTCGAGCCCATCAGATTCGAGGAGTACCTCGCGAACGGCTTCGCCTAGTAGGGTTCCCCCAGGCTCGCGAGCCAGTTGGTGCGGAATTCCCAGTTCTTCCAGCCAATGAGAGATCAGGCGAGCCTGCGTAGTCTTTCCGGCACCCTCCACCCCTTCTAGGACGAGGAAGAAACCTCGCTCCATCACTCTCCCGCAATCTCGTGCTGGGCCAAGGCCAAGGGGTGATCATTCATAGCCATAATAATCCAAACCCAGGTGGGTCAATGGCTCCTCACCACCGAGCCAACGAAGGGTGTTCTTCAACTTCCGGTGTTGTATGAAAAGATCGTGCTCTGGATATAGCCCCTCAGCGGTCTGTGGACTCTTGAAATAGAAAGAGAGCCACTCTTGGATCCCCGACAGTCCCGCTCTGGAAGCCAGATCCAGAAAGAGCGCAAGGTCAAGTACGATGGGAGCAGCTAGAATGGAATCTCGGCAAAGAAAGTTGACTTTGACCTGCATGGTGTAGCCCATCCACCCAACGATATCAATGTTGTCCCATCCCTCCTTGTTGTCTCCACGAGGTGGGTAGTAATTGATCCGAACCTTGTGATACAGGTCGCCGTAAAGTTCCGGGTACATATCGGGCTGGAGGAGGTGCTCTAGAACGCCCAGCTTTGACTCCTCCTTGGTCTTGAACGAATCAGGGTCGTCGAGTACAGCACCATCTCGGTTCCCCAGGATGTTCGTGGAGAACCACCCTTCGATCCCCAGCATCCGGGCTTTTAGCCCCGGAGCAAGAATCGTTTTCATCAGCGTCTGACCTGTCTTGAAGTCCTTTCCGGCGATTGGTACTCCGAACTCCTCAGCAGCTTTCTCTAGGGCGGGAACATCCGCTGAGAGGTTGGGAGCCCCGTTCGCGTAGGGGACGCCTTCCATGATTGCGGCATAGGCGTAGATCATGCTCGGTGCGATCGCCAGATCGTTCGCCTCCATCGCAGCCTCGAAGGCTTTCAGTGACTCATGCGCCGGCCCAGGTCTAAGGAAGACCTCCGTTGAACCGCACCAAATCATGACCAAACGGTCACACCCCTTCTCCCGCTTGAACCGCTGAATATCATTCCGGAGCTGCTCCGCCAACTCCATCTTGTTACGGCCGGTCTTGACGTTCGTCCCATCCAGCCGGCGGACGTACTCTTGATCGAATACGGCCGGCATGGGCTCTATCCCCTCGAGGAAGTCTCGAATGGGATCAAGGTGCTTGGCTTTGAGCACATCTGCTTTCACTGCGCTCTGGTACCCGTTGTCTGGAATCGGATCCCACGAGCCGAACACTAGGTCCTCCAGCGGAGTCAACGGAAGGAAATCCTTGACCAATGGTGTCCGCAACTCCGTTCTCTTCCCTAACCGGATCGTGTTCATTTGGGTCAGAGAACCCAGCAGCTTGGTCATATCCCTCCGGGCCGCCTCCACCCCTGCGACGAACGTGGTCGAGACAGCTCCTAACCCTGGCAGGAGAACTCCGAGGCGTCCGTTCCCAGCCCTAATCCGAGGTCGATCACTCACTCAAGGCTCTCCCTTTCATTGTATACCTCACGTGATTTCTGGACCGAATCGAGTAGGACCCCCGATTCATGTTGGTAGACCCATACGATCCGCTGGATCGCCGTGAGGATCGCTGTAATGGCTAAGACAATAAGGATCACCTTCAACACCAGTCCCTGCCACATCAGCCCGGTTAACAGGCATCCCCCGCCGAGGAGGACGACACGCTCAGCTCGCTGCATTAGACCCACCGAACAATCGAGGCCAAGCGCCTCAGCTTTCGCTCTCGTATAGCTGACCATCAGGGATCCCCCCATGGCCAGCGCAATCACATAAACCATCCAGACGTCGGCAAGGTCCCTTCCGTACTGGTTGTACAGCGAAAGCAAGCCAAGAAAGACGACAATCTCGCTGATACGGTCAAGTGTCGAGTCGTAGAACGATCCAAACTTTGACGCGAGTTCGCTCGCTCGGGCCACCTGCCCGTCGAAGATGTCGACGATCCCTCCAAGCAATACGAACAGGCCGGCCCAGCGGACGTGATCAAAGTGGAAGAGTACTCCGGCCGTCACCGTCACCCCGAAACCCACTGTCGTAACTGCGTTTGGATGCACCCGCCATCGAACCATCGCCTTGACTATTGGATTGATCAGCCGGTAAACCACATCCTTGAAAATCTTGAGGGACGGCATGTACAGCTCCGATCAGGACGGGAGGATGATCCGGCTTGACGCCCCTTCTTGGATCCCCTTCGCGATGATGTCGTTCACGCGCTGAAGGACCTTGTCGAAGTTGGTTTGGGAGGCCACAAGTCGCTGATACGCAGACCTGACCTGGAGGTCCTCAGCAAGACTTTCGTATTTTTTACGTGACGTCTCATCTGGTTCCTTCCCACTCCGCAACCGAACCACAAGCTCGGACTCGATCTTCTCCAGCTTGTTTTTCAGCTCAACCAACTCGCGATCGTCATCCACTGCTGCTGCAGCCTGCTTCAGAGCCTGATACTCGTCCGTGCGGCCCAGGTTCTGCCCCAAATTCTTCGCCATTGCATCGATGCTAGACATCTTACTGAGACCTCACAGTCAGGCTGATTCTGTCATCACGAGCTTCTCCCGCGACGATCCTATCGAGACCGGACTGGCCCTCACCCCACCAGGTGGCAAGCACCAGTCGCTCAACCCGACTGAGGTCTCGCAAAACCACCGGAGGATCGAACCCGACCGTGCTGCGAATCCGCTCTGTGACGACGGGAGCCTGGCCCGCCCCGACCTCAAGGGCGAGAAGCCCTCCTTTCGTCAGGGCAGTCGGTGCTCGGGACACGAGATCGTTAAGCACCGCGAGTCCTCCCTCCGCCGCAACGAGCGCAGAACGCGGTTCCCAGACCCGTACCTCAGCCTCCAGGCTCTCGAAGTCCTCCTCCGTAACATACGGAGGATTGGAAACCAATACGTGAAATTGCTCACCGGGGCGCAGCGGATCGAGGGACTCGCCAATGCGAAACTCGACCTTTCCTTCTAACCCATGAACTCGCGCGTTCGCTTGCGCAACCTCCACCGCTCCAGCAGACGAATCAGTCGCGACCACAAGGCAAAAGGGTCCCTCATGAGCGAGCGATAGTGCAATCGCTCCGCTTCCAGTACCCACGTCAAGTGCCCGAAGGCTCTGCCGACCCCATCCCCCAACTTGCTCCAGTATGGCTTCCACCAATTCTTCGGTTTCCGGACGTGGGATGAGCACCCTGGAATCAGTCAGCAACTCCAAGTCCCGAAACGAGGTTCGTCCGAGAATATACTGGAGCGGCTTCCGCCGTGCTCGCTCGCGGAGGAGCGGCTTGAACCGGGCGAGTTCATCCGGCGGTACGGGCCGGTCGAAGTCGAGATAGAGCTGAAGCCGATCCACGCCGAGTGTATGGGCGAGAAGGTGCTCGACATCCAGCCTCGCCCCTGCAATCCCTTTTTCCTCCAGATACCCCGCACTCCAAGTGACCAAGTGTAGAACAGTCCAGGGCATCCCATCTGGTGGCGGATCAGACCAGAGGGACGGTCCCGAACGGGTGTGGCTCACACATCCTCCAAAAAACGCTCTTCCTCATAAGCTAGCTGCAGGGCCTGAAGCAACTCCATTAGCTCGCCATCCAAAACCGCCTCCATCTTATGGAGGGTGAGGGAGATCCGGTGATCACTGATGCGGTTCTGAGGGAAGTTATATGTTCTGATTTTTGCCGACCGGTCACCTGTCCCGACCTGCGCCTTCCGCTCCCGTGCTCGCTCAGCCTCACTCTCCGCAATCTTGTGGGCAAGTAGCCGGCTGCGGAGCACCTTCAGCGCCTTCCCCTTGTTCTTGTGCTGAGACTTCTCATCCTGGCAACTCACTACGAGCCCCGTCGGAAGGTGGGTAATGCGGACTGCAGAGTCTGTTGTGTTCACAGATTGTCCCCCGGGCCCCGAAGACCGGAAGACGTCGATACGAAGTTCCCCGAGATCGATCTTGATATCTACCTCCTCAGCCTCCGGCAGCACTGCCACCGTTGCAGCAGAGGTGTGAATCCTCCCCTGGCTTTCGGTTTCAGGGACCCTCTGTACCCTGTGCACACCGGACTCGAACCGAAGCATCCCATAAGCACCCGATCCACGAACGACAATGATCGCTTCCTTCACCGACCCGCGAATGCCCTCAGAGAGATCCAGAAGCTCAACGCTGAAGCCTTGTCGCTCAGCGAACCTCTGGTACATCCTAAGTAATTCGGCGGCGAAGAGACCGGCCTCGTCTCCCCCTGTGCCCGCTCTGACCTCAACTACCGCGTCCCGTTTCTGTAGGGGGTCTTCGGGGATGAGCAGACGCCGGGCCGTACCCGTAAGTTCCTCGATCCGGCGTCCCAGAAACTCCGCCTCCTCCCTGGCCAGTGCACGGAGATCCTCATCCCCCTGACTTTGAGCCAGCTCCCGAGCACCTTCCAGTTCGTGAATTGCCTCCCCTAGCTCACCAGCTAATTTTGCAACGGGCTCCAGCTGAGCGTGTTCCCGACCGAGTTCTCTCAGGAGTCCCAGATCACTGACCGCTTCAGGATCGGCGAGCCGCAGGTTCACAGCCTCAAGCCGAAGCACGGCGTCCTTGAGACGCTTGACCAATCTCTCATCTACTAACACGACCTTCATCGAGGAACCGGAGGGAAGGGAAGGAGAAAAGAGGGAGGGGGCAACGAAAACGACTTTCCTACCTCCGACGTCACGACCCGTCGTTCTGCTTGTACTTCCGGTTGAATCGCTCGACGCGGCCGGCGGTGTCTACAAGCTTCTGTTTCCCTGTATAGAACGGATGGCAGACAGCGCAGATTTCAACGCTTAGTCGATCCTTCGTAGACTGTGTCTCAACGATGTTCCCGCAGGAGCAGACGATCTGGGCCGCCCGATACTCGGGATGTATTCCCTGCTTCATGACACTTCTCCAGACGACAGAACACACGGCGAAACTTGTCTAGCCCCGCCATTGATAACAAACATCTAAATATAGAAACCACGTCAAAAGGCTTCAACCCGGACCCTCAACCGTACCGGGACCAATCATCTGAAAGCACCCCACACGTGCGATGGCCTAGAGGGTCGCTCCATCCCTGTTCGCTTGCTTCTGGGAAACAGGAGAATAACAAGAAACAAAAGACCCGCGAATACCCCTGCATCCCCGTAGAGCACATAGCCTGTCATAATCGGGGAAACCAACGGCAATACAGTGCTCATTCCCTCTTCTCCCACGGGACGTATCACTGAGATGCGACCATCAGGATCAATCCCCAACAGTTCACCTCCGAGCGACGATCGCACGGCGCCCATGCGAGTCTCCACCACCCTAAGGATCAGATGGGCTCGATGTTGTGCGTGAGCAGCCGACTCTATCCCGAAGAGCGAGGGCCTAAACCAACCGTCATTTGTGGGGTTCACCAGTAGCTCCGCACCGTCTTTTCTGAGCCTCCGCACATCCCTTCCAAACGCCGCCTCGAAGCATATCGCCACACCCAGGCTAAGGCCCCCGATTTGGAGAATGCCCCTCCGCGGACCGGGAAGCAGACCAGGATATTCCACGCCGGGGACCAGACGGATCTTGCTGTGGACGAGACGGGTGGCACCATCAGGCTCGACAAGCATAATAGCGTTATGAGGCACCTCAGAGTTATTTCTTTTCGAAATGTTATCGTCGAAAACATGTGCGCCGACAAGGATGGGCAAATCCAAATCACGGGCGATGCCCCGCATTTGATTTTCGACTCCCGTATTCCAACTCTCGTAAAACGGAGCCTCCGGGAGAATGGCTATCACGGGGCGTTCAGCCCCAACAGCCGCTATGGTTCCCCCTAAGTCTTGGCTGAAGGGGGCCAGGATTCTGACCAACGCCTCGGCCGCCCTCTGGTCACGAAGGGCTGGCTCTATCAGCGCGTTGCGCGGGACATCAATCTGGGCTACCAGCACTGGAGGGAGCCTACTCATAGGAAGACTCCGGTCCCGGACTACCCCGACAACAGCTGGCCCT